>NZ_JBJGZM010000003.1:0-452518 GCF_054050515.1 Blastococcus sp. SYSU D01042 | reverse complement strand
GACGACCCACGGTCGTCGCGGGGCGCCGTCGTTCCCGGGGTCTGCGGCGTGACCGCGCACCAGGGTCTGGCGAGGTCACGGCCTCCGGCGTCGGAGCGGGCCACCCGTGTCGACGCCGCCCGGGCGGGACGACGGCCGCGACCGACCAGGTGCTCCGGGCCGCCCCCGCCCGGGACCGGCGTGGTCGGGAGCCCACCACCGCGCCGGGCGGCCCGCGGTCGGACCCGTGCGGGACGGCGTCCAGCTGCCCGGCCGTGGCCGACCGCGATCTCGTCGGCCACGGGCTCGCTCGCGGTGCAGCGATCCTGAGGGGCGGGTCAGGAACTCGTGGAGGCACCGGTCTGCGGAGATCCGCCCGGTGCCGTCCAGCTCACCGGGCTGCTGCCGCGACCCGGGGTCAGCCGCCCTGGCTGTCCAGCCGCGAGCAGAACGGCTGCCCGAACATGCGCTCGTAGTTCTCCTGGATGCCGTCGGTGACGGCTTCGCGGTAGTACTCCGGCCAGGGCCGCTCCAGCCACGCCTGCAGGGTGCCGCAGCGGACCTCCTCGGGGAGGTCCCCGTCGACCGACTGGGCGACCATCCGGGCGTTCACCGGGTACTGGACCGTGGTGATGTCGGCCAGCGCCACGTTGAGAGCCACCTGCAGGAGGACGAACGCGCCCGTCAGCGGGAGTGCGACGACCAGCAGGCGGGCCCACGGCCGGCGGCGCACGGCGAGGAGCGCCAGCAGGATGAGCCCCGCGACGCAGATGACCCCGACCGCGTAGGAGAGGTACACCAGCCCGGGGCGGGCCATCTTCGCGCCGTGGTGGACGGTGAACGCGTGCGTGGCCGTCGCGCCCGCCCAGAAGGTGAGCAGCGTGCCGGCGGGCACGAGCCAGGGGCCGGCCCAGGCGGGCCGGGCGCCGGTCGGTGCGGGCGGTGCGCCGTCCGGCCGGACCGCACCGGCCGCGGTGCTGCGGACCCAGGCGTACCCGATGCCGCCGGCCAGGAGCACCAGTGCTCCCGCCACGAAGAAGGAGTCCCACGTGATCGCCGGCGTGCCGGCGGTCTCGGTGAGGTAGACCCACCCGCCACCGGGGAGGGCGCTGACCATGCCACGACCCAGCGAGGCCAGGGAGGCCGTGCCCAGGGCGACGGTGGTCCCCGTGTAGTTGGTCACCTCGGGCGGAGCCGCTAGCAGCACCCGCCCGAGCACGAACATCACTGCGGGCAGCAGGACGGCGCTGCCCATCAGCACCAGGCAGCGGCGCCGCACCTGCTCCCGGTCGACCGCGGTGAGGGCGATGAGCACCAGGGCGACGGCGACCGCCACGATGGCGGCGACGAGCATCTCGTAGTACCAGACACAGGCGACCGCGAGCACCGAGCAGGCGAGGATCGAGCGCGCACCGCGAGCACCGGGGGCCGTCGCGCGCAGCGCCCAGGCGATCGTCCACAGCCCCAGCGCGGTCGACCCCCAGCCGGCGGGCCCGTAGGAGACGACGGGGTCGTCGGACCAGGGCACGTGCAGCTGCAGCGTCGCCGCGATGACCGCCGACAGCAGCGCGAACACCGGCCAGAACGACGGAGGACCCGCCGGTACGCGGCTCAGGCCCCACACGACGACCGAGGCCGCCCCGGCGACGCCCAGCGCGATCATGCCGAGCGTGGCCAGGACGTCCCAGTACTGCGGCGAGATCCCGAAGGTGGCGCTGAACCAGTACGCCAGGTGGTAGTACAGCGCCCCGAGCAGCTGGCCGACCGGGTTGGCGTGACCGGTGTCCTGGCCCGCCGAGAACCCGTAGGTCACCGCGTTCCAGAGGCTGCCGTCGGTGATCGCGAACGTCTCGTGGAAGAAGTGGAAGTCGTCGGCGATGATCGGCACGCGGGCCCCGGGGATGTACCCGACGCCCAGGACCACCACCCCGGCCAGCGCCCAGGCCGCGGCCTGCAGGCGGGCGACGCGGCGGGGTGGGGTGGGGGGCGGCGCCGCACCGGCCACCGGGACCGGGACCGTCCGGTCGATCACCTCGACGTGGTCGTCCAGGACCGCCGTCGAGCCGGCACGCTCAGCCACGCCGCAGCTCCCGGGCGGCGTCGGCGCGATCCAGGACGAACAGCGCGACGGCCGTCAGGACGCCGATGACGCCCACGGCCACGATCATGGCGCGGAGGTCCGGGAGCAGCACCGTGGCCGCCACCCACTGCACGACTGCGGCCACGACGAGCACGACCACCGCCCGGGAGGACGCTCGCGCCGTGTGGCTGATGAGGAGTCCCTGCGCCAGAGCCCACGGCAGGTAGGCGACGGCCAGCCAGGGCAGCAGCGCCGCGGCGGGCCCGTACCCGGCACCGAAGAGGGTCGAGACCAGCGGGTCGCCGAAGAGCGCGACCCCTGCGGCCATGGCCAGTCCGCTGGCCAGGACCGTCGCCAGCACGATGTTGACCCCGAAACGCACCGCGCCGGCGTCGGCCCCCCGGAACACGAACCGGGGAAGCAGGTACAGGGACAGCGTCGTCGGCACCAGCAGGCCCATCTTGGCGAGCAGGGCGGCCGCGGCGAAGCCCCCGGAGACGTCGTCGACGGTGTAGATGCGCACGAGCAGGACGTCGATGTTCGTCAGCCACGCGAACGACAGCGTGATCAGCATGAGCTTCGTGCTCCGGCGCGAGAACGCGCGGGTGCCCGAGACGCGGAGGCCACGGGTCTGCCAGCTGGCCAGCGCGGCCACGGCGACGATCGCGACGAGGACGCCGAGGACGATGGAGACCGCCCCGAGGCCGACGGCCAGGGCGGCGATGGCCAGCAGCAGCCGGAGGATCTGGGCGGCGGTGGAGTAGGCGGTGAGGATCCACGCCCGGCCGGTGGCCTGCAGGCGACCGAGAGCCACGCAGAACAAGAAGCTGGGGACGATGGTGAGGGCGGCGAGGTTGACCGCCAGCCGGCTGGTGTTCAGGGCGTCCGCGAACAGCGGCGAGGCGAGGACGACCGCGCCCGCGAAACCGCCGCCGAGCACGAGCGCCTCGACGGTCGCCCCGTCCATGCGGCGCCTCGGCGCCTCCCTCGGCCCCGCCGCGAGCGCAGCCGCGGTCACCACCGCGACGGAGTTCTGCAGCGCGGACGCGCCGATGCTGGCGATGTTGACGATGGCCAGGAAGGCGGCCAGCAGCCCGAACCCACCGGGCCCCAGGCCTCGCCCGGTGACCACGTGGAAGCCCGACGTGGAGGCGATGCCGAGCACCGAGAGCCCGCCGACCGAGATCAGCGGCCAGGCGTGCCGCCTGAGGTACCCCAGCGACATCTGGCGGGTCGAGACGGCCGCCTCCTCGGCGGGGGCGGCTTCCTCGGCGCGGGTGGCCATCTCGGCCCGGACCGCCTCGACGGTCACGGGGTGCGCCGGGTGCGGGACGACCTCGGGCTGCACCGCGGTCACCGGCTGGCCGCCCGGGGCAGCGACTCGTCGGCCTGCTCGACGCGGGCGCGCGGGACGGGCAGCGGCACGACCGGCGCGATCCGCTCGATCGGAGCGGGCTCCGGTGCGGCCACGCGGAGCGGCCCCGCCGCGACGGCCCGCTGACGGGCGCGCCGGTGGACCGCCACGGTCCGCAGGTCGCGCAGCGCCTCCCACACCGAGCCCGCACCGATCCGGCTGGTGAACTCGTAGTCCAGCACCACGGGCGCCTCCTGGATGCGCGCCCCGGTGTCGACGAGCCAGCACATCATCTCGAGGTCGAAGGCGAAGCCGGTGACCCTCAGCCCTGCCATGACCGGCGCAGCGACCGACCGGCGCATCGCCTTGATGCCGGTCTGGGTGTCACCGAGGTCCATGCCCAGGGCGATCCGGGTGAGGAGCCGGAAGAGCCGGCTGGCCACGCGGCGGACGAACGGGTAGGTGACGGCCGACTCCGGGTGCACCTTCGACCCGACGACGACGTCCGCGACGTCGGCGTCCAGCCGGTCGAAGAAGCCCGGCAGCACGGAGGGGTGCAGGTCCAGGTCGCCGTCCATGAACGCGACCAGCGGGTTGGTGGCGTGCTGGAAGCCGTGCCGGATCGCGTGGCCCTTGCCCTGGTTCGGGAAGTACTCGAGCACCGTCACCTGCGGCAGGCCCAGCGCCCGGGCCTGCTCCGCCGTCCCGTCGGTGCTGCCGTCGGACACGACGAGGATCTCGTAGGGACGACCCGTGCCGTCCAGGACCTCGGCCAGGCGGGTCACCGCCGCACCGATGCTGGCGGCCTCCTGGTATGCGGGGACGACGACGGAGACCGCCGTGAGCTCAGTGGTAGGCACGGGTCATCAGGTCCTTCACGACGATGTCCGACGGTGAGGTGCGCAGAGTCTGGGGCGGGCGGCGCCGCTCGGCGGAGGCCCGGAGGAAGTGCTGGAGGACGTCGACGTCCCAGCCGGAGAGCTCGGCGTTCTCGCCCAGCCCGTCCTGCCGCTCGGTCTCCTTGCGGTGGATCAGCGTGGGGACGCCGAGCAGCGCGGCCTCCTCCTGGACGCCGCCGCTGTCGGTGACGACGAACGAGGCGCCCGCCAGCAGGTCGGTGAACTCGGCGTGCGGGACCTTGTCCAGGACGGTGAAGAGCTCCGCGGGCAGCGCGTCGAGCCGGCTGCCCAGCACGTGGCGGGCCTGGTCGTCGGCCACGACGACCATCCGGTGCGGCGCGTGCTGCTGCAGCACGGCCAGCGTCCGGTCGGCCAGCCCGGCGGCGGTCAGGAACTCGAACCGGTGCAGCAGGACCAGCCCGTAGGGGTCGGTCTCCGACGGGCGCGCCGACGGGGCGCGGTCCAGGACGGCGTCCACGACGGTGTTGGCCTCGGTGTTCACGACGCCGCGGCGACCGGCGAGCACCGCGGCCGCGGTGTCGGACGGGGCGTAGTGGACGTCGGCGAGCCGACCGACGATCCGCCGGTCCAGCTCCTCGGGGAAGGGGTGCCGCCAGTTGCCCGAGCGGAGCCCGGCCTCGACGTGCGCGCAGTCCGCGCCGAGCAGCTTGGCCAGGAGGGCGCCGACGACGCTGGTCATCGTGTCGCCGTGGACGACGAGGACGCTGCGCCCGCTGCTGCGCAGCCGCTTGCGGGCCGACCAGCCGTGGCGCACCACCCAGGCGAGGATCTGGCCGAGCCAGACGACGACGTCGGCGGGGCCGGCGAGGGGGCGGCCGGCGCGGCCGTTGGCCAGCACGTGGTCCGGCGCGGGCAGCCCCAGGCCCGGCAGGGCGCGCAGCACGGTGTCGGACTGCTGGAGGGTCAGCCACTGCTCGTACTCGACGCCCTGGTCGGCGAGCCGGCGGGCGACCGGAGCCAGCTTGATGGCCTCGGCGGTGGTCCCGTAGACGAAGACGATCACGCGGTTACCCCCCTTGCCCGGTCGACCGCGAGCGGTCGGTCGGTGTCGTCCTGTGTAGCGGCACCGTTGCCCGCTGTGATGATTGCTGGACCGCACAGGTCCCGAGCGCCGGACACGCGGGGATGTGACCCGTGTGGCGACCGAACGGAGCACCTCGGTGGCGCGCGACTGAGCGTTACTCGGCGCTACGTTCTAGGTGCAGAAAGTATCAGCGGCGAGACGGAACGGTCACTCTCGGAACTGCGTGTCATCGCAGCTTCACTGGGCGATATGTGCCGAAGAGTCGACACGGGAGTGGGCGCTTCCGGGCACGGCCCGTCGCCCTCCCGGCCGCGGCCGTCAGACCGGCTGCTCGGCGCCCGGTGCGGCGAGGAAGGTCCCGAGGAGCTGCCGGGCGGCGAGGGCCGGCGTGAGCTCGCCGGCGAGCACCGCCGCCTCGAGGCCGGGCGCCAGGTCGCGGACGCCGGGGTGCGCCCGCAGCGCGTGGTCGAGGCCGTCGCGCACCAGCTGCCAGGTCCAGCGCACCTGCTGGCTGCGGCGCCGTTCGTCCAGCTCGCCGGAGGCCCGCATCCGGTCCTGGTGCTCGACGAGCTTGGCCCAGACCTCGTCCAGCCCGTCGCCGGTGAGCCCGGCGCAGGTGAGGACCGGGACCTCCCAGGTCTCGCCGTGCCCGCGCAGCATCCGGATCGCCTGCGCCAGCTCGCGGGCCGCCTTGCGGGCAGCGGGCGCCCCCTCGCCGTCGGCCTTGTTCACCGCGATCACGTCGGCGATCTCGAGGATGCCGCGCTTGATGCCCTGCAGCTGGTCCCCGGTGCGGGCCAGGGTCAGGAAGAGGAAGGAGTCGACCATCTCGGCGACGGTGATCTCGGACTGGCCGACCCCGACGGTCTCGACGAGCACGACGTCGTAGCCGGCGGCCTCGACGACGACCATCGACTCGCGGGTGGCCTGCGCGACGCCGCCCAGGGTCCCCGAGGTCGGGGACGGGCGGATGAAGGCGGCCGGGTCGACGGCGAGCCGGGACATGCGGGTCTTGTCGCCGAGGATCGAGCCGCCCGAGCGCGCCGAGGACGGGTCGACGGCGAGCACCGCCACCTTCGAGCCGGCCGCGGTGAGCGTCACCCCGAGCTGGTCGATGAAGGTCGACTTGCCCACGCCGGGGACGCCGCTGATGCCCACGCGGCGCGCTCCCCCGGCGTGCGGCAGCAGCTCCACCAGCAGCTCCTGCGCCCGCTCGCGGTGGTCACCGCGGCGGGACTCGACCAGGGTGATGGCGCGCGCCATCGTCCGGCGGTCCCCCGCGAGGACGCCCTCGACCAGCGCCGGGACGTCGACCATCAGTGACCCAGACGCTCGGACAGGGTCCGCAGCAGCTCCTGGGCGGCCTCGGCGATGACGGTGCCGGGCGGGAAGACCGCGGCCGCGCCCATCTCCTTCAGCGTCGGGACGTCGTCGGGCGGGATGACGCCGCCCACCACGATCAGCACGTCGTCGGCACCCAGCTCGGCCAGCGCCTGCCTCAGCGCGGGCACCAGCGTGAGGTGCCCGGCGGCCAGCGACGAGACGCCGACGACGTGCACGTCGGCCTCCACCGCCTGGCGGGCGACCTCGTCCGGCGTCTGGAACAGCGGGCCGACGTCGACGTCGAAGCCCAGGTCGGCGAACGCGGTGGCGATGACCTTCTGGCCGCGGTCGTGGCCGTCCTGGCCCATCTTGGCGACCAGGATGCGCGGACGGCGCCCCTCGGCCTCCTCGAACGCCTCCGCCATGCGGCGGGTCTCCTCCATGGGGCTGCCCTCCCCGGCCCGGTGCCCGGCCATCGCCTCGTCGCGGTAGACGCCGGAGATGGTGCGCACCTGGCCCGCGTGCCGCCCGTAGACCTCCTCGAGCGCGTCGGAGATCTCACCGACGGTGGCCTGGGCGCGGGCGGCGTCGACGGCGAGCTTCAGCAGGTTCGCCTCCAGCCCGCTCCCCCGCCGTCCCTCGGCCGCGGCGCGCGCGGCGTCGGTGAGCCGGCGCAACGCGTCGGTGACCGCGGCGCCGTCGCGGTCGGCGCGCAGCCGCTCGAGCTTGGCCTTCTGCTGGGCCAGCACGTCGGCGTTGTCGACCTTGAGCACCTCGATCGCTTCGTCGGCGTCGACCCGGTACTTGTTCACGCCGATGACCGGCTGGCGGCCGGAGTCGATGCGTGCCTGGGTGCGGGCCGCGGCCTCCTCGATGCGCAGCTTCGGGATGCCCTCGTCGATGGCCTGCGCCATGCCGCCGGCCTCGGTGACCTCCTGGATGTGCGCCCACGCGCGCCGGGCCAGGTCGTAGGTCAGCTTCTCGACGTAGGCCGAGCCGCCCCACGGGTCGATGACCCGCGTGGTCCCCGACTCCTGCTGCAGCAGCAGCTGGGTGTTGCGGGCGATGCGGGCGGAGAAGTCCGTGGGCAGCGCCAGCGCCTCGTCGAGGGCATTGGTGTGCAGCGACTGGGTGTGCCCCTGGGTGGCGGCCATGGCCTCCAGGCAGGTGCGGACGACGTTGTTGTAGACGTCCTGCGCGGTCAGCGACCAGCCCGAGGTCTGCGAGTGGGTGCGCAGCGCGAGCGACTTGGGGTTCGTCGCGCCGGCCTCCTTCACCAGCCGGGCCCACAGCAGCCGCCCGGCGCGGAGCTTGGCGACCTCCATGAAGAAGTTCATCCCGATGGCCCAGAAGAACGACAGCCGCGGGGCGAACGCGTCCACCTCGATGCCGGCGTCCTTGCCCGCCTTCAGGTACTCGACGCCGTCGGCCAGCGTGTAGGCCAGCTCGAGGTCGGCCGTCGCCCCGGCCTCCTGGATGTGGTAGCCGGAGATCGAGATGGAGTTGTACCGCGGCATCTCCTGCGAGGTGAAGGAGAAGATGTCGCTGATGATCTGCATCGAGGGCTGGGGCGGGTAGATGTAGGTGTTCCGCACCATGAACTCTTTGAGGATGTCGTTCTGGATGGTGCCGGTCAGCTGCGCCGGCGACACCCCCTGCTCCTCGGCCGCGACGATGTAGAGCGCGAGCACGGGCAGCACGGCGCCGTTCATGGTCATCGACACGCTCATCCTGTCCAGCGGGATGCCGTCGAACAGCTGCCGCATGTCCAGGATCGAGTCGATGGCCACGCCCGCCATGCCGACGTCGCCGACCACCCGCGGGTGGTCGGAGTCGTAGCCCCGGTGGGTGGGCAGGTCGAAGGCGACCGACAGGCCCTTCTGGCCGGCCGCCAGGTTGCGCCGGTAGAAGGCGTTGGACTCCGCCGCGGTGGAGAAGCCCGCGTACTGCCGGACCGTCCACGGCTGGGTCGTGTACATCGTCGGGTAGGGCCCGCGCAGGAACGGCGGGAGGCCCGGCAGGGTCTGGAGGAAGTCCAGCCGGTCCAGGTCCCGCGGCGTGAACAGCGGCGGGACGGCGATGCCCTCGGGGGTCTCCCAGGTCGCCTCGGCCACGCTGCGGCCGGTGGTCTCCTCGAACGCCTTCGCCCAGTCGTCGGGCGACCCGCCGGGGGCCGGGCGGCCCAGCTCGACGTCGCCGAAGTCGGGGATGCCCGTCATGCCTGCACTCCTTCGAGACCCAGCTGCGCGTGGACGGTGCGGAGCACGTCCAGGGCGTCGCACCCCGCGTGCACGTAGCCGTCGACGCCGTCGACGGCGAGGTCGGGCTTGCCCGCCAGCCACACCTGCGTGGCGCCGGCCTGCTTGAGGGCGGCGGCCAGTGCGGCCGCCTGCTCGGCGTAGTCCTTGTCGGTGCCGCAGATGCAGGCCACCGTCGTGCCGGCGTCGGCGAGGCCGCCGGCCCCGTCGCCGGACGGCGTGGCCAGCCCGCCGGCCTGGAACAGGTTGCCGGCGAAGCTCGCCCGGGCGGTGTGCCGGGCGATCGGGCCGATGGTGGCCAGGTAGACGGCCGGGCGGGTGGCTGCGGCGTCGGCCGCGTCGCGCAGCGCCTCGTACTCCTGGGCCGCCCGCACGCGGGGCAACCCTCCCCCGGCGTGCAGGTCCGCCGCGGGCTGCCGCTCGGGCAGCTTCTCGGCGAGGTTGGGGAACTCGCTGACGCCGGTGATGGCCTCCGAACGGGTGGCCAGCCGCCGCGCGCGGGCGTCCCAGGCGGCGGCGATCCGGTCGCGCACCAGGCCGGAGTCCAGCGCCGCGGCCAGGCCGCCGGCCCGCTCGATCTCGGTGAACCAGTCCCACGCGGCGCGGGCCAGCTCGTCGGTCAGCGACTCGACGTACCAGGAGCCGCCGGCCGGGTCGAGGACGCGGGCGAGGTGCCCCTCCTCCACGAGCAGGCTCTGCGTGTTGCGGGCGATCCGCCGGGAGAAGGCGTCGGGCAGGCCGAGGGCAGCGTCGAAGGGCTGCACGGTGACGGCGTCCGCGCCGCCCACGCCGGCGGCGAAGCAGGCGACCGTGGTGCGCAGCATGTTGACCCACGGGTCGCGCTTCGTCGTCATCACCGAGGAGGTGACGGCGTGCTGGCGCTGGCCCCGGGCGTCGGGCGAGGCGCCGCTGACCTCGCCGACGCGGTCCCACAGCCGGCGGGCGGCGCGCAGCGCGGCGATCGTCGTGAACTGGTCGGCGCCCGCGCTGTAGCGGAACTCGAGCTGGCCGAACGCCTCGTCCACGCTCAGCCCGTCGTCCGTGAGCGCGCGCAGGTAGGCGACGCCCGCCGCGAGCGAGCAACCGAGCTCCTCGACGGCGGAGGCGCCCGCATCGGCGAAGACCGTGCCGTCCACGACGACGCTGCGCAGGCCGGCGTGCGCCGCGGCGCGACGGGCGATGCCGGCGAGCCCGGAGAGGTCCTGCGGCTGCCCGGAGGCGGCGTGCTCGCCGAGCGGGTCCAGGCCGAGCGAGCCGCCGGACGCCAGGTCGGTGCGGCCCTCGACGAGGTCGAGGAACGCCTCTGCCGCCGCCGTCCCGCCCGAGACGCTGACGGGGGCGAGGTCGAGGTAGACGTCGGCCAGCACCTCGCCGAGCCGGTCGGCCGGCACCGCGCCCTCGCCGACGACCAGCCAGAGCGAGGTGACGCCGTTCTCCAGGTCGGCGGCGATCGCCTCCTTGGTCAGCGCGACGTCGGGGTGCGCGTGCCGCTGGCGGATGTCCCATCCGCCGGGCGCGCCGCCCTCCGCGCCGCCGGAGGCCGTGACCTCCGCCGAGCCGGCCGGTCCGCCTGACGGGCGGGCGCCGCGCACGAACGGCGGCAGGCCCGGCACACCAGCGGCAGCCGGCAGGTCTCCGGCGTCCTCGGCGGTGTAGAGCGGGGCCACGGTGACGCCGGTGGCCACCGGGCGGCGCAGCGCCTCCTCGACCGGCTCCGGGAGGTCCTCGCGGCCGGCCTTGCGCAGCACGCCGGCGACCAGGTCGCGCCACTGGTCGCGGGTGACACCGGGGAACTCCGCGGCCAGCCCGAGGTCGTCGGGGACCTCGTGCTCGCTGGGGACCTGCGCATCGGCCGGCGCCGGCGCCGCTGCGCTGCTCTGCTGGTCGGTGGGGCTCATGCTCGACGGGTCTCCTCGACGGGGGGTCTGGCTGCAGTCTCTCCGGGGGCCTGCCGTCCCGTGCGGCCGGGTGGCGGCGGGCCGTCCCCGGCCGGGTGCGCGGCGTCGGCCTCCAGGGCGTGCAGCGCCGCGCGCGCGAGCAGCCGAACCCCCACGGCGATCGCCCGCTCGTCCACGTCGAAGGTGCCGCGGTGCAGGTCCAGCGGCTCTCCGCCGCCGTGCGTGCCCAGCCGGGCGAGGGCGATCGGCAGCCTGTCGGCGAACCAGCCGAAGTCCTCCCCGCCCATGCTCTGCGGGGACAGCACGACGCCGTCGGCACCCACCGTCTCCACCGCCGCGGAGCGCAGCAGCGCCACCGAGCGGGGGTCGTTCACCACGGGCGGGACCCCGCGCACGTAGTCGACCTCCACCTCGGCCCCGGTGGCGGCGGCGACCTTCGCGACCAGCGAGCGGACGATCTCCTCCGCGCCCTGCCAGGCGTCGCGGTCGAGCACCCGCACCGTGCCGCGCAGCCGGCCGTGCTGCGGGATGGCGTTGGCGGCGACGCCGGCGTCGACCGCTCCCCACACCAGCGAGATACCGGCGCGCGGGTCGACCTGGCGGGAGAGCAGCCCGGGCAGTTCGGTGATCAGCCGGCCGAGCGCGTCGACCAGGTCGACGGTCAGGTGCGGGCGGGCGGTGTGCCCACCGGGGCCGGTGAGGGTGACGTCGATGCCGTCGCAGGCGGCGGTGATCGCGCCGGTGCGCAGCCCGACCCGGCCGACCGGGACCGAGGGGTCGCAGTGCAGCGCGAAGGCGCGGGTCGCCCCGTCGAGCACCCCGGAGGCCACCACCTGGGTGGCGCCGCCGGGCACCGTCTCCTCGGCCGGCTGGAAGATGCAGCGCACGCGCCCGGGCAGCCCGTCGAGGCCGGCCAGCGCCAGGGCGACGCCCAGCACCACGGTGGTGTGCACGTCGTGGCCGCAGGCGTGGCACAGCCCCGGGCGGGTGGAGGCGTACGGGACGTCCTTGAGGTCGGCCAGCGGCAGCGCGTCGATGTCCCCCCGCAGCACCACGGTGGGGCCGGGGCCCTGCCCGATCTCGACGACCAGCCCGGTGCCGCCGGGCAGCCGCTGCGGATCGAGCCCGGCCGCGCGGAGCTGCTGCTCGAGGTAGGCGGTGGTCTCGAACTCGGTGAACGCGAGCTCCGGGTGGGCGTGCAGGTGCCGCCGCACCCCGGTCAGCCGCTCGGCGTGGTCGGCCACCCAGTGGTCCACCGCGGCGCCGAGCTCCTCGACGACGGCGGTCACGCCGCGTGCCCCCCGGCGCAGTCGCCCGGGCCGGGCACCGGCTCGGTGGGCCGGCCCTCGACGGCGGTCGCGGGCAGGCCGTCCCGCATCTCGGCGAGCAGGCTGTCGACGACCGGCCGCAGGTCGCCGTCGTGCTCGGCGGCGACGGCGCGCTGGCGCTGGTAGGACGCGCCGACCTCGAGCACCCGGAGCACGTCGGCGAGCTCGGCCTCGCAGCCCAGCCGCCGGGCGGTGGGCCGCAGCTCCTCGACCAGGTCGACGATCGCCTGCCGCACCGGCCGGACGGTGCCCTTCTCGTCGACGACGATGTCGGCGTCCAGGCCGTACCGGGAGGCGCGCCACTTGTTCTCCCGCAGCACCCAGGACGCCGGGGTGGGGAGGGTGTAGCCGCGGTCGAGCTGGGTGTCGAACTGCTCGACCAGGCACTGCGCGAGCGCGGCCACCGCCCCGATCTCGTCGAGGGTGGGCAGGCCGTCGCAGATGCGCAGCTCCACCGTGCCGAAGTCGGGGTGCGGCCGGACGTCCCACCAGACCTCGCGGACGCTGTCGATGGACTTCGTGGAGATCAGCGTCTCCATGTACTCCTCGAACTCGGCCCAGTCGGCCAGCTGGTAGGGCAGCCCCGCCGTCGGCATGCCCTCGAAGATCTTCGTCCGCGACGACGCCAGCCCGGTGTCGCAGCCGACCCAGAACGGGGAGGACGACGACAGCGCCAGGAAGTGCGGGATGTACTGGCACAGCGCGTTCACGATGGGGATCGCCTTCTCCGGCGCGCGCACGCCGACGTGCACGTGAACGCCGAAGATCTGCATCCGCCGGGCCATCCACTGCATCCGCTCGACCAGCTCGAGGTAGCGCTCCTTGGGCGAGATGAGCTGGGTCTGCCAGTCGGTGAAGGGGTGGGTGCCTGCGCACAGCAGGCCCAAGCCGCGCTGCCCGGCCGCCTCGGCGACCTCCGCCAGCGTGCCGGCGAGGTCGGCCTTGGCCTCGGCGACGGTGGTGCAGATGCCGGTGATGATCTCGACGGTCGACTGCAGCAGCTCGTGCTTGGCCTTGGGGTGCTCCTCGGCACCGTCGGGCCGCAGCTGGTCGAGGATCTCGTTGGCCCCGGGCGACAGCTCCCGCGTCTGCAGGTCGACCAGCTGCAGCTCCCACTCGACGCCGAGGCTGGCCCGCTCGGACGACCGGAAGGGGATCTCCACCTCCCGGAGTCTAGGGAGGAGGGCCGGTGCCCACCCGGCGACCGACCGCGATCCACCCGTGCGGTGGACCGGCTCCCGCCACCCCCGAGCGCGGCACGGAGCCGCGGTGCGGATCTGGGTTAGCGTCCCTCCGTGAGCGAGCACCCCACCACCGACGCCCAGACCGTCGCCGCCCGCGCGGCCGACGACCTCACCACCGCCCTCGGCGGACCGCACGACGTCGCCGTCGTCATGGGCTCCGGGTGGGCGCCGGCGGCCGACGCGTTCGGGGCGGCCGAGTTCAGCGTCGCCATCGGCGAGCTGCCCGGCTTCTCCGCCCCGACCGCCATGGGGCACGGCGGCGAGGTCCGCTCGGTGCGCGTCGGCGACCGGAAGGTGCTCCTCTTCCTCGGGCGGACGCACCTGTACGAGGGCCGCGGCGTCGAGCCGGTCGTCCACGGCGTGCGCACCGCGGCGGCCGCCGGCGTGAAGACCGTCGTGCTCACCAACGCCGCCGGCGGGCTCGCGCCGGAGCACCGGGTCGGCCAGGCGGTCGTCATCGCCGACCACCTCAACCTCACCGCGCGCTCGCCGCTGGTCGGCGGCAACTTCGTCGACCTGACCGACCTCTACTCGGCGCGGCTGCGCGCGCTGGCCCGCGAGCTGGACCCGGGCCTGGTCGAGGGCGTCTACGCCGCCCTGCCCGGCCCGCACTACGAGACGCCGGCCGAGATCCGGATGCTGCGCACGATGGGCGCGGACCTCGTGGGCATGTCGACGGCGCTGGAGGCGATCGCGGCGGCGGCCGAGGGCCTGGAGGTCTTCGGGCTGTCCCTGGTCACCAACGCCGCGGCCGGCATCACCGGCGAGAAGCTCGACGGCGACGAGGTGATCGCCGCCGGGCGGGAGGCCGCCGGCCGGCTCGGCGAGTTCCTGGTGCGCTTCATCGGGCGGCTGCCCGCATGACCGGGCCGGTCCTGGTGACCGGCGCCGCCGGCCTCATCGGCACGGTCCTGCGCGGCGGGCTGCCCGAGCGCGGCTGGGCGGTGCGCAGCCTGGACGTCGTCCCGGTGCCCGAGCCGCGGCCGGGCGAGGAGCACCTGGTCGGCGACATCACCGACCTCGACGCGATGACGGCGGCCGCGGCCGGCGCCGGCGCGGTGGTGCACCTGGCCGGCATCGCCAGCGAGTCCACCTGGCCGGCGATCGCGCACACCAACGTCGAGGGCACGTACTGCGTGCTCGAGGCCGCCCGCCGCGCCGGCGTCCGCCGGGTGGTGCTGGCCAGCAGCAACCACGCCACCGGGTACACCCCGCGGCCCGACGGCGGGCTGCTGCGCGAGGCCGACGCCCCGCCGCGCCCGGACACGTACTACGGGGTCTCCAAGGTGGCGATGGAGGCGCTCGGCTCGCTCTACGCCGACCGCTACGGCCTCGACGTCGTCTGCCTGCGGATCGGCAGCGCCTTCCCCGAGCCGACGACGACGCGCCAGCTGTCCACCTGGCTCTCCCCCGGCGACACCGTGCGCCTGGTCGACGCCGCGCTCCGGGCGCCCTCCCTCGGGTTCGCCGTCGTGTGGGGTGTCTCGGCCAACACCCGGAACTGGTGGGACCTGACCGCCGCCCGGGCGCTGGGCTACGAGCCGGCCGACGACGCCGAGGCCTACGCCGCGGCGCTGGTCGAGATGCACGGCGAGCCCGACCTGTCCGACCCGGTGCACTCCCGCGTGGGCGGGGAGTTCACCACTGCCGCCTACGACGCGGAGAACTTCCCGGCATGACCGACGACCTGCTCTCCACGGCCCGCGCGTGGGCCGACGCCGACCCGCACGCGGGCGACCGCGCGGAGGTGCTGGCGCTCGTCGGGACCGGCGACGTCGCCGAGCTCGGCCGCCGCTTCGCCGGCCCGCTGACCTTCGGGACGGCGGGGCTGCGCGGACCGCTGCGGGCCGGACCCGCGGGGATGAACGCGGCCGTGGTCACCCGGGCGGCGGCGGGCCTGGGCGCCTGGCTGGCCGGCTCGGGCTCGGCCGGGGGCGGCGTCGTCATCGGCTTCGACGCCCGCCGGCGGTCCGACGAGTTCGCCCGCATCTCGGCGTCGGTGCTGTCCGCGGCGGGCTTCGCGGTGCAGGTGCTGCCTCGGGCGCTGCCCACGCCGGTGCTCTCGTTCGCGGTGCGGCACCTGGGCTGCGTCGCCGGGATCATGGTGACCGCGAGCCACAACCCGCCCGACGACAACGGCTACAAGGTCTACCTGGGCGACGGCGCGCAGCTGGTCCCCCCGGCCGACGCGGAGATCGAGGCCGCGATCGCCGCCGTCGGCCCGGCGCGCGAGGTGCCGCTGTCCGACGAGTGGGTGACGCTCGGCGACGACGTCGCCGAGGACTACGTGGCCGCGGTGGTGGCGGCGCTCGAGCCCGCGCGGGTGCCCTCCCGGGGCTCGCTGCGGGTGGCCTACACGGCGATGCACGGGGTGGGCGCGGAGACGACGCGGGCGGTGTTCGCCGCGGCCGGGCTGGCCGAGCCGGTGAGCGTGGCCGAGCAGGACGAGCCGGACCCCACGTTCCGCACCGTGGCCTTCCCCAACCCGGAGGAGCCGGGCGCCACCGACCTGCTGAAGGCGCTGGCGGAGCGGATCGGCGCCGACGTCGCGATCGCCGAGGACCCGGACGCCGACCGGTGCGCCGTGGTGTGCGGCGGCCGGCAGCTGACCGGCGACGAGGTGGGCGCGCTGCTGGCCGACTGGCTGCTGCGCCGCGGGGTGCGGGGAACGTACGCGTCGTCGCTGGTGAGCGGATCGCTGATGCACGTCGTCGCCGCCGCGCACGGGGTGCCGTCGGAGGAGACGCCGACCGGGTTCAAGTGGATCATGCGGGCCGGTTCGGAGGCCGCACCGCTGGTCTACGGCTACGAGGAGGCGCTGGGGTACTCGGTGACCCCGACGGTGGCGCGGGACAAGGACGGCATCTCGGCCGCGCTGGCGGTCGCGCTGCTGGCCGCGGAGCTGGCGGAGTCCGGCCGCACGCTGCTGGACCGGCTGGACGAGCTGGCGCAGGAGCACGGGCTGTTCGTGACCGGGCAGTTGTCGGTGCGGGTGGAGGACCTGTCGGTCATCTCCGACGCGATGGCGCGGGTGCGCTCGGCTCCCCCGTCCGCGCTGCTCGGGCGCCCGGTCGCGTTCGCCGACCTGGCGCTGGAGGACCCGCCGGTCGACGCGGTGCGGCTGCTGGGTGACGGCGTGCGGGTGATCGTGCGGCCCAGCGGCACCGAGCCGAAGCTCAAGGCGTACCTGGAGACGGTCGTCCCGGTGCACGAGGACGCCGGGCTGATCGCTGCGCGCGGGCGGGGCGAGGACGAGCTGGACCAGCTGCGCGCGGAGATGTCGGCGGCGCTGGGCCTGTAGCGCTGCGCCCCTGGGCGCGATCGGGTGGTTGTCCACAGCAGGCGTGCGGGCGCGTTCGTGGTCTGCGTAGTCTCCGGCGACCGGTGATCAACACGGGGAGTGCGGATGTCGCGGCGGTGGACCCTGCGCCTGGTGGCGTGCGCCGTCGGCGCGTCCGCGGTGCTCGCCGGGTGCTCGGCGGAGCAGCAGGCGCGCGAGACGCTGCCGTCGGTCAGCAGTGCGGCGCCCAGCGAGGAGGAGCTGCCCCCGCTCGGCCCGGCGGAGTTCCCGGTGCCAGATGAGGCGCGGGAGAAGACGCCAGAGGGCGCTTTGGCGTTCGCCGAGTACTACATGGCGCTCGGCGTTGAGATCGGTGAAGGCGCAGTCCCGGCTGCTGTGCTTCTAGACCTGAGCACCGATGAGTGCAGACTCTGCGGGCAAGTCGCGCGGTCCTTTATCGATGACCAGGCGGCTGGCTACACCTATTCGGGCAGCAAGACGACCTTCACAGCGATTGGCTTGCCGCGCGTCCAAGCCAACCAGGCGGAACTCGGCTTCCTTTTCACGCAAAGCGCTTATGTCGTTCTCGACCAGACAGGCCAGGAGGTTCCGGACCGCGCAGGGCAAGCGACGGGCAACCTCCAATCGGGGATGTTGCTCACCTGGAATCAGGACCTCGAATCGTGGCTAGTCTCTAACCTGACGGTCGGGTAGGACATGCGCCGAGCTGTCTTTGCCGTCGCTCTCGTCGCCTCGACCATTGCTCTCCCTGCTGCAGCCAACGCCTGCACAATTTACGTCTGCGACTCGCCTGAGGTCGGGGTTGGTGCCGGAAGCCTCAGTGCGGCCTACCTCAGTCAGACCGAGGGCGGCTGGGAAGCCTCAAATAGCGCACCCGTCGGGCACCCGTACACCTATCAGCTGTCAGAGCCGTGCGTGGTGAACGACCGCCAATCCGGCGACTGCAATCGCGCCGACTTCCTCCAGTGCACCTCTCCGCCAGGGCGCGTGGTGGAGGACCTGGTCGTCGAACGGCGCCGCCTCGCCCTCGCCGGCCCGGACGGAACCGTCACCGTCGACGGATTCCCGACGAGTGGTGCCCCCATCGGCACCCCCGTCGGGACGTGGTTGTCCCTCGACCGCGGGTGCGTCGACATCACCGCGCTCAACCCGCCGCCGTCGCCGGGCGAGGTGTACCGCTACTTCCAGACCCTCCCGCTCCCCCAGCTGCCCACGCGCCAGCAGCCTCCGGGCAACGCGCTCGTCGGGCTCCCGGTCATCCTCTTCACCGACGGACCCACCACGCAGACGTTCACCCTCGACATCCGCGGCTTCGCCGTCGACGTCGTCGCCACCGCCACCGGGTTCACCTGGCGCACCGGCGACGGCACCGAGCTGAGCAGCACCGACCCGGGCGCGCCCTACCCCGACCACACGATCAGCCACGAGTACGCGAGCGGCACGTACACCGCCTCGCTCACGACCACGTGGTCCGGCTCGTTCAGCGTCGACGACGGGCTCGCCCTCCCGGTGCCCGGAACCACCACCACCGACGGCCCGCCCACGACCTTCGCCGTCCTGCAGGCCCGGCCGGTGCTCACCAACCCCTTCGACTGACCGCACCGCGTAGCGTCGGGTGCCAGCCGCAGCAGAGCACACACGTCGTCGACGCCGGGATCCGAACGCGCCGCATGCCTCGAACCACCACCACCCGCGCTGACGCGCCGGAGGCCCTGGTCCGGCGCCACCGCACCGAGATCGACGGCCTCCGCGCCCTCGCCGTGTCCCTCGTCGTCGGCTACCACGTGTTCAGCGGCCGGGTGTCCGGCGGCGTCGACGTCTTCCTGGCGCTCAGCGGCTTCTTCCTCGTCCACAGCATCAGCGGGCAGCTCCGGCGCACCGGCGACGTCGCGCCGCTGCGGTCCATGACCCGGACCCTCGGTCGGCTGGTCCCGTCGGCCGCGCTCGTGCTGCTCGGCACGACCCTGGCCGGGCTGTGGGTCCTCCCGGCCAGCCGTTGGCGGGAGCTGGCCGACCACCTGCTCGCCTCGGTGACCTTCACCGAGAACCAGCAGCTGGTGCGCGAGGCGGTCGACTACTCCGCCAGCAACGCGCTGGCCAGCCCCATGCAGCAGTTCTGGTCGCTGTCCATCCAGATGCAGGTGCTGCTAGCGGTCCCGCCGCTGTTCTGGCTGGGCGCACAGCTCGTCCGGCGCAGCCCCTGGCGCCGGCACGGCCGCCGGATCGCCACGGCGGCCGTCGCGCTGCTCACCGCCGCAGGCCTGTGCTGGTCGGTGGTCGCCACGGCGGCCAACCAGCCCGTCGCCTACTTCTCCACCCTCCCCCGGCTGTGGGAGCTCGGCGCCGGCGCCCTCGCCGCGCTGCTGCTCGACCGGGTACGGCTCGGCGCCCGCTGGTCCGCGGCCCTCGGCTGGGGCGGTGTGCTGGCGCTGGTCGGCTGCGGGGCACTGCTCGACGGCGCCCGCACGTTCCCGGGCTGGCAGGCGGCCTGGCCGGTGCTGTGCGCCGTCGCGGTCGTCGTCGCGGCCGACCGGGGTGGCCGGTTCGGCGCGCACCGCGTCCTGTCCACCCCGGCCGCGCGCTGGCTGGGCGCGCGCTCCTACGTGCTCTACCTGTGGCACTGGCCGGTGCTCGTCCTCTACCTCGTGCACACCGGGCGCGAGACCCCCTCGTTGCTCGGCGCGCTGCAGGTCATCGGCCTGTCCTTGCTGCTCAGCGCCGTCACCCACCGCCTCGTGGAGCGGCCGGCCGCCGAGGGGATCAGCGCGCGCCGGCCGTCGGTCGCCCTGGTCGCCGTCGCGGCGTGCGCCCTCCCGCTCGTGACCGCGGGCTGGGGAGCCGGCACCTGGATGGACCGGGAGGCCGACCGGCTCGCCGCGGTGGCCGACGACCCGGACTACCCGGGGGCCGAGGCGCTGCGGACGGCGTTCCCCGCCACCGGCGGGATCAGAGGTGTCGAGCCCCTGCCGCCGGATTCGGTGATCCGCGACGACTGGCCGTGGCTGCCGCCCGAGGCGACCTGCAGCACCGAGGTGGACGAGGGCGGACCGGTGCCGGTCGACGTGGAGGTGTGCGTGCTCGGCGGCGACGACCGGCCGCGCCGGGTGGCCGTCGTCGGCGACTCGCACTCCGCCCAGTGGCTGCCCCCGGTGGCGGCCCTCGCCGAGGAGCAGGGCTGGCAGGTCGTGTCGCTGATCCGCGGCGGGTGCGCCCTGTCCACCGAGTCGGAGTTCTTCTCCGAGGGCGACCCGGAGTTCGAGCCGTGCGTCGCCTGGCGCTCGCGCCTCGTGGACCGCGTCGTCTCCCTGGCGCCCGACCTCGTCCTCGCCACCGGCACCCGCACCGCCCCGGGCGACGGCGAGGAGTGGCTGCCGGCCGGGTACCTCGAGGCGTGGCAGTCGCTCTCGGACGCCGGCCTCCGGGTCATCGGCATGCGCGACAGCCCGCGGCACCTCGACGACGTGCCCGACTGCCAGGCGCAGTGGGGCGACGACTCCGCCCGCTGCGAGCTGGCCCGGGACGCCGTGTACACCGACGGCCTGCTCGAGGCTTCCGCCGACCTGCTGCCCGCCGGCGTGAGTCTGCTCGACACCAGCCGCTACTTCTGCGACGACGCCGTCTGCCCGTCGCTGGTCGGCAACGTGCGCGTGTACATGGACATGGACCACGTGACCGGGACCTACATGCGGACCGTCACCCGCATGCTGCGGGAGGACCTGCTGCCGGCGATCGGCTGGTGAGCGTGCCGCGCGACCGATGAGTCCGGCCCTCCGCGGCGGTCATGCCCGCGAGGGCCACCGGGTCCGCGAGGAGGCAGGTCGTGCGCAGGATCGTGTTCCACCTGATGGTGTCGCTGGACGGCTACTTCGAGGGCCCGGACGGCGACCTCGGCTGGCACCGGGTCGACGACGAGCTGCACACCTTCTTCAACGAGCAGCTCGACCGGGCGAGCGCCTTCCTCGAGGGCCGGGTGTCCTACCAGCTCATGGAGGCGTTCTGGCCCACCGCCGACCAGGACCCGGACGCCCCGCCGCCCATGGCGCAGTTCGCCGGCATCTGGCGGGACACCCCGAAGATCGTCTACTCGCGCACGCTCGACGAGGTCGGGCCGAACGCGACGCTCGTGCGCGACGTCTCCCCCGCCGAGGTCCGCGCGCTCCAGGAGCTGCCCGGGGAGGAGCTGGTCCTGGGCGGGCCGGACCTCGCCGCGGCGTTCCGCCGGCACGACCTGATCGACGAGTACCGGTTCTTCGTCAACCCGGTGCTCGTGGGCAGCGGCCGGCAGGCCTTCGGCCCGGGGCAGGCGCCCTCCGACCTGCGGCTGGCCGGGACGCGGACCTTCTCCAACGGCGTCGTCATGCTCCGGTACGAGCGGGAGCGCTGAGCCCGGCTCAGCGAGGGACGCTCTCCCGGCAGCCGGAGCCGAGGGCCCGCTCCGCGGTCTCCAGCACCGTGACGACGTCCCGCCCGAAGACGACGTCGCACGGGTGCGTGCCCCCGGTGAGCGCGGCCGCCTGCAGCTCGTCGAGGGCGACCGCGTAGGCATTCCGGGCCTTCCCGGCCTCGGGCAGCAGCACCAGCCGGCCGGCGTCGCCGTGCACGAACAGCTCCACGCCGGCCGACATCGGCGCCACGGTCAGCGACACCGTCACCGTCGAGGTGGCTCCCGACCCGTGGGTGAGCACGAGGTGCACGGTGTCCCGCAACCCCGCGCCGGCCTGCACGGCGACGACCGGGCCGAGGGCGGGCACGAGCACCGACAGGGCGTGCGGGCCGACGTCCCACAGCGCGCCGCGCTCCTGCCGCCACGCCGACGAGGCGTAGGGCGTGCCCGCGATCGACGAGAGCCACGATCCGGCACCGCCGGCCAGTTGCGTGCGCGCGGCCTGGGTTAACCAGGTGGTCGTGGCGTCCTGGAACCGGAGGGTGAAGAAGACGACGGAGGCGACCCCGGCGGCGCCGACGGCGTCGACCACGCGGTCCGCGGCCTCGGTCGACAGCGCGACCGGCTTCTCCAGCAGCAGGTGCCTGCCCGCCGCGGCGGCGCGCTCGGCCAGGGGCGCCTGGACGTCGGGCGGCAGCGCGAAGGCGACGGCGTCCACCTGGTCGAGCAGCGCGTCGACGTCGGCGAAGCCGGGCACCTCGAACTCCGCACCCAGCGCCTTGGCCCGTTCGAGGTCACGCCCCCAGACGCCGATCAGCTCGGCCGACTCGTACCCGGCGAGCGCCGGAGCGTGCACGGCCCGGGCCCAGGGGCCGGTGCCGAGCAGCCCGACGCGCATCCTCAGACCGCGCCGAACTGGCGATCGCCGGCGTCGCCCAGGCCCGGGACGATGTAGGCGTTCTCGTTGAGGCCCTCGTCGACGCTGGCGGTGAAGACCCGCAGCGGCAGCCCGCTCTCCTCCAGCCGCCGGATCCCCTCGGGGGCCGCGAGCGCGCAGAGCACGGTGATCCGGGTGGCGCCGCGGGCGGTGAGCAGGCCGCAGCAGTGCACCAGCGAGCCGCCGGTCGCCAACATCGGGTCCAGCACGAAGACGTGCCGGTCGACCAGGGTCTCCGGCAGCGAGGCCATGTAGGCCTCCGGCTGGAACGTCTCCTCGTTGCGGGCCAAGCCGACGAAGCCCATCTGCGACTCCGGCAGCATCCCGTGCGCGGTGTCCGCCATGCCGAGCCCGGCCCGGAGCACCGGCACGATCAGCGGCGGTGCGGCGAGCCGGTAGCCCGTCGTCTCCACGACCGGCGTGCGGATCGTCTCCTCGGCGACCGTGAGCTCGCGGGTGGCCTCGTAGACCAGCATCTGCGTGAGCTCGCGGAGCGCGGCGCGGAAGGCGGCGTTGTCGGTGCGCTCGTCGCGCATCCGGCTCAGCCGGGCTCGGGCGAGCGGGTGGTCGACCACGGTCAGCTGCACGGGTGAACGGTAGCGACCCGTGGACGGCGTGTCGGAGCCCACGCACTCCCTCGGGGTGAGCGGACGGCGGTGTGGCTCCCCGCACAGGGGAGAATGGCCCGCATGACCCACGTGCTCGACCCCGACGCCCTGTCGGACGACGCCCGGGCGCTGCAGGTACCGCTCCCCCCGTACCGCGACGTCACGCGCTCCGACTCGGCCTTCCGCGCCTTCCTGCACGGCCTGCCCGGCGTCGACCAGGTCGGCGCCGAGGCCCGCGTGGCGCAGCTGGGCACCCGGTCGATCAAGACCACGTCCAAGGCGTGGGCGATCGACACCGCCATCTCGATGGTCGACCTCACCACCCTCGAGGGCGCCGACACCCCCGGCAAGGTCCGCAGCCTGGCCGCCAAGGCGCTGCGCCCCGACCCGACCGACCCGGCGACGCCGCGGGTCGCGGCCGTCTGCGTCTACGGCGACCTGGCCGGCGTCGCGCGCGAGGCGCTGGGCGACAGCGGCGTCCACGTGGCCGCCGTCGCCACCGCCTTCCCCAGCGGCCGGGCCAGCCGCGCGGTGAAGCTCGCCGACGTGCGCGACGCGGTGCAGAACGGCGCCGACGAGATCGACATGGTCATCGACCGCGGCGCCTTCCTCGCCGGCCGCTACCTCGACGTCTACGAGGAGATCGTCGCGGTGAAGGAGGCCTGCAGGGACGCCCACCTCAAGGTCATCCTCGAGACCGGCGAGCTGATCACCCTGGACAACGTGCGCCGCGCCAGCTGGATCGCGATGCTCGCCGGCGGCGACTTCATCAAGACCTCCACCGGCAAGGTGAGTCCGGCCGCGACCCTCCCGGTCGGCCTGGTCATGCTCGAGGCGGTCCGCGACTTCCGCGCCGCGACCGGCCGGCAGATCGGGTTCAAGCCCGCCGGCGGCATCCGGACGACCAAGGACGCGATCAAGCACCTGGTGCTGATCAACGAGACCGTCGGCCCGGACTGGCTGCACCCCGACTGGTTCCGCTTCGGCGCCTCCAGCCTGCTCAACGACCTCCTCCTCCAGCGCCAGAAGCTGCGCACCGGCCACTACTCCGGCCCCGACCACGTCACGGTGGACTGACCACGATGAGCACCCCGTTCGAGTACGCCCCCGCACCCGAGTCGCGCTCGATCGTCGACATCGCGCCGTCCTACGGCCTGTTCGTCGACGGCGAGTTCGTCGACGGCACGGGCACCCCGTTCAAGACGGTCAACCCGGCCACCGAGGAGGTCCTCACCGAGGTCGCCTCCGGCAGCCAGGCCGACGTCGACCGCGCCGTGCGCGCCGCCCGCCGCGCCTTCGAGCGGACCTGGGGCCCGATGCGCCCGGCCGATCGCGGCAAGTACCTCTTCCGCATCGCCCGGCTGATGCAGGAGCGCGCCCGCGAGTTCGCGGTCCTGGAGTCCCTGGACAACGGCAAGCCGATCCGCGAGTCCCGCGACGTCGACGTGCCGCTGGCCGCGGCGCACTTCTTCTACTACGCGGGCTGGGCGGACAAGCTCGAGCACGTGGGGCTCGGCACGCAGCCCCGGCCGCTCGGCGTCGCGGGCCAGGTCATCCCCTGGAACTTCCCGCTGCTCATGCTGGCCTGGAAGGTCGCCCCCGCGCTGGCCGCCGGCAACACCGTCGTCCTCAAGCCGGCGGAGACCACCCCGCTGACCGCGCTGCTGTTCGCCGAGATCTGCCGGCAGGCCGACCTCCCGGCCGGCGTCGTCAACATCGTCACCGGTGCCGGGGACACCGGCCGCGCGGTCGTCGAGCACGCCGACGTCGACAAGGTCGCCTTCACCGGGTCCACCGACGTCGGCCGGCAGATCGCCCGCGCCGTCGCCGGGACGCAGAAGAAGCTGACCCTCGAGCTCGGCGGCAAGGCCGCCAACATCGTGTTCGACGACGCCCCGATCGACCAGGCCGTCGAGGGCATCGTGCAGGGCATCTTCTTCAACCAGGGGCACGTGTGCTGCGCCGGCAGCCGGCTGCTCGTGCAGGAGTCGGTCCACGACGAGGTCATCGCCGCCCTGCAGCGGCGCATCGGCACGCTGCGCGTCGGCGACCCGCTGGACAAGAACACCGACATCGGCGCCATCAACTCCGCCGAGCAGCTCGCCCGCATCCGGGAGCTCTCCGACGTCGGCGAGGCCGAGGGCGCGCAGCGCTGGCAGCCGACGTGCGACCTGCCCGAGCGCGGCTTCTGGTTCCCGCCGACGGTCTTCACCGACGTCTCCCCCGCCCACCGCATCGCCCGCGACGAGGTCTTCGGCCCGGTCCTGAGCGTGCTCACCTTCCGGACGCCGGACGAGGCGGTCGCCAAGGCGAACAACAGCACCTACGGGCTCTCGGCCGGCATCTGGTCGGAGAAGGGCTCGCGGATCCTGAAGATCGCCGACCAGCTCCGCGCCGGCGTCGTGTGGGCCAACACGTTCAACAAGTTCGACCCGACGTCGCCGTTCGGCGGCTACAAGCAGTCCGGCTACGGCCGCGAGGGCGGCCGCCACGGCCTGGCCGCGTACCTGAAGGGTGCCCAGCAGTGAACGACCGGCTCGCCGTGCGCAAGACCTACAAGCTGTACGTGGGCGGGGCCTTCCCGCGGTCGGAGTCCGGCCGCACCTACGAGGTCACCGACACCAAGGGGCACTTCCTCGCCAACGCCGCCCGCGCCAGCCGCAAGGACGCCCGGGACGCCGTCGTCGCCGCCCGGGGGGCCTTCGCGAAGTGGTCCGGCGCCACCGCCTACAACCGCGGCCAGGTGCTCTACCGGGTGGCCGAGGTCATGGAGGGCCGGCACGTCCAGTTCTGCGAGGAGGTCGCGGCCGGCGAGGGGCTGAGCTCCTCCAAGGCCCGGGCCGCCGTGGACGCCGCCATCGACCGCTGGGTCTGGTACGCCGGCTGGACGGACAAGCTCGGCGCCGTCCTCGGCGGGGCCAATCCGGTCGCCGGCCCGTACTTCGACTTCTCCACCCCCGAGCCGACCGGCGTCGTCGCCGTCCTCGCGCCGCAGCAGTCCTCGCTGCTCGGGCTGGTCAGCGTCCTCGCGCCGGTGCTGGCCACCGGCAACACGGCCGTCGTCGTCACGTCGAGGGACCGCCCGCTGCCCGCGGTCACGCTCGGCGAGGTGCTGGCCACCAGCGACGTCCCCGGCGGCGTGGTGAACCTGCTCACCGGCGACGCCGAGGAGCTGGGCCCGTGGCTCGCCGAGCACGCGGACGTCGACGGCATCGACCTCACCGGCGCTCCTGCCGGACGGGCCATGGAGTTCGAGCGCGAGGCCGCCGGCACGATCAAGCGCGTCCTGCGCCCGCCGGCCACCGAGCCGGACTGGACCGCCGACCCCGGCCTCACCCGGATGACGCCGTTCCTGGAGACCAAGACGGTCTGGCACCCGATGGGGCTCTGAGCCTCGGTCATCCACGAGCCGCTCCAGCAGGACCAGGCGGGCGACCACGGGGTCCGGCGGCTGAGCCGAAAGGGGCAGGAGGGCGGGGCCGCCCATCTGGCAGAGTCTCCCCGTGGCCAGGCCCAGCATCGTCCCCATCGCGCTCACCCTCGACGACCGCACCGGTTACACCCTCTGGGCGCCTCCGTGGGAGGAGGACGGCGAGGAGTGGCAGGCGTTCCTCGGCACCACCGTCGAGGTCCGCGCCGACATCAACGACGACGACCCGGAGAACCCGGTCCCCACCGCCGTCGTGCACCTCTTCCCCTCCCCGGGTGCGCTGGCCGCGTTCTGCCGCACCAGCACCGACCACGACCTCGCCGACCACCCCGTCTGGCCGGTCGTCGCCGGGCTGGGTGCCGCCGACCTGACGCCGGACGACGACCACCGCTACGACCTCGACGGCGTCTACGACGTCGCCGCGGAGGACCCGGACCGCTGGGCGGTCGAGGAGCTGGCGGCCACCATCGACATCGTCAGCCGGCTCGCCGAGTGCCTGGACACGGCGGACGAGGACGACGAGGACGACCTCGACGACGACGAGACCGAGTTCGAGGCGGTCGCCGAGCTCGCCGGCCGGCCGGAGATCGGCTCGCTGGGCCTGGGCCCCGACGCGTTCGTCGGCCGCTCGGGAGAGGACGCCTGGATCGGCGTCGGCAGCGCCCTGGACGAGCTGTGGGAGGACGTGGTCGAGGAGCTCGGCGAGCACCTGGACTGGACCGGCGCCGGCACCGTCTCCCCCACCGACTACCCGTCGGCCTCCGAGGCCGCGCCGGTCGCCGTCGACGACGAGCCGGACGACGCGGACGAGGACGACGACGTCGAGCCGGTCGAGGCCGGCGCGGGCGCCTCCACCGCCGGCGTCCGGACGATCGCCGGAGGCGGCGGACGGCTGGTGCACGACCCGACCGCGGTCGCCACCGCCGCGCGGTTCTGGGAGGGCGTGGGCATCCTGCCCGTCGAGGTCGTCGTCCCCGACGGCACCGGCCTGACGCTGCGCTGCTACGTCGACGACGTCGCCCGCTTCCTCGGCCGCGACGGCGAGGTCTTCCTGTTCGAGTCCCCGGCGGCCCTGACCCGGTTCTGCGCCGGCACCGAGCCGCACGACCTGAGCGAGATCGCCTCCTGGCCCGAGGTCGCCGCGACCAGCACCCCGCCGCTGCCCGCCGAGCAGGACCGCTACGACCTCGCCGGGCTCTCCGAGGTGCTCGGCGAGGTGGCCGACGGCGCCACCGGCCTCGTGGGGCACGCGGCCCTCGCCCAGCCGGCCGAGGGCGCCCGCGACCTCGCGGAGTACACCGGGCTGCGCCGCGTCGAGGAGCTGCTGGCCCCGACCGCGCCGCTGGGCCGGGTCGTGGCGCTCGGCGAGCGCGCGCCCGACGCGACGCTGCGCCAGGAGGACGCCGCCGCCGTCCGCACCGCCTGGGACGAGGTCGTCAGCACCCTGAGCGGGAAGCTCGTCTTCCGCGACTGACGCGCGAGATCTGCACACTCGGGGCCATCAGCGGCCTGAACGCCCCGAGTGTGCAGATCTCGACGACGTTCCTGGGGACGACGAAGCGGCCGGCCCCGGGTGATCCGGGACCGGCCGCTGCGTCATGTGTCAGCTGCCGTAGCGCGAGGGGCGGCCGGGCCGCCCACCCGGGCGACCGCGGTCGCCGTACGAGCGCTCACCGGAGGACCGCTCGCCGCCGTAGGACCGCTCACCCGCGGGCCGGTCGCCGGCGGGCCGGGGACGGTCGCCGAACGAGCGGCGCGGGCCGCCGCGGGAACCGCTGGGGCGCTCGCCGTCCCGGCGCGGACGCCCACCGGGGCCGCCACCGCCGCGACGCATGTCGCGCTGGGTGCGCTCCTTGGGCTCCACCGGGACGCCGGAGGCGACCAGGTCCAGGATCGGCTTGTCGCCGGGCCGGGTGCGGTCCAGGGGCGGGTCGACCTTCGCCGTGCGGAACCGGCGCTTGGCCTGGCCGACCTGGTCGGGCAGGAGCAGCGAGACGACCACACCGGCGGCACCGGCGCGGGCGGTGCGGCCCGAGCGGTGCAGGTAGGTCTTGGCGTCCGTCGGCGGGTCGTAGTGCAGGACCAGCGAGACGTCGTCGACGTGGATGCCGCGGGCGGCGACGTCGGTGGCGACCAGCACCGGCGAGCGGGCGTCGGTGAACTCCTCCAGCGCGCGCTTGCGCGCCGACTGGGGCAGCCCGCCGTGGATCGCCTCGGCCTTGATGCCGGCGGCCTTGAGGTTGTCGGCCAGCCGGTCCACGCCGAGCTGGGTACGGGCGAAGATGATCGTCCGCCCCGGGCGGGAGGCCAGTTCGGTGGCCACCTGCAGCTTGTCGCGGAAGGCGAGGGTGAACGCCAGGTGCTCGGCCGGCGGGGCGTCGTCGCCGGGGCGCTTGACCTCGTGCCGCGCCGGGTCCTTGAGGTAGCGGCGGACCAGCGCGTCGACCTCGCCGTCCAGCGTCGCCGAGAACAGCAGGCGCTGGGCGTCGGCGGCGGTCTGGTCCAGCAGCTCCTTGACGACCGGGAGGAACCCGAGGTCGGCCATGAAGTCGGCCTCGTCCAGGACGGTGACGACGACCTCGGCGAGGGTGGCCTCGCCCTGGCTGATCAGGTCCTGCAGCCGGCCCGGGGTGGCGATGATGACGTCGACGCCGCGGCGGAGCTGCTGGATCTGGCGGTACATGGGGGCACCGCCGTAGACGGTCGCCAGCTGCACGCCGGTGGCCTGGCCGAGGGGCGCCAGGTTGTCGTGCACCTGCTGGGCCAACTCGCGGGTCGGCACGAGGACCAGCCCACGGGGGGCGCGGCGGCCCTGCTTGACCTCGCGGCCGATGCGGGCGAGCAGCGGCAGGCCGAAGGCCAGCGTCTTGCCCGAGCCGGTGGCGGCCTTGCCGAGCACGTCGCGCCCGGCGAGGGCGTCCGGCAGCGCGGAGGTCTGGATGGCGAAGGGGCGGTGGATGCCGCGCCGCTCCAGCGCGGTGACCAGCTGCTGGGGCAGGCCCAGCTGGCCGAAGGTCGGGCCGGCGGGCTCCGCCGGGGTGCCCTCGGTGGTGTTCTCGGGGGTGTTCTGAGGGGTGGTGACGGCCTCGTCCGGCTCGGACGACGCAGGGTTGACCACAGTCATGCGGGGTGGGGCTCCGATACAGCTCGGAGCGCGTCCCGTGGAAGAGAGGAGGGTGCGGCGCGGAGCCGGTGTCCTCGCTGGCGATCGCTCCACGTCCTGCGGACGCGCGATCTGCACGGATGCGCTCGTGCCCAGACGTTCCGTCCGGGAGGATGACCGGCCGATGTGCCGGTACGCCCAGGTTAGCAGCGGAGCGGCCCGCACCATTCCCGCACCGGGGTGGGGACGGTCACTGCGCGTCAGCTCCGCAGGGCGGCGTACCCGGGCCGGACGACGTCGCTGAGCAGGCGGGCGCGGTCGGCGTCGTCGAGGAAGGCGGCCGCCACCGCACGCTCCGTGACGGTCGCGACGTCGTCCCAGCCCCAGCCGAACGCCTCCGCGACGGCGGTGAGCTCGCTGCTCGCCGAGACCCCGCTCATGAGCCGGTTGTCGGTGTTGACCGTGACGGCGAAGCCCAGGCGGTGCAGCCGGTCGACCGGGTGCTGGGCGAGCGACGGGTAGGCGCCGGTCTGCACGTTGGACGACGGCGCGACCTCCAGGGGCACCTGCGCGTCCAGCACCCGCTGCGCCACGGGCCCGAGCGCGCCGTCGGGTGCCACCTCGTCGGCGATCCGGATGCCGTGCCCGAGCCGCTCGGCGCGGGCGCCGTCCAGCGCGGCGCGGATGCTGTCGATGCCGGCCGCCTCGCCGGCGTGCACCGTCCGGTGCGCGCCGGCCCGGTCCAGCAGCTCGATGGCGGCGGGGATGCGGTCGGGCGGGAAGCCGATCTCCGGCCCGGCCAGGTCGAAGCCGACCACGCCGGCGTCGCGGTAGCGCACGACCAGCCCGGCCACCTCCTCCCAGCGGTCGGCCTGGCGCATGGCGCACAGCAGCGCCCCGACGCGGATCGGCGTCCCGGCGGCGGTGGCCTCCGCACCGCCGGTGGCGAAGCCGTCCACCATCGCCTCGACGACGGCCTCGATCGGCAGCCCGCCCGCCGTCGCCAGCTCGGGCGCGAAGCGCACCTCGGCGTGCACGACGCCGTCGGCGGCCAGGTCGAGCGCGCACTCGCGGGCGACCCGGTGGATCGCGTCGGCGGTCTGCATGACCCCGACGGTGTGCGCGAAGGTCTCCAGGTAGCGCACGAGGGACCCGGAGTCGGCGGCCTGCCGGAACCAGCGGCCCAGCTCGTCGGCGTCCGTGGCGGGCAGGTCGCGGTAACCGTGCGCGTCGGCCAGCTCCAGCACCGTCTGCGGGCGCAGACCGCCGTCGAGGTGGTCGTGCAGGAGAACCTTGGGGGCCCGGCGGATGGAGTCGGCGTTCAGCGGTGCGGGCACGCAGGGACGCTACCTGGCGACCGGTAGCGGCCCGCGGACCACCGCGGCGGGGTCAGCCGCGGTCGTGCCACCGGAACGTGCGCACGCACAGCAGCAGGCCCAGGACGCACCAGATGCCGAGCACGAGCGCGACCCGGCCCAGCTCCCACGATCCGGCCGGCTCGTCGGCGGCCAGCGCGTCGGGCAGGAACACCGAGCGCAGCCCCTGCGCCATCCACTTGAGCGGGAAGAGCGAGGCGAACGTCTGCATCCAGGTCGGGATCTCGCTGAACTGGAAGAAGACGCCGGAGATGAACTGCAGCAGCAGCGCGAACGGCGTCACCGTGGCCGAGGCCGAGCGCCCGTTCTTCGCCAGGCTGGAGATCGCGATGCCCAGCAGCGTGCAGGACGCCGCACCCAGGACCGCCACCCAGGCGAAGGTCAGCCAGTCGGTCCCCGACGGCAGGTCGATCCGGTAGAACACCACGCCGATCAGCAGCAGGACGACGATGCTGGCCAGCGTCACGGCCAGGACCTGCACGACCTTGCCGACGAAGAAGGCGCTGCGCGGCATCGGGGTGCCGGCCAGGTGCTTGAGCGTCCCGTCGGACCGCTCGGTGGCGATGCTGATCGCCATGTTCTGCAGGCTGGCGCCGAGGATGCCCGCGGCGATGATCCCGGCCATGAAGTACTGGGTGAAGCTGACGCCGTCCCCCAGGTCGAAGTCGAGCACCGCGCCGAACACCACGAGCAGCAGGACCGGCAGCAGCAGGGTGAAGACCACCGACTCGCGCTGGCGGAAGAACTCCTTGAGCTCGACCGAGCTGCGCGAGCGGTAGACGGCGGGCAGCGACGGCAGCTGCGCCTCGCGGGTGGGAGCGGTCACCGGTCGTGGCCGATCATCGAGAGGTACACGTCCTCGAGCGTGGGGCGGGCGACGGCGAGGTCGGGCACCTCGCCGCCGAAGCGGGCGGCCAGCTCGGCCACCAGCGCGGTCGGGGTGGCCGTCGCCTCGGTCCGGCGGGCGCCGCCCTCGGTCCAGGTGACGGTGGCCGGCGCGGTCTCGCGCCCACCCAGGGCCTGCGGGACGGCGACCTCGACCAGCCGCCCGCGCGCGATGACACCCACCCGGTCGGCCAGCGCCTCGGCCTCGTCCAGGTAGTGGGTGGTGAGCAGCATGGTGGTGCCCAGGTCGCGCAGCGAGCGGATGAGCGACCAGAACTGCCGGCGGGCCTCGGGGTCGAAGCCGGTCGTCGGCTCGTCCAGGAACAGCAGGGTCGGCCGGCCGACGATGCCGAGGGCGACGTCCAGCCGGCGCCGCTGCCCGCCCGACAGCGCCTTGCCGCGGACCCCGGCCTTCTCCTCGAGGCCCACCAGCGCGAGCACCTCGTCGACGTCGCGCGGGTCGGCGTAGTAGGACGCCTGGGCGGTCACCAGCTCGCGCACGGTCAGCTGGCTGTCGCCCGAGCCCGACTGCAGCACGATGCCCAGCCGCGCCTTCCAGGCCCGCGAGCCCTCCGCCGGGTCGTCACCGAGCACCCGGACCTCGCCGGCGTCGCGCGCGCGGTAGCCCTCGCAGATCTCGACCGTCGTCGTCTTGCCCGCACCGTTGGGGCCGAGCAGCGCGAAGATCTCCCCGCGCCGGATGTCGAGGTCCAGCCCGTCCACCGCGGTGAAGTCGCCGTACCGCTTGACCAGGCCGCGGACCGAGATCGCGGCGTCGGGGTCGAGCGGGTCACCGGGCCTCGGGCGGTCGGTCGCGGGTGCGACCTGCGGAGAACTCGTCACGGGGGAACAGTGTGCTCCTCCCGCCCTGCGGCTACTCCACGCGGTCGATGACCAGCGGCAGCGGGCGGTCGTCGGTGTCGACGCCCACCGCGCCCTCCAGCGCCTCGAGGGCCCGCGGGATGCGGGCGGGGTCGTCGGTGTGCAGCTCGAGCAGCGGCTGCCCGGCGGTCACCTGCTCCCCCACCCCGGCGGTCCACAGCACGCCGGCGGCCGCCGACACCGGGTCCTCCTTGCGGGCGCGCCCGGCACCCAGCCGCCAGGCCGCGACCCCCAGCGCGTAGGCGTCGAGCCGGGTGAGCGTGCCCGTGGCCGGCGCGCTGACCACGTGCGTCTCGCCCGGCCGCGGCAGCGGCGCGTCCGGGTCGCCGCCCTGGGCGGCGATCATGCGCCGCCACACGTCCATCGCCCGGCCGTCCGCCAGCGCCTCGGCCGGGTCCACGTCGGGGCGGCCGGCGGCGGCGAGCATCTCGCGGGCCAGGGTGACGGTCAGCTCGACGACGTCGGCGGGCCCGCCCCCGGCGAGCACCTCGACCGACTCCGCGACCTCCACCGCGTTGCCGGCGGCGCGGCCCAGGGGGCGGTCCATCGCCGTCACCAGGGCGACCGTCCGGACACCGGCCGCCCGGCCCAGGCCGACCATCGTGCGGGCCAGCTCGCGGGAGGCCTCCGGGTCCTTCATGAACGCGCCCGAGCCGGTCTTCACGTCGAGCACCAGGGCGTCGGCGCCCTCGGCGATCTTCTTGCTCATGATCGAGCTGGCGATGAGCGGGATGGACTCGACCGTGCCGGTCACGTCGCGCAGCGCGTAGAGCAGCTTGTCCGCCGGCGCCAGGTCCTCGCCGGCGGCGCAGATGACCGCACCGACGTCGCGGAGCTGGGCGAGGTAGGCCTCCTCGTGCACGTCGGCCCGCCAGCCGGGGATCGCCTCCAGCTTGTCCAGCGTGCCCCCGGTGTGGCCCAGACCCCGGCCGGACAGCTGCGGCACCGCGACCCCGCAGGCGGCGACCAGCGGCGCGAGCGGCAGCGTGATCTTGTCCCCGACGCCGCCGGTGGAGTGCTTGTCCGCCGTCGGGCGGCCCAGCGCGGAGAGGTCCTTGCGGGTGCCGGAGTCGATCATCGACCGCGTCCAGACGGCCAGCTCGCCGGGCGACATGCCGCGGAAGAACACCGCCATGAGCAGCGCGCTCATCTGCTCGTCGGGCACCTGCCGCTGCGTGTACGCGTCGATCACCCAGCGGATCTGGTCGGCGGTGAGCTCCGCGCCGTCCCGCTTGGCCCGGATGACGTCGATCGCGTCGTGCGCGGCCATCAGCCCTGCCCCCGCTCGGCGGCGGCGGCCAGGTCGTCGGGGCCGAAGGCGTCGGGCAGCACCTCGCGCATCGGGACGATGCCGAGCGAGACGGTTTCGATGAGCATCTCGGGGCCGCCGAACTCCCACAGCAGCTGCCGGCACCGGCCGCAGGGCATGAGCGGCTGCCCGTCGCCCCCGACGCACGCCACGGCGACCAACCGGCCGCCGCCGGAGCGCGCCAGGTCGCTCACCATCCCGCACTCGGCGCACAGGCTCAGGCCGTACGAGGCGTTCTCCACGTTGCAGCCGGTGACGAGCCGGCCGTCGTCGACCAGGCCGGCGACGCCCACGGGGAACCGCGAGTACGGCGCGTAGGCGCGGGTCATCGCCTCGCGGGCGGCCGCCCGCAGCACGTCCCAGTCGACGGTGCCGTCCACTAGTGCTCCCCTCGCCGGTAGACCAGCCCGTCGGCCTTCGGCATCCGCAACCTCTGCGAGGCCAGCGACAGGACCAGCAGCGTGGTCAGGTGCGGGGTGAACGAGACGATACCGGTGGGCAGCTCGTCGATGGTGAGGAAGCCGACCAGGCTCAGCCCGGCGAAGGCCGCGGCGAGCACCGCCTGCACGTACTTGCCGCGGGTGGTCTGGAAGACCGCCACCGCCAGCAGCAGGATGGCCAGCAGGAGCAGCAGCGCGACGACCGCCGTCCGGCTGCGCAGCTGCAGACCGTCGGCGAAGCCGAACAACCCCGCGCCGGCCGCCAGGCCGCCGGGCCGCCAGTTCCCGAAGATGAGCGCGGCCAGGCCGATGAAGCCGCGCCCGCCGGTCTGCCCCTCCTTGAAGATGTTGGCGACGAAGACCAGCGCCACACCGCCCAGGCCGGCCAGCCCGCCGGAGATGATCACCGCGATGTACTTCATCCGGTAGACCGGCACACCCAGGGAGTCGGCGGCCGCCGGGTTCTCCCCGCACGAGCGCAGCCGCAGCCCGAACGCGGTCCGCCACAGCACCACGTAGCTGATCGGCACCAGCAGGATCGCGATCAGCGTCAGGACGCCGACGCCGCTGGTCAGGCCGCGCAGCAGGCCGGCGACGTCGGAGACGAGGAACCACTGCTGGTCCGCCAGGTCGCCGAGCAGGTCCGGCCCGTCGGAGAGCACCGGCAGCGAGAAGCTCGGTGGTCGGCTGGACAGCGCCGGCGACTGCGTGACGCCGCCGCCGGCCGGGTTGTCGACGTAGATCAGCTCGGAGAGGAAGCGGACGATGCCGCCGGCGAGGATGTTGATCGCCACACCGGAGACGACGTGGTCGACGCCGAAGGTGACCGTGGCGATGGCGTGCACCAGCCCGCCGGCCGCGCCGAACAGGATGCCGCCGACGATCGCGCCGGCCCAGCCCCACTGGTAACCGGCCCAGCCGGCGCCCCAGGTGCCGAGGATCATCATGCCCTCGAGGCCGATGTTGACCACGCCCGCGCGCTCGGCGAACAGGCCGCCCAGCCCGGCCAGCCCGATCGGCACGGCGAGCAGCAGCGCGGTGGAGAAGGTCGAGGACGAGGTCAGCGCCTGCTCGCCGGAGATGATCCGGACGACCGACAGCAGCAGCATCAGGCCGACGAGGATCCAGGTGACCCGCCGCGCGGTGCCGCCGCCGAGGAACAGCTCGGTCAGCGGGCCGCGGGACGGCGCCGCCGAGCTCGCCGGAGTGGTGGTCGCGGTGCTCACTGTGCCGCCCCCTGACGCGTGTCGATGCGGCTGCCCTCGGTGCCCAGGGGCCCGGCCGGCGGTTCCTCCGGTGAGGGCGGGCCGCCCTGGCCGGTGTCCCTCTCGGCGCGCCGGCGGGTGATCTGCTTGGCGATCTCGTTGGCGATGACGACGGCGAGCACGATCGTGCCCTGGATGATCGTGACCACCGAGGCGGGGATGTCGGCGAACTGCAGCGGCACCGCGGCCCGGTCGAGGAAGGCGAACAGCAGCGCCGCGAACGCGATGCCGATCGGCGTGTTGCGGCCCAGCAGCGCGACGGCGATGCCGAGGAAGCCCAGCCCGGCGGTGAACTCGGTGCCGAAGTGGTAGGTGTCGCCCATCAGGTCGGGCAGGCCGATCAGCCCGGCGACGGCCCCGGAGATGAGCATCGTCTTGATGACCATGCCCCGGGCGTCGATGCCGCTGGCGGTCGCCGCCGAGGGCGACAGGCCGGTGGCGCGCAGGTCGAAGCCGAAGCGGGTGCGCTTGAGCAGCACCGCGATCACGATGCCGGCGACGACCGCGACGAGCAGGAAGCCGTAGAGCTCCCCGCGCGGCTGGGCCAGCCCGATCCAGCCGAACACGGCGTTGAGGTCGGGGAAGCGGCCGGACGCCGGCAGGTCCTCCGTGGTGATGATCGCCGCGCCCTCCTCGCTGCCCCGGAGCGGCCCGGTGAGCAGCCAGGAGGCGGTGCCCAGCGCGATGAAGTTGAGCATGATCGAGCTGATCACCTCGCTGACGCCGCGGGTGACCTTGAGGACCGCCACGATCCCGGCCCACAGCGCGCCCACCAGCATCGCGACGACGATGACGAACACCACGTGCAGCGGGGCGGGCAGCGAGACGGCGGCGCCGGCGCCGGCGGACAGCACGGTGGCCATCCGGTACTGGCCCTCGACGCCGATGTTGAACAGCCCCATGCGGAAGGCCACCGACACGGCGAGGCCGGCCAGGAACAGCGGCACGGCCCGGTTGAGGATCACGACGATCGCCTGGGTCTGCTGCGCCGGGGTGTCGCCGAAGTCGACGAGCACGTGCACGGCGGTCGAGGGGTTCTCGCCGATCGCGAGGATGACCAGCGCGGTGATGACGACGGCGAAGGCGATGGCGATGGCCGGCGCGAGCAGCGCCGAGCCGGTGCGGCGGAGGACGGTCACGCGGCACCCACCGAGCCGTCGTGGGCGCCGGTCATGTGCCCGCCGAGCTCCTCCGGCGTGAGCGACGCCGGGTCCAGCGTGGCGACCAGCCGGCCGCGCAGCATGACCTTGAGCGTGTCGGACAGACCGATCAGCTCGTCGAGGTCGGCCGAGATCAACAGGATCCCCATCCCTTCGGCGCGGGCGTCCTTGAGCAGCTCCCAGATCGCCGACTGCGCACCCACGTCGACCCCGCGGGTCGGGTGGGCCGCGATCAGCAGGCGCGGGCTGGAGCTCATCTCGCGCCCGACGATGAGCTTCTGCTGGTTGCCGCCGGACAGGGCGACGGCGAGGGTGTCCGGCCCGGGGGCCCGGACGTCGTACTCGCGCATGATCCGCTCGGTGTCCGCGCGTGCGCCGGCGCGGTCGATGAAGGGCCCCTTCACCGCCGGCGGACGGGTCTGGTGGCCCAGGATCCGGTTCTCCCACAGCGGCGCGTCGAGCAGCATCCCCTGGCGGTGCCGGTCCTCGGGCACGAAGCCGATGCCCGCCTCGCGGCGGGCGCGGGTGCTCCAGGCGGTGATCTCCTCGGCCCCGAGGACCACGGTGCCGGCGGCCAGCGGTCGCAGGCCCATGATCGCGTCGACCAGCTCGGCCTGGCCGTTGCCCTCGACACCGGCGATGCCCACGACCTCGCCCTCGCGGACGGTGAGGGTGGCGTCCTCCACGGCGGGGCGGCCGGTGAGCGAGGCGACCGTGACCCCGCGCAGCTCCAGCACCGGCGTCTCGCGGACGGTCGAGGTGCGAGTCTGCGGCGAGGGCAGCTCGGAGCCGACCATCATCTCGGCGAGCTGGCGCGCCGTCGTCGTCCTCGGGTCGGCGCTGCCCACCGTGGTGCCGCGGCGGATCACGGTGATCGAGTCGGCCACCTTGCGGACCTCGTCGAGCTTGTGCGAGATGAAGATGACGGTGAGGCCCTCGCGCTTGAGCTCGGCGAGGTTGCCGAACAGCTCGTCGACCTCCTGCGGGACGAGGACGGCGGTGGGCTCGTCGAGGATCAGCGTCGTGGCCCCGCGGTAGAGCACCTTGGCGATCTCGACCCGCTGCCGGTCGCCGACCCCGAGGTCCTCGACGAGCACGTCGGGGTCGAGGTCCAGGGCGTACCGCTCGGAGATCTCGCGGATGCGGCGCCGGGCCTCGGCCAGGTCCAGGCGGCCGCCCGACGTGGGCTCGCTGCCCAGGACGATGTTCTCCAGGACGGTGAAGTTGTCGGCCAGCATGAAGTGCTGGTGCACCATGCCGATGCCCGCGGCGATCGCGTCGGCCGGGCTGCGCAGCGTCGTCTCGCGGCCGTCGAGCAGGATCGTGCCCTCGTCGGGCCGGTGCATGCCGTAGAGCGTCTTCATCAGCGTCGACTTGCCGGCGCCGTTCTCGCCCACGATGGCGTGCACCTCGCCGCGGCGGACCCGCAGCTCGATGTCGCGGTTGGCGACCACGCCGGGGAACCGCTTGGTGATGCCGCGCAGCTCGACCGCGTACGGGGCCTCCCCCGTCCCCGTTCCCGCCGCGTGCTCGCCGTGGGCTGCTGCCTCGGCCATGGGTGGGCCTTCCCCTCTCGCGGTGCACCCGGGGTGGCCGGACGCACGTCTGGTGCTGTGCGGATGATCCCGCACCGGGGGCGGCCGGGTGGCGGCAGCCCTCACGGAAACGGCGGGCCCGGGCGGCATGCGCCCGGGCCCGCCGTGGGACCACCCGTGAGCGCGGGCCCGCGTCGAGCGGGCCCGCGCCTGGATCACGGGGTGGTCGGGACCTCGATGTCGCCGTCGATGATCTGCTGGCGGAAGTCCTCGACGACGTCCTGGATGTCCTCGATGTAGCCGCCGGAGTCCGACAGGCCGACACCCTCGGTGGAGAGGTCGTTGAGGATGTCCGTGCCGGGCTCCAGGCTGTCGTCGGCGAAGGAGGTGAGGTACTCCTCCACCGCGTTGTCGACCCGCTTGAGCATGGACGTCATGATCACGGCCTGCTGGTCGGGCGACGCGCTCAGGTACTGGTCGGAGTCGACGCCGATGGCGCGCTGACCGGCCTCGACGGCGGCCTCGAAGACGCCCTCGCCGGAACCGCCCGCGGCGTGGAACACGATGTCCGCACCGGCCTGGTACATGCCCTGCGCCGCGACCTTGCCGCCCTCGGGGTCACCGAAGCCGGAGGGGTCGCCGGCGGGCGAGAGGTAGGTGACGTCGACGATGATCTCCGGCTTGACCGCCTGGGCACCGGCCACGTAGCCGGCCTCGAACTTCTCGATCAGCGGGCTCTGCGAGCCGCCGACGAAGCCGATGTGCCCGGTCACGCTCTTCGAGGCCGCAGCCACGCCCGCGAGGAAGGAGCCCTCCTCCTCGGCGAAGATCAGGCCGGTGAGGTTGTCCGCGCCGAGCTCCTCGACCGAGGTGTCGACGATCGCGAACTGGGTGTCGGGGTACTCGCCGGCGATGTCGCCGATGATGTCGCCGTACGCGAAACCGACCGCGATCACCGGGTTGTAGCCGGCGTCGGCCAGCTGGGTGAGCAGCTCCTCGCGGTTGGAGCCGTCGTCGTTGGGCGAGAGCTCCTCGATCTCACCGCCGAGCTCGTCCACGGCCGCCTCGACGCCGGCGATGGCCGAGTCGTTGAACGACTTGTCGCCGCGGCCGCCGGTGTCGTAGGCGACACCGACGCGGAGCTCGCCGTCGCCACCGCCGTTGCTGCTGCCGCTGTCGCCGCTGTCCTCGTCGCTGGCGCAGGCCGACAGGGCCAGGCCGCCGGCCAGCAGCAGCGCCGCGGCCTTCGTCATCCGCGCTCGGCGCAAGACGATCTCCTCTCTGGGGGGACCTGCCTGCCCGGAGGCGGCACGTCCCGATGGGGTTCCTTCCGCGCGTCCGCCGGCGGCACGCCGGGCGCACCGCGGGAGAACACGACGCAGAACGCTAACCGCGGGGCCGCGGACCTCCACCGGCCGCGCGGAGGACTGAGACCCGATCGTTGCGAAGGGCGCCCGGGTCGGGTGGCCTGGGTCACGCGGGCCGCCGGGGCTCTACCGTTCGGGACGTGGCACGACGGGACGGCCCTCGGACGCTGCTGGCCGCTGTCCTCGCCGCGGGGGCGCTCCTGGTGGGCGCGCCGACGGCCGTGGCGGAGGAGCCGCGCCCGACGGCGGACCCGACGGCCCCCACCCCCACGGCGCCGCTGGCCGGCCCGCCGCCGCAGGGCAGCGCCCCCGACGGCAGCACGGTCGGCGGCGGGGACCTCGACACCCGCGGTCTGGTCGTCGCCGCCGACGCGCCTCCGCTGCCGGGGCCGCTGGCCGCCTCGGGCTGGCTGGTGGCCGACGCGGGGTCGGGCGCGGTGCTCGCCGCACGCGACCCGCACGGCCGCTACTACCCGGCCAGCACGCTCAAGACCCTGACGCTGCTGACCCTCGCACCCCGCCTCGACCCGGCGCAGGAGGTGGTCGGAACCCCGGAGGACGAGCAGGTCGACGGCAGCCGGGTCGGGCTGGTCACCGGCGGCCGGTACACCGTCGGCTTCCTGTTCGAGGCGCTGGTCCTGCAGTCGGGCAACGATGCGGCCAATGCGCTGGCCCGCGCCGCCGGCGGGACCGCGGCGACCGTCGCGGCGATGACCGAGGTGGCGGAGTCCATCGGCGCCTACGACACCGTCGTCGGCGGACCGTCGGGTCTCGACGTCGCCGGGCAGTCCAGCTCCCCCTACGACCTGGCGCTGATCTTCCGCGAGCTGCTGGAGGTGCCCGCGGCCGCCGCGGTGTTGACCCTGCCCACCGCGCAGGTGCCGGAGGTGCCCGGCCGGTCGGCCGGCTTCCAGATACAGAACCAGAACCCGCTGGCCGGCTACCCCGGCACGCTCGGCGGGAAGACCGGCTTCACCGACGCCGCCCGGCACGCCTTCGTGACCGCGGCCGAGCGGGACGGCCGGCGGCTGGTGGTCAGCGTGCTTGACACCGAGAACCAGCCGCTGCGGGCCGCCGACCAGGCGGCGCTGCTGCTCGACTGGGGGTTCACGGTGCCGCCGGGCACCGAGGGCGTGGGCCGGCTGGTCGAGCCGGGGGACCTGGTCGCGGCCGAGGAGCCCGACCCGCCGGCTCCCCGCGCGGCGTCACCGGCCGCGCCGGCCGCGGCCACGGCGGCGCAGGACGACGACGCCGCCTCCCCGCTGCTGGGCGCCGGGCTGGCGGCCGCCGCCCTGCTCGTCGTCGCCGCGACCGTGGTCGGCCGGCGGCGGGCGGTGCGACGGGTGCCGCGGGACCGCTAGAGGGGGGCGCCGGTGAGCGGGTACTCGCGGGCGACCGCCCACGCGCCGCCGGGCAGCTGCTCGAACTCGGTGAAGTGCTGCACGGGGAACTCCGCGGAGAGGTCGGCCAGCCCGCTGTACGCCAGCTCCAGCATGTCCGGCGCCACGTCGTGCGCGACCGTGACGTGCGGGTGGTACGGGTAGGCCAGCGGCCGGGCCAGCGGACCCTGGCGGATGTCGGTGGCGAGCAGCTCGCAGTTGCCGATGCCCCGGGCCACGGTCACGAAGACCACCTCGGAGACCGGGCTGAAGGTGCCGGTGCCCGACAGGTGCATGGGGAACGCCGCGTGCGCGCCGGCGACGGCGGCGAGGTGCTCGGCGATGGCCGGGCGGTCGGCCACGGGCACCTCGGTCGGCGGCAGCAGCGTCACGTGCGGCGGCACGAGGGTGGCCTGCGGGTCGCCCACCTTGGCCCGCCAGTCGACCAGCAGCTGGGCCCAGGGCTCGGGCAGGGCGATGACGACGCCGATGACCGCCGTCCCCCCCGCCTCCGCGCCCTCGGTCACGCCCGCGCCCCGGGGGCCAGGAAGCCGACCCGCTCGTACACCTCGGCCACGGTCTCCCGGGCGACCTCGCGGGCGCGCGCGGCGCCGTCGGCCAGGATGCGCTCGAGCTCGGCCCGGTCGTCCAGCAGCTCGGTGGTGCGCTCCCGGACCGGCGTCACGAAGTCGGTGACGACCTCGGCGAGCTCCTTCTTCAGGTCGCCGTAGCCGCGGCCGGCGAACTGCTCCTCGAGCTCGGGGACGGTGCGGCCGGACAGCGCGCTGTGGATGGTGAGCAGGTTCGTGACCCCCGGCTTGGCCACCGGGTCGGCGACGACCTCGCGGCCGGTGTCGGTGACCGCCGAGCGGATCTTCTTCGCGGTCGCCTTCGGGTCGTCGAGCAGGTAGACGCAGCCGGCCGGCGGGAGGCTCTTGCTCATCTTCTTCTCCGGCGTCTGCAGGTCCATGACCCGCGCGCCACCGGCGGGGATGAAGCCCTCGGGCACCCGGAAGGTGTCGCCGAAGCGGCCGTTGAAGCGGCCCGCGAGGTCACGGGTCAGCTCGATGTGCTGGCGCTGGTCCTCGCCCACCGGCACCTGGTCGGCCTGGTAGAGCAGGATGTCGGCGGCCATGAGCACGGGGTAGGTGAAAAGGCCCACCGTCGTCCCGGTCGCACCCTCGCGCTGGCTCTTGTCCTTGAACTGGGTCATCCGGCTGGCCTCGCCGAACCCGGTGAGGCACTCCAGCACCCAGGCCAGCTGCAGGTGCTCGGGCGCGTGGCTCTGCACGAACACGGTGCTGCGGGCCGGGTCGACGCCCAGGGCGAGCAGCTGCGCGGCCGAGGTCAGGGTGTTGCGGCGGAGCTCCTCCGGGTCCTGCGGGACGGTGATCGCGTGCAGGTCGACGACGCAGTAGAAGGCGTCGGTCGTCTCCTGGAGGGCGACCCACTGCCGCAGCGCACCCAGGTAGTTGCCGAGCTGGAAGGAGCCCGCCGACGGCTGGATGCCCGAGAAGACGCGGGGAAGAGGCACGACGTCCATCAAACCAGCCCGCGCGTCAGCGGGACGGGGCACCGTCGCCCACGGCGTCCAGCGCGGCGAGGAAGGCGTCGTCCTCGTCGGGCGCCCCGACGGTGACCCGCACCCCCTCGCCGGCGAACGGCCGGGTGATGACCGCCCGCGACTCCAGCGCGGCGGCCAGCGGGACGGCCTGCTCCCCCACCGGCAGCCAGACGAAGTTCGCCTGGCTCTCCTCGACCCGGTGGCCCCGCTCGCGCAGCGCCGCGGTCAGCCGCGCGCGCTCGGAGACGACCGCGGCGCAGCGCTCGCGCACCTCGTCCTCGCTCGCCAGCGCGGCGACCGCCGCGGCCTGGGCGAGCATCGAGACGCTGAACGGCACGTGCGTCCTGCGCACCGCCTCGGCGACGGCGGGGTCCTCGGCGAGCAGGTAGCCCACCCGCAGGCCGGCCAGGCCCCACGCCTTGGAGAAGGTGCGCAGGACGGCGACGTTGGGCCGGCCGCGCATGAGCTCCACGCCGTCGGGGACGTCGGGGTCGCTGACGAACTCGCGGTAGGCCTCGTCGAGCACGACCAGCGTCGTCGCCGGGACCGCGTCGAGGAAACGCTCGAGCTCCGCCCGCCGCACCGCCGTCCCGGTGGGGTTGTTGGGGTTGCAGACGAACACCAGGCGGGTGGTGCCGTCGATGGCCGCCAGCAGGCCGTCGAGGTCGTGGGTGTCGGCCGGGCCGCCCTCGTGCCCGGGGATCAGCGGCACCTGCACCGCGCGGGCGCCGGCCACCTGCGCCAGCAGCGGGTACATCTCGAACGACCGCCAGGCGAAGGCGATGCTGGTCCCCGGCTCGGTGTAGGCCTGAGCGAGCTCCTGGCACAGGGTCACCGCACCGCAGCCGGTGGCGACCTGCGCGGGGTCGACGCCGTAGCGCTCGGCCAGCGCCGCGGTGAGGACGGTCGCCCCGTTGTCCGGGTAGCGGTTGGTCTCGGCGGCGGCCGCAGCCACCGCCCGCACGACGGCCGGCAGCGGCGGGAACGCCACCTCGTTGCTCGCGAGCTTGACCGCGCGGTCGACGCCGATCTCCCGGGCGAGGTCGGCGGGGTTGCGCCCGGGCCGGTACGCCGGCAGGGCCTGGACCGCCGGGCGGGGGCTCACCACGGGCAGCTACCTCCTCGGCCGCCCTAGGGTGGGCGGCATGCGCGTCCTGGTCGCCGGCGGGGCCGGCTACATCGGCAGCGTAGTGACCGCTGCCCTGCTCACCGACGGCCACGAGGTCACGGTGCTCGACGACCTCTCCACGGGACACGCCGACGCCGTCCCCGAGGGGGCGGCGCTGGCCCAGGTCTCGCTGCACGACTCGGCACCGGTGCTCGCCGAGGTCCGCCCCGAGGCGGTGCTGCACTTCGCCGCCCGCTCGCTGGTCGGCGTCTCCCAGCAGCAGCCCGAGGACTACTGGTCGACCAACGTCGCCGGGTCGCTGGCGCTGCTCGAGGCGATGCGCGCCGCCGACTGCCGTCGGATCGTCTTCTCCTCCACCGCGGCGACCTACGGCGAGCCCGACGCCGTCCCGATCCGGGAGGACGCGCCGACCCGGCCGACCAACACCTACGGCGCCTCGAAGCTCGCCGTCGACCACATGCTGACCTCGTACGCGGTGGCGCACGGCTTCGCGGCGGTGAGCCTGCGCTACTTCAACGTGGCCGGCGCGGCGTTCGGCCTCGGCGAGCGGCACGCCACCGAGACCCACCTGATCCCGCTGGCGCTCCAGGTGGCCGCCGGGCAGCGCGAGGCGCTCACCGTCTTCGGCCGCGACTACCCGACGCCCGACGGCACCTGCATCCGCGACTACGTGCACGTCGGCGACCTCTCCGACGCCCACCTGCTGGCGCTGCCCGCGCCGTCGGCCGGTGAGCACCGGATCTACAACCTGGGCAACGGCACCGGCTTCTCCGTGCAGGAGGTCGTCGACGCCGCCCGCGAGGTCACCGGCCACCCGGTGCCCACGACCGACGGTCCCCGTCGGGCCGGCGACCCGGCGCAGCTGGTCGCCTCCAGCGACCGGATCCGCGCCGACCTGGGCTGGGCGCCTCGGCGCACCGACCTGGTCGGCATCGTGCGCGACGCCTGGGACGTGGCGAGGAGCCGCTAGGGGGTCTCCGCGCCGTCCGGCTCGCCCTCGGGGGCCGGCGGCGGCGGGTCGACCCGCAGCCGCGCGATCCGCCGGCCGTCCAGCTCGACGACGGTGACCGACCGGCCCTCGACCTCGACGGCGTCGCCGACCTCGGGCAGTCGGCCGAGACCGGCCAGCACGTAGCCGGCGGCGGTCTCGTAGGGGCCCTCGGGCAGCTGCAGCCCGGTGGCCTCGGTGAAGTCGTCCAGGTTGAGCAGTCCGTCGACCTCCCGCGGGGCGTCGGGCGACTGCCCGGCCTCCGGCTCGACCTCGGCGTCGTACTCGTCGTAGATCTCGCCGATGACCTCCTCGATGAGGTCCTCGAGGGTCACGATGCCGTCGGTGCCGCCGTACTCGTCGACGACGATCGCCAGGTGGTGGCTCTCCCGCCGCATCTCGCTGAGCGCGGTCAGCACGCCCGCGGTGCCGGGGAGGCGCTTGACCTCGCGGGCGAGGTCGCCCACGGTCGCCGCGCGGCCGGCCGGGTGGGAGGGCAGGAACAGGTCCCGGACGTGCACGAAGCCGACGACGTCGTCCTGGTCGCGGCCGGCCACGGGGTAGCGCGAGTAGTTGCTGTCGACGACGAGCTTGGCCGCGCGGCTGGCGGTCATCGACGCGTCGAGGAAGGTGACCTCGGTGCGCGGCGTCATGACCTCGCGCACCTCGCGCTCGCCGGCCCGGAACACCTCGTCGATCAGCCGCCGCTCGTCGCTGCTGAGGGACTCGTGGGCGGCGACGAGGTCGCGCAGCTCCTCCTGGCTGATCGACTCGCCGGCCTGCGTGGGGTCGCCGCCGAACAGCCGCACGAGCGCGTTCGTCGACTTCGACAGCAGCCAGATGATGGGCCGGGACAGCTTGGCGATGAAGTTGAGCGGCGCGGCGACGAGCAGGGCGAACCCCTCGGCGCGCTGGAGCGCGAGCCGCTTGGGGGTCAGCTCGCCGGCGACCAGCGAGACGTAGCTGATGGCGATCGTGACCAGGACCAGCGCGAGGGTGCCCGACAGGCCGGCGGAGACCCCCCTGTCCTGCAGCCAGTCGCCGAAGGGTTCCGACAGCGTGCTGGCGCCGAACGCGGCGGAGAAGAAGCCGGCGAAGGTGACGCCCACCTGGACGGCGGCCAGGAACTGGTTGGGGTCGCTGAGCAGCCGCTGCACCGCCTGGCCGCGGCGGCCGGTGTCGGCCATCGCCCGGACCTGCGACTCGCGCAGCGACACGAGCGCGATCTCGGCGCCCGCGAAGACGCCTCCGATCAGGATGAAGACGACGACCATGACGATGCTGAGCCAGACGTCGCTCACCTGGGGCGTGCTCCTCGGAACGGGATCGGGGTGGTGCGGGCGCCTCCATGGTGCCCGCCGCGGACCTCGGCAGCCCGGCGGTGGACTCCAGCCGAACCCGGTGTGACGTGCGTCTCGTGAACCTTGGGCAATCGCTCGCTTACGGTTAGTCTCCAGTTGATAACGAATCGTGATCATCCCGGGGAGTCCCGTGCGCCACCGTTCCACCAGCACCGCTGCGACCGCTCGCCCGACCGAGGGCTCGTCGCGTCGTCGCTCCCGGGCAGCCACGGCCCTTCGCCGCCGGCTGTCGCTGGGCGTGCTCGTCCTCGCCCTCGTGACCGGCTTCGTGCTCGCCGCGCCCGTCGTCTCCGGCTCCGACTCCCCCACCGAGCTGGACCTGGACCCGACCTCGGCCGCGCGGATCAGCGCTTCGCCGGTCGTGATGGGCCTCGACGGGCGGCCGACGTCGTCGACCTTCGCCAGCGCCTCCGCCCGCCTGAGCATGGGCCCCGACGGGCTCCGGGTGGAGCCGTCGACCAGCCGGTCCGAGCGGATGGCGCCCTCCCCGGTCCCGGCCGCGCCGGCGCCGTCGGCACCCGAGGCGCCCGCGCCGGCCGCCGAGCCGGCCCCGACCCCCGAGCCGACGCCCGAGCCCGCGCCGGTCGAGACCCCTCCGGTCGCCGAGGCGCCGCACCCGGCGCCGGCTCCGGCTCCCGCTCCCGCCCCGGCGCCCGCCGCGCCGAAGGCGGCGGCACCGGTGGCCCCGGCGCCCGCCCCCGCCCCCGCGGCCTCCGACCGCGCCACCCAGGTGCTGGCGCTGGTGAACCAGGAGCGCGCCGCCGCCGGCTGCCGTCCGGTGAGCGCCGACGGCGGCCTGGCCGGGGTCGCCGCCGCGCACAGCGCCGACATGCGCGACCGCGGCTACTTCGATCACGTGAACCTCGAGGGCCTGAGCCCCTTCGACCGCGCCGACGCCGCCGGCGTCTCCGCGCGGGCGGAGAACATCGCCCGCGGCCAGGCCGACCCCGCGGCGGTCATGACCGCCTGGATGAACAGCCCCGGCCACCGCGCCAACATCCTCGACTGCAGCCTCACCCGCCTCGGCGTCGGCATCGCCGACGGCGGCGGCGGCCCCTGGTGGACCCAGCTCTTCGGCTGACCTCTCCACCGACTCCTCCGCGAGGGCGGGGTTCCGGGGCTCCGATCACGCGTCGGAGGCCCCGGAACCCTGCCCTCGTGCGGCTCGCAGGGCGTGCAGCCGGGCGACGAGCTGATCGGGCCGGCGCAGGTCGGCCGCGGTCACGTGGAGCACCACCCACCCGGCCGCGACGAGCCGGTTGAGCCGCCGGCGGTCACGGGCGAACTGCCCGTCCTCCGCGTGCCACGCGCCGTCGTACTCGACCGCCAGGCAGAGCTCGGGATAGGCGAGGTCGACGCGGGCGACGAAGCGTCCGGCCGCATCGTGGACGACGAACTGGGGCACCGCGGGCAGGCCGGCCCGCGCCAGGAGCACGCGCAGCCGCGACTCCGGCGGCGACTCCGCCCGCGGATCCGCCAACGCCGCCGCCTCCCGGGCGCCCCGCGCCCCGCGGACGCCGATCAGCGCCGCTGCGGCCCGGCGCAGCTCGTCCAGCCCCACGATCCCGGCAGCCAACAGCACGTCGAGGGCGGGAACCGAGTCGTCCACCGGCTCGGTGCGGGCCACGTCCAGCGCCGTCCGGAGACCTGTGGTGCACCGGAAGCCGCCGACGAGACGGAGGTCGGTGGGCGGCACCGCCACCTTCCGGATGCGCAGGCCGACGACCGGCCCGAACCGATCGTGCGCGGGCACGGCCATCTCGACCGGCGTGCCGACGTCGACGAGGCCGCGCGCGCCCAGGAGGTAGGCGGCGCTCCGGCCGCTGACGACCGCGGAGGGCGGCGCGAGCATCCGCGCGGCGCGGATCCGGATGGCGTGGGTGTCCGGGAGGTCGGCGTCGGCGTAGACGCCCTGGAGCACCCGTCGCCAGGCCGTGCTGCGCAACTGGTCCCGCGAGAGCAGCCCGTCACCGATGACGTCTCGCGCGCGGAACACGCAACCCACGAGCTCGGGCGGCTTGCGGGCGGGAGGCACCCCCGGAGCGTGCCGTGCTCCCACCCAGGGCGTGACCGCTGTCCACAGGCCCACGAGGGCGGGGATCAGGGGCTCCGAGAGGCCTTTCGGACCCCCGGAACCCCGCCCTCGGGGGGAACGAGCAGCGGCCCCCGCACCCGGGAGGAGTGCGGGGGCCGCCGGTGTCAGCGCCTGGTCAGGCCATGGCCTTCTTCAGGTTGCCGTCGATGGCCGCCAGGAAGTCCTGGGTGGTCAGCCACGGGCTGTCCTTGGAGATGAGCAGCGCGAGGTCCTTGGTCATCTGGCCGCTCTCGACGGTGTCGATGCAGACCCGCTCGAGGGTCTCCGCAAAGCGGGTGACCTCGGGGGTGCCGTCCAGCTTGCCGCGGTGCGCGAGGCCCCGGGTCCAGGCGAAGATCGACGCGATCGGGTTGGTCGACGTCTCCTTGCCCTGCTGGTGCTGGCGGTAGTGGCGGGTGACCGTGCCGTGGGCGGCCTCGGCCTCGACCGTGCGGCCGTCCGGGGTCGCGAGCACCGAGGTCATGAGGCCGAGCGAGCCGAAGCCCTGGGCCACGGTGTCGGACTGCACGTCACCGTCGTAGTTCTTGCACGCCCAGACGTAGCCGCCCTCCCACTTGAGGGAGGCGGCGACCATGTCGTCGATCAGCCGGTGCTCGTAGGTGATGCCCGCGGTGTCGAACTTGTCCTTGAACTCGGTCTCGAAGACCTCCTCGAAGATGTCCTTGAACCGGCCGTCGTAGGCCTTGAGGATCGTGTTCTTCGTGGAGAGGTAGACCGGGTAGTTGCGGTCCAGGCCGTAGTTCATCGAGGCGCGCGCGAAGTCGCGGATCGAGTCGTCGAGGTTGTACATCGACAGCGAGACGCCGGCGCCCGGGGCCTGGAAGACCTCGTGCTCGATGGGCTCGGAGCCGTCCGACGGCGTGAAGGTCACCGTCAGGGTGCCCGCCGAGGGGAACTTGAAGTCCGTGGCGCGGTACTGGTCGCCGAAGGCGTGGCGGCCGACGATGATCGGCTTGGTCCAGCCCGGCACCAGGCGCGGCACGTTCTGCATGATGATCGGCTCGCGGAAGATGACGCCGCCGAGGATGTTGCGGATCGTCCCGTTCGGGGAGCGCCACATCTTCTTCAGGCCGAACTCCTCGACCCGCGCCTCGTCCGGGGTGATCGTCGCGCACTTGACGCCGACGCCGTGCTTCTTGATGGCGTTGGCGGAGTCGACGGTGACCTGGTCGTCGGTCGCGTCGCGCGACTCGATGCCCAGGTCGTAGTACTCCAGGTTCACGTCGAGGTACGGGAGGATCAGCTGGTCCTTGATGAACTGCCAGATGATCCGGGTCATCTCGTCGCCGTCGAGCTCGACGACGGTGCCCTCGACCTTGATCTTCGCCACGTACGGGTTTCCTTACTCTCTGCTGCTCCGAGCGTTCGCTCAGAGGTCGGCTACGTCAGCCTGCTTGGCGCGCACGGCCTCGGCTGCTTCGCGCAGCCCGGCCAGCTCGCTCTCGGACAGGTCGCCCTCGACGACCTTCCGCACTCCCTCTCGGCCGATCTCGGCCTCGACGCCCAGGTACACGCCGCTGATCCCGTACTCGCCGTCGACCCAGGCGCACACCGGCATCACGGCACCGGAGTCCTCGATCACGGCCCTGGCCATGCGGGCCGCGGCCGCCGACGGCGCGTAGTACGCCGAGCCGGTCTTGAGCAGCGCCACGACCTCGGCCCCGCCGTTGCGGGTGCGGTCCACGAGGTGCTCGATCCGGTCGGCGGCCATGACGTCGGCCAGCGGCTTGCCGTCGACGGTGCACCGGGAGGGCACCGGCACCATGGTGTCGCCGTGCGACCCCAGGGTCAGCGTCCGCACCGAGGAGACCGGGACGCCGAGCTCCTCGGCCACGTTGTCGGTGAACCGGGCGGTGTCGAGCATCCCGGCCTGCCCCATCACGCGGCCCTTGGGGAACTGCGTGGCCAGCTGGGCGAGCGCCGTCATCTCGTCGAGCGGGTTGGACACCACGATCACAACGGCGTCGGGCGACGTCGAGGCGATGTTCTCCGCGACCTGCCGGACGATGCCGGCGTTGGTCTCGATGAGGTCCATCCGGCTCATCCCCGGCTTGCGCGGGATGCCGGCGGTGATGACGACGACGTCGGAGTCCTCGGTGCCCTCGTAGGAGCCACCCCCGACGCCGACCACCCGGGTCTCGAAGCCCTCGATCGGGCGCGACTGGTTCATGTCGAGGGCCAGGCCCTCGGGCTTGCCCTCGACGATGTCGGTGAGGACGACGGTCTCGAAGATGTCGTACTCGGCGAGACGGAGAGCGGTCGTGGAGCCGTAGAAGCCGGCGCCCACCACGGTGACCTTGCCGTTCCGAGGCTTCTCTGCCATGGCCGCCAACCTAGCGCCGCGGAGGTCGTCGCGCCTCAGCGGGTGCGCTGCGATCTTCAGGCCCCGGGGATGGCCACCGACACGACGGTCAGCGCCAGCCCCGCGACCGCCATCAGCACGACGTCCACCGGCCGGCTGCGGACGGCGAGGAAGCCGACCCGCCGCTCGGGCAGGAAGAGCCGCAGCAGCGCCGCCCCCACCAGCGCGACGCCCATGACGATCAGGCCTCTGCGCCAGTGCTCGACGGTGACCAGCAGCAGCCCGACGCCCACCACGACCAGCACCGCGAGCAGCGGCAGCTGACGGACCAGCCCGGCGACGAACGGCCGGCGGACGTAGAGCGGCGGCCGGGCCTCGCTCACGCCGAGAGTGCCTCGGCGGCGGCTGCCTGCTCAGCGGCCAGGACCACGTTCTGCAGCAGCATCGCCCGGGTCATCGGGCCGACCCCGCCGGGATTGGGCGCCACGAACCCGGCGACGTCCCTCACGTCCGCGGCGACGTCGCCGGCGATCTTGCCGTCCACCCGGCTGACGCCGACGTCGAGCACCGCGGCACCGGGCTTGACCAGGTCGGCGGTGATCAGCCCGGGCACCCCCGCGGCGGCGACGACGACGTCCGCCGTGCGCAGGTGGGAGGCGAGGTCGCGGGTGCCGGTGTGGCACAGCGTCACCGTGGCGTTCTCGGTGCGGCGGGTCAGGAGCAGGCCCAGCGGCCGGCCCACGGTGATCCCGCGGCCGACGACGACCACCTCGGCGCCGGCGATCGGCACCTCGTAGCGGCGCAGCAGCTCGACGATGCCGACCGGCGTGCACGGCAGCGGCCCCGGCACGTTGAGCACCAGCCGGCCCAGGTTGACCGGGTGCAGTCCGTCGGCGTCCTTGGCCGGGTCCATCGCCTCGAGGACGACGCTCTCGTCCACCCCGGCGGGGAGGGGCAGCTGCACGATGTAGCCGGTGCAGGCCGGGTCGGCGTTCAGCTCCTCGACGACGGCGAGCACCTCGGCGAGCGTGGCCGTGGCCGGCAGCTCGCGCTGGATGCTGGCGATGCCGACCTGCGCGCAGTCGGAGTGCTTGGCGTCGACGTACCAGCGGCTACCCGGGTCGTCGCCGACCAGGAGCGTGCCGAGCCCCGGGCGGTGGCCCGCCGCGGCGAGCGCGGCCACCCGCCCCGTCAGTTCGCTGCGGATCGCCGCCGCCGTCGCCTTGCCGTCCAGGATCGTCGCGGGCACGACGACAGTGTGCCCGAGACCTGCCGCGACCGGCGTCGCGGTCCTAGGCTCGCCGTGGCGGACGACCCCGCCCCGGCCGGAGGTGCGCGATGACCGAACGCGAGCAGGGTGCGACCACGACGACGCCGGTGTACTCGGCGGACCCGGTCGCCTACCGCGGGCCGGAGAGCCTGGGCGGGCTGCTGCTCATCCTCGCCGGCATCGCCGCCGCCGTCAGCCTGGTGCTGGACTGGCTGGCCGACGTCGACGGGACCGGCTGGGACCTGGTCCGCGACGGCTTCGAGGACCTGGACTCGATCGTCGACACCGGGCTGTGGCAGCCGCTGGCGGTCGTGCTCGGCGGTGGCGTGCTGCTCCTGCTCGGGATCGGGATGTGGCTGCCCGCCCGCTCGCACCGCTTCCTCGGCCTGCTCGGGCTGCTCGTGAGCGGGCTGGTCGTGTGGGCGGTCCTCGTGCCCCTCCAGGACGCGGACTGGGAGCTCGGCACGTTCGGACCCGGCTTCTGGTGCGCGATCGCCGTCGCCGTCCTCGGCGTGCTCGGCAGCCTCAAGGCCCTGCTCACCGGCCGGAAGTACCGCTAGTCCGCGACGAGGGCACCGTGGGCGCGGGCGACCTGCACCGCCTGGGCCAGGTCCAGCCGGACGCCGGTCAGCTCGAAGGCGAGCCAGTTCACCTCGTCCGTCGAGGCCCCGCGCAGGTCGGTCCCGCGGAGCTTGGTGCCCTGCAGCCGCGCGCGACCCAGGTCCGCCCGGGTGAGGTCGCACTCGCGCAGGTCGGCGTCGGTGAGGTCGGCGTCCCGGAACCGCTGCCCGGACAGGTCCAGCCCGGACAGGTCGACGCCGCGCAGCGAGGTGTAGCTCCAGTCGCTCTCGGTGCTGGTCATCGGCCGCAGCTGGGCGCCCGGGAACGTCGAGCCGGTGAGCTTGCAGCCGTCCCAGGTGACGTCGATCAGCCGGGCGCGGTCGAACCGGCAGGAGAGGAACGCCGTGCCCGAGTGCCGTGACCCGCCCAGCCGGACGCCGGTGAGCACGCACTGCTCGAACACGCAGCGCCGGGTGACGAGCTCCTCGAGCGAGGCGTCGTCGAACCGGCAGCGGGTGAAGGTGACGCCGTCGAGCTCGGCACCCCACCAGTCGACGCGGGCGAGGTCCTCCCCCTCGAGGACCGCGCCCGCCCCCGGCGGACCGACGTGCGGCCGCGGTCCTCCCGCCATCAGTGCGCGAAGTGCCGCGTACCGGTCAGGTAGAGCGGCACGCCGGCCGCGGCCGCCGCCGCGACGACCTCCTCGTCGCGCACCGACCCGCCGGGCTGGACGACGGCGCGCACGCCCGCGTCGAGCAGCACCTGCAGCCCGTCGGCGAACGGGAAGAACGCGTCGGAGGCGGCCACCGACCCGGTGGCCCGCTCCCCCGCCCGCGCGACGGCGAGCTTGGCGGAGTCGACCCGGTTCACCTGACCCATGCCCACGCCGACCGTCGCCCGGTCGTGCGCCAGCAGGATGGCGTTGCTCTTCACCGCACGGACGGCCCGCCAGGCGAACACCAGGTCGTCCAGGCCGGCGGCGTCCAGCGGCTCGCCGGTCGCCAGCGTCCAGGTCGTCGGGTCGTCGCCGTCGGCGTCGATGCGGTCGGTGGTCTGCAGCAGCAGCCCGCCGCTGACCGGCCGCAGCTCCGCCCCCGCCCCCGGGAGGTGCGGCAGCCGGAGCAGCCGGATGTTCTTCTTGCCGGTCAGCACGCGCACGGCGTCGTCGGTGAACGACGGGGCGACGACCACCTCGGTGAAGATCTCGGCCACCTGCTCGGCCATCGTCAGGTCCACCTCGCGGTTGGCCGCGATCACGCCGCCGAACGCCGACAGCGGGTCGCAGGCGTGCGCCTTGCGGTGCGCGGCGGCGATGTCCGGGCCGACCGCGATCCCGCACGGGTTGGCGTGCTTGATGATCGCGACGCACGGGTCGGCGTGGTCGTGCGCGGCCCGCCAGGCGGCGTCGGTGTCGACGTAGTTGTTGTAGGACATCGCCTTGCCGTGCAGCTGCTCGGCGTGCGCGAGGCCCGGCTGCACCGACCCGCGGTACAGCGCGGCGCCCTGGTGCGGGTTCTCGCCGTAGCGCAGCACGTCGGCCCGCTCCCAGCTCGCGGCCACCCACTCGGGGAAGTCCGTGGTCTCGTCGGGCGCGAGCACGCTGCCCATCCACGAGGCGACGGCGATGTCGTAGGACGCCGTGTGCCGGAACGCCGCGACCGCCAGCCGCTGCCGGTCGGCGAGGGTGAACCCGCCCTCCCCGACGGCGGTCAGCACGTCGGCGTACCGCGCCGGGTCGACGACGACGGCGACCGAGGGGTGGTTCTTCGCCGCCGCCCGCACCATCGCGGGGCCGCCGATGTCGATCTGCTCGACGCACTCGTCGGGGGTGGCCCCCGAGGCGACCGTCTCGGTGAACGGGTACAGGTTGACCACGACCAGGTCGAACGCGGCGATGCCGAGCTCGTCGAGCTGGGCGACGTGCTCGGGCCTGCGGCGGTCGGCCAGGATGCCGGCGTGCACGGCGGGGTGCAGCGTCTTCACCCGCCCGTCCAGGCACTCCGGGAAGCCGGTGACCTGCTCGACCGGGGTGACCGGGATGCCGGCGTCGGCGATCCGGCGGGCCGTGGCGCCGGTGCTGACCAGCTCCACCCCGGCGCCGGCCAGCCCGCGGGCCAGCTCCTCGATGCCGGTCTTGTCGTAGACCCCGAGCAGGGCGCGACGGATCGGGCTGCGGTCGCTCATGCGGAGCTCAGTCCTCTCGTTGCGGCGGCCAGCCGGGCCACCGTCTCCACCAGGAGCACGCGCTCCACGGCCTTGATGCGTTCGTGCAGTCGGGACTCGTCGTCGCCGGGCAGCACGGGCACCTCGCGCTGCGCCAGCACCGGCCCGGTGTCCACGCCCGCGTCGACGAGGTGCACGGTCGAGCCGGTCACCGTCGCGCCCGCGGCGAGCGCGTCCCGCACGGCGTGCGCACCGGGGAAGGCCGGCAGCAGGGCGGGGTGGGTGTTGACCAGGCGCCCCTCGAAGGCGTCGAGCACGGCGGGGCCGACGATCTTCATGAAGCCGGCCGAGACGACCAGGTCGGGCTCGTGGGCGGCGATCTCCGCGGCGAGGGCGCGGTCCCAGGCGGCGCGGTCGGGGTGGTCGCGCAGCGCGCAGACGAAGGTGGGCAGACCGCGGCGGGTGGCGTGCGCGAGGCCGTCGGCCCGCCGGTCGGCACCCACGGCGACGACCTGCGCCGGGTAACCGGCGTCGTCGGTCGCGTCGAGCAGCGCGGCGCACAGCGACCCGGTGCCCGAGAGGAGGACCACGACCCGCGCCCGGGACGTCGAACGTCGCGAAGCGCTCACCCGACGACCCTATAAGGACCCCCTCCGCCTCACGCCTCGCAGGCTCGGCGCGAGCCTCCGGAGGGAGCCGTCAGGCGGGGGTGCGCCACCGGGTGACCGCGGCGGCGAGCGCCGCGGCGATGCCGGCCTGCGCCGCGATCGCGAGGCCCGTCGCGACCGGCGGCGCCCCCACCGTGGCCAGCGCGCCGTCGCCGAGCGATCCGCCGGCAGCCCAGGTGAGCAGCCCGCAGGTCAGGCCCAGCAGCGCACCGGCGAGCACCCCGGCGAGCCCGGCCACGACCGTGCCGCCGTCGCGCGCGGAGAGGTGGCGCGCCAGGGTGGCGCCCGCGACCAGGCCGGCGACGGCGGGCACGGCCTGCGAGGCGAAGGCGAGCAGCGGGACCGCCTGGGTGTCGGGCAGCGCCGCGAGCAGCGGCAGCGCGGGGACCTGGCCGAGCGTCACCCCGTGCACCGAGACGACGGTGCCGCTGCCGACGGCGAACCCCGGCCCCGCGGCCAGCCCGAGCACCGCCCCCGCCGTGTTCGGCAGCAGCAGCACCCCGAGGCCGAGCAGCCCCAGCGCACCGGCCGCGCCCCCGCCGAGCCGGCCGGAGACGGCTGCGTACCCGTCGGCGTCGGCGGCCAGCGCGACCGCGACGACGGAGAGGCAGAGCGCCAGCGCGGTCAGCACCCCCGCGAGCACGCCGCGCAGCACCGGCCGGGCCGGGCCGGGCACCCGGTCGAGCGCCGCGTCCAGGGCACCGGACTCCCGCCCGAGCCCCCAGCCGGCCGCCGCGACCGCGAGCAGCGCGCTGCCCAGGAGCGCCCGCGGCAGGCCGATCGCGGCTCCCGGCCCGTCGAGCAGCAGGGCGAGCAGCGCGGTGAGGACGACGTGCGCGGCCACCAGCACCCCACCGGCGCGCGCGGCGTCGCGTGCCCCGGCGAGCCCGCGGACCCGCACGACCAGGCGGCCCGCGCCGGACAGGCACCATGCGATGCCCAGGGTGAGCAGCAGCGGCGCCAGCGCGATCGGGCCGGAGTCCAGCGTGATCTCCGCGCCCTGGGCGAGCAGCCAGAGCCGGCCGGCGAGCGCGACCGAGCCCGCCGCGCCCGGGCCGCCCGTGGGGTCGAGGGTGGCGACGACGCCGACGGCCAGCGCCAGGACGCCGAGGCCTGCGGCGGACACGGCTCCGGCGGCGGCCAGCGCCGGCCACACCAGCCGGTGCGCGTGGCTCGCTCCCCCGGCGTCGCGCCCCCCACGGGGCAGGCGTGCGAGCAACGAGACCACGGGTCCACTCTCCCAAGGACTCGCCGCCGGTGGTCGGCGCACGCGCCCGGGGAGCCCGACAAAGCGACGAGGGCCGGCGGCCGGGAGCCGCCGACCCTCGTCGGCACGGTGCAGGTGCGGTCAGACGCCGCCGGGCGCACCCGGAGGCGGCGGCGGCGGCGCGCCCGGGCCGCCGTACGGGGGCTGCGGCGGCGGAGACGGCTGCTGGCTCCAGGGCTGCCCGGGGTCCTGCTGGCCGTAGGGCCGGGCGGGCGGCTGCTGGCCGGACGCCTCCTGCCCACCGGCGGCCGCCCCGCTCCCCGCCTTGCGGGCGCGCAGCTCCTTCAGCAGCTGCAGCCCGCCGAGCACGGCGGCAGCCAGCACGGTCAGCAGCGCGAGGAACGCGACCACGCTGAAGCCCGCGTCGTCGTCCGGCCCGTCGGCGAGGCCCAGCTGGTCGATCCAGGTGATGAGGAAGAGCAGCAGGGCGAGGCCGGTGAGCCCGGCGGTGACGTAGGTGCGCGGCACGGGCACCGGCACGGTCCGGATCGCCGGGAGCAGCACCCACACCGCCGCGGCCAGCAGCAGCAGCCAGGCGAGCACCGCCGGCCAGGTGGCGTAGCCGATGTCGAACGTGAAGGCCCCGAAGCCGACCGTGTCGCTGAAGCCGTTGGTGGACGCGTCGAGGTCGACGTCGCCGAGGCCCTCGTCGTCGAAGCCGTACCAGGGCAGCAGCATGAACAGGGTGAACAGCAGGGCCGTGCCTGCGATCAACCGGTCGAGGAGCCCGACCCGCGAGAGGTCCACCGACGACTTCGCCCGGCCGGGGGCGCCGTGCGGCGGCTGGCCGTACCCGCCCTGCGGCGGCTGGCCCCACGGCTGCTGGGGCGGCGGGCCCCAGGGCTGCTGCCCGTAGGACGGCTGGCCGGGCGGCGGCGGGGGCTGCTGCCCGTACGGCTGCGGCTGCCCGTACGGCTGCGCCGGCTGCTGCCCGTAGGGCTGCGCCGGCTGCTGCCCGTAGGGCTGGGGCGGCTGCTGGCCGGGCCCCGGCTGCCCCTCGCCGCCCTGCGGCGGCGGAGGCGGAGGCTGACTGGTCATCTCGAGCCACTCCTCAGTAGTCGGTCGATCACGGACCGCATCGTCGAGCAGCAGCCCGACGAGAGCAAGCGTGCGGGCCGCAGTATCCCCGTCCGTGACCCTCCCGGCCGGGCGCACGGCCCCGGACGCGCCACTGCCCGGGAACCGCAGCAGCGGTTCCCGGGCAGTGGCGGAGGAGCGGGAGGCGTCAGCCGATGATCTCGCGCATCAGCTGGGCGGTCTCCGACGGCGTCTTGCCCACCCGGACACCGGCGGCCTCGAGGGCCTCCTTCTTCGCCTGGGCGGTACCGGCCGAGCCCGAGACGATGGCGCCGGCGTGGCCCATGGTCTTGCCCTCGGGCGCGGTGAAGCCGGCGACGTAGCCGACGACGGGCTTGGTCACGTTGGCCTTGATGAAGTCCGCGGCCCGCTCCTCGGCGTCGCCACCGATCTCACCGATCATCACGATGGCCTCGGTCTCCGGGTCGTCCTGGAACGCCTGGAGGCAGTCGATGTGCGTGGTGCCGATGACCGGGTCGCCACCGATGCCGACGGCGGTGGAGAAGCCGATGTCCCGGAGCTCGTACATCATCTGGTAGGTCAGCGTGCCCGACTTCGACACCAGGCCGATCTTGCCCTGCTTGGTGATGTTGGCCGGGATGATGCCGGCGTTGCTGCGCCCGGGGCTGATCAGGCCGGGGCAGTTCGGGCCGATGATGCGCGTCGCGCCACCCTGGGCGTGCGCCCAGACGGCGGTCGAGTCGTGCACCGGGATGCCCTCGGTGATGATCACGGCGAGGCCGATCTGGGCGTCGACGGCCTCGATCGCGGCGGCCTTCGCGAACGGCGGCGGCACGAAGATGACGCTGACGTCCGCGCCGGTCTCCTTCATGGCGTCGGCGACCGAGCCGAACACCGGCACGCTGGTGCCGTCGAAGTCGACGCTGCTGCCGGCCTTGCGCGGGTTCACGCCGCCGACGATCGCGGTGCCGGAGGCGAGCATGCGCGAGGTGTGCTTGCTGCCCTCCGAGCCGGTCATGCCCTGGACGATGACCTTGCTGTTCTCGTTGAGGAAGATCGACATCTCTACAGGTCCTGTTCGCTAGGGCTTCAGGCGGCGGCGAGCTCGGCGGCCCGGCGCGCGGCGCCGTCCATCGTGTCGACCACGGTCACGAGCGGGTGGTTGGCCTCGGCCAGGATGCGCCGGCCCTCCTCGACGTTGTTGCCGTCCAGGCGGACGACCAGCGGCTTCGTGGCCTGGTCACCGAGGGTCTGCAGGGCGGCGACGATGCCGTTGGCGACGGCGTCGCAGGCGGTGATGCCACCGAAGACGTTGACGAAGACGCTCTTCACGGCCGGGTCGCCGAGGATGATCGACAGGCCGTTGGCCATGACCTCGGCGGAGGCGCCACCACCGATGTCCAGGAAGTTGGCCGGGCGGACCCCGCCGAACTCCTCGCCGGCGTAGGCGACGACGTCCAGGGTGCTCATGACCAGGCCGGCACCGTTGCCGATGATCCCGACCTCCCCCTCGAGCTTGACGTAGTTGAGGTCCTTCTCCTTGGCCGCGGCCTCGAGCGGGTCGGCGGAGGCCGCGTCCTCGAGGGCGGCGTGCGCCTCCTGGCGGAAGCCGGCGTTCTCGTCGAGGGTGATCTTGGCGTCGAGGGCCAGCACGGTGCCGTCGGGGGCCTTGGCCAGCGGGTTGACCTCGACCAGGGTCGCGTCCTCCTTGGAGAAGGCGTCCCACAGCTGCACGGCGATGGCGATGACCTGGTCGCGCACCTCGGGGGCGAACCCGGCGGCGTCCACGATCTCGGCGGCCTTGGCGGCGTCCACGCCGACGGTGGCGTCGACGGGGATGCGGGCCAGCGCCTCGGGGCGCTCGACGGCGAGCTGCTCGATCTCCATGCCGCCCTCGACGCTGGCCATGGCCAGGAAGGTGCGGTTGGAGCGGTCGAGCAGGTAGGAGAAGTAGTACTCCTCGGCGATGTCGCTGGCCTGGGCCACCATCACGCGGTGGGTGATGTGCCCCTTGATGTCCAGCCCGAGGATGTCCTGGGCGCGCGCCTTCGCGTCCTCGGGGTTGTCGGCGAGCTTGACGCCACCGGCCTTGCCGCGGCCGCCCACCTTCACCTGGGCCTTGACGACGACGGTCTGCCCGATCTCGCGGGCGATCGCCTCCGCCTGCTCGGGCGTCTCGGCGACGCCACCGGGGAGCACGGGGACACCGTGCGATGCCAACAGGTCACGGGCCTGGTACTCGAAGAGATCCACGAACAGGGACCGTAGCCCGCCCGTAACGCGCACGCTGCCCCGGGCGTGGTGCAGAGGGGTCCGGGGTGGGACGCGTCACAGGCTTGCTCACCGGTTCGCGGCAGCGGACCGGCCCGCCCACCCCGGTCCCGCCGCTGGTCAGCCCCTGAGGCGGTCGCTCACCCGGGCGGCGACGTCGGCGGGCTCGCCGTCGTCACCGGCGAACACGAGCACGTCGTCGATCCCGTGCTCGGTCATCAGCCCGGACAGGAGGGCGAGCTGGTCCTCGTGGTCCCCGCCGGGCACGATGCCGACGGCGTCGGCGTCCTCCTGCACCACGGTCGCGAGGAGCTGCTCGGGCGTGTGCGGCCGGTCGGTGTAGACGACCTCCACGCCCCGGTCGCGCAGCGCCCGCGCGATCCGCTCGGCCCGCCGGTCGCCGTCGGCGGCGCCGGGCCCGGCGACGACCACCCGGATGCGCTCGTCCACGCCGGGGACCCTACGGCGACCGGCGCAGCCGCCAGGCCAGCGCGGTGACGGCGCAGAAGCCGAGGCCGGCGAGGAGCAGGCCGGCACCGGGCACCGTCCACACCAGGTCGTCGGAGTCGACGGCGTCCCGCACGCCGGCCAGCCCGGCGGTGAGCACGGTGACCGCGATGGCCAGGAGTCCGCCGACGGCGGCGAGCCGCGGCCGCAGGGAGGGCGCGGTCACCGAGCAGAGGACCAGCGCACCGGCGAGCAGCAGCCCGCCGAGCAGCGCCAGTCCCGGCCGCTCCAGCAGCGCCTGCGGACCCTCGCGCTCCACCACGACCTGCAGCCCGGTCGCGGGGTCGGTGACCAGGTCGTCCTGCACGTCGGCGGCGGGCAGCGTCAGGCACAGGACCGTGGCGACGCCCAGCAGCACGGTGCCGCCGGCCAGCGGCCCGCGGACGGCGTCCAGGGCACCCCGGTCCTCCATGACGGTGCGGCCCCAGACCGCGGCGGCGACCACGCCGGCCAGCAGGGTCAGGACCAGCGCGGCGACCGCGGCGACCCACCCCGCGCCGACGTGGATGTCCTCGGTGAGCACGCGCTGCCCGGCCAGCACCTCGACGCCGGGCCGGTCGGTGGACCGGCGGCCGCGGTAGAGCTCGATGAGCAGCGGGCCGAGGGCGAGCGCGCCGGCCACCGCGGCGTAGGCCAGCCCGAACTTCGGGACGGCGCCCCGCGCGAGCAGCACCCCGACCGCACCGCCCACCGCGGGAGCGAGGAGGGTGACGAGCACACCGAGGACGCTGCCGCCCAGGACGAGGTCGCGCCCGGCCACCTCCAGGTAGGTGGGGAACGCCGAGACCAGGCCGGCCAGGGCGGCCAGGACGAGCAGCACGCCGGCCACCCGCGCACCGGTCGGTACGGGGCCGATCACCAGCGCCCCGCTGCCGGAGGGCGGCACCGGGCGGGTGCCCCGGGAGGACCGGCTGCGGGTCTGGCGGGCGGGCACGGTTCCCCCTCTCGGCTTCGGTCACGAACAGGCCTCGATCGGCCCGCCCGCCGGGGGCGTCGGTGTGACGACCGCCACACACGGGCATTACCGTCGGGTGAACGGAGCACAACCAGCGCTCCGCCACCGGCACGGGCGACCCGGCACCGCCGGCGGAAGACACGGGGGATGAAGGCCATGCGACCGACGAGCGTTCCGGGCTCCGGACCAGCGTCGCACACCACGGCGGCTCCCGAGGCCGCGCCACGGAGCGCCCTGCGCGCCCTGTGCAGCCCGGCCGCGCTGACCGGCACCCTCACCGAGCTGGCCTGGGTCGGCGCCCACGCGCTGCTCTACCCGCTGGGCGCCCGCACCGAGCAGCTGCAGCCCGACGTGGGCCGGCGGCCCGGGCAGTCCTCCGCCGTCCGCGCACTGTTCGCCGCCGATCCGCTGGCCGCCCGCACCCCCGTCCTGCTGGTCCACGGTCTGGTGGACAACCGCTCGATCTTCGCCGTGATGCGCCGCAGCCTGCGCCGGCGCGGCTTCGCCTCGGTCTGCTCGTGGAACTACAGCCCGCTGCTGCGCGACGTCGCGACGGCGGCCTCCGACCTCGGCGCGCACATCGAGCGCATCTGCGCGCAGACCGGGCACGACCGCGTGCACGTGGTCGGCCACAGCCTCGGTGGGCTCATCGCCCGCTACCACGTGCAGCGCCAGGGTGGGGACCGCCGCGTGGACGAGCTGGTCACGCTGGGGACGCCGCACGGCGGGTCGCTGCTGGCCCACGCCCTGCCGACGCCGCTGGTGCGCCAGCTGCGCCCCGGCTCCCCGCTGCTGGGCGAGCTCGGCGAGCCGGTGGACGGCTGCGCGACGCGGATCACGGCGGTCTACAGCGACCTGGACCAGCTGGTGCTGCCGACCTCGGCCGGCCGGTGCGACCACCCCGACCTCGGGGCCCGCAACGTCCTGGTCCGCGGCGTCGGGCACATGTCGCTGCCCATCCACCGCGGGGTCCTCGACGAGGTGGCCCTGACGCTGGCCGGCTCGCCCGTCGCCGCGCCGCAGGCGGTGCGCGCCGCCGCCTGAGCGGGCGGCCGGTCTCGTTCCGTCATCCGGGACGCAGGCGGCGACACGAACGTCTCAATGCGCGATCACGCCCTCACTCGTCGTTACGGTTCGGTCACGGCGCCGGTATCCACCGGCGCGCACGCCCCCGCTCGGAAAGGTGCACCGTGACCCCACCCAGTGCGCCCCGGCTGCTCGAGCGGACGGGCGTCGAGGACGGCGCCACCGGACGCATCGAGCTCACCGGGGGCCGTCGCCTCCCCTCCATCCCGGCTCCCCGTGGCGCCACGACCACCCTGGTCCGCGCCGCCGCGGCCGAGGACGCCGAGGCCGCAGCCGCGATCCCCGCGCAGCCCGCGCCCGAGGTGGAGCCGGCCGGAGCCGGCGACACCGCCGAGGCGCGCTCTGCTGCGCGCCGCCGGCTGCCGCACCCGCCCGGCCGCCGTGCACCCATGTGGTTCGCGGCGCTCGTCGTGGGCGCCCTGGTCGCCGGCGCCCCCACCGCCTTCGGCGGCGGCGCCGAGCCGGTGAGCGTCACCGCGTCCGACCTCGGCCTGGGCGCCAGCCCGGACCACAGCTTCAGCGGCGGCCTCGAGGACGCCGACGTGCGCCGGGGCATCACCGAGGCCGAGGCCCAGGCCCGCCTCGGCGAGCTGGCCGCCTCCCGCGCCGCCCGCCAGCCCACGACCGTGCTGCCCGTGACCGGCCGGCTCACGACCTGCTTCTGCAAGCGCTGGGGCACCATGCACTACGGCCTGGACCTGGCCGCCCCGCTGGGCACCCCGATCTACGCGGCCTCCGACGGCGTCGTCCTCAAGGCCGGGCGCGCCTCGGGCTATGGCAACGCGGTCTACATCCAGGACGCCGACGGCAACGTCCACATCTACGGCCACATGCGCTACTACAGCGTCGCGGCCGGCGACATCGTGCACGCCGGCGACCAGATCGCGAAGGTCGGCAACGAGGGCCAGTCGACCGGCCCCCACCTGCACTACGAGATCCACCGCGGCGGCATGAACGGCAAGCCCACCGACCCCAAGGTCTGGCTGGCCGAGCGCGGCGTGAGCGTCTGACCTACCGCGTCACAGCTTGACGAGGGGGGCGTAGCGGAGGACGAGGCGCTTGGTGCCGCCGGAGCCGAAGTCGACGGTGGCCTGGGCCTTGTCGCCGGCACCGGTCACCTCGACCACCGTGCCCAGGCCGAAGGCGTCGTGGCTGACGCGGTCGCCGACGTCGACCGAGATGACCGGCCGGTTGCCGGCACCACCGCGCAGGCCACCGGTGGACAGGCCGGTCGCCGCGACCCGCGTCTGCGCCGACCGGTACCCCGTCGACGGCGCGGGTGCCGGGTCCAGCCGCTCCCAGTGGATGGTCTCGGCCGGGATCTCGTCCAGGAACCGGGACGGCGGGTTGTAGGCCGGCTGCCCCCAGCTGGTGCGCACCGTCGCCCGCGAGATGAACAGCCGCTGCTGGGCGCGGGTGATGCCGACGTAGGCCAGCCGGCGCTCCTCCTCCAGCTCCCGCGGGTCGCCGAGCGCCCGCAGGTGCGGGAAGACGCCGTCCTCGAGCCCGGTCAGGAAGACGACCGGGAACTCCAGGCCCTTCGCGGTGTGCAGCGTCATCATCGTGACCACGCCTGCGTCGTCCCCGGTGACCGGGATCTGGTCGGCGTCGGCCACCAGCGAGACCTGCTCGAGGAAGTCGGTGACCGTCCCCTCGGGGGTGGCCGCCTCGAACTCCGCGGCCACGGAGATGAGCTCGTTGAGGTTGTCGACCCGGCCCTCGTCCTGCGGGTCGGTGCTGGCCTGCAGCTCGGCGAGGTAGCCGGTGCGGTCGAGGATGCTCTCCAGCAGCGCGGCGGGGCCCGAGCCGGTCTCGACCAGCTGCTCGAACTCCTCCAGCAGCGTCACGAACTCCTGGATCGCCTTGAGCGAGCGGGTGGCCAGCTCCCCGACCTCCGAGCAGCGGCGCAGCGCCAAGGCGAACGGGATCCGCTCGCGGTCGGCGAAGTTCTCGATGCAGGACTCGGCGCGCTCGCCGATGCCGCGCTTGGGGGTGTTGATGACCCGGCGCAGGCTGACGATGTCGGTCGGGTTGGCGACGACCTTCAGGTAGGCCAGCGCGTCGCGGACCTCCTTGCGCTCGTAGAAGCGCACCCCGCCGACGACCTTGTAGGGCATGCCGACGCGGATGAAGACCTCTTCGAACACGCGCGAGGCGTTGTTCGTCCGGTAGAAGACGGCGATGTCCTTCGGCTGGGCGACGCCGTCGTCGACCAGCTTGTCGATCTGCTCGGCGACCCAGGCGGCCTCGTCGTGCTCGTTGTCGGCGACGTAGCCCTCGATCAGCTCGCCGTCGCCCGAGTCGGTCCACAGGTTCTTGGGCCGGCGGCCGGTGTTCTTCGCGATGACGGTGTTCGCGGCCTTGAGGATGCGCTGCGTGGAGCGGTAGTTCTGCTCCAGCAGGATCGTGGTGGCCTGCGGGTAGTCGCGCTCGAACTCGTCGATGTTGCGGATCGTGGCGCCGCGGAAGGCGTAGATCGACTGGTCGGCGTCGCCGACGACGCACAGCTCGGCCATCGGGACCGGCCCATCGCCGGTGCCCACCAGCTCGCGGACCAGCATGTACTGCGCGTGGTTGGTGTCCTGGTACTCGTCGACCAGCACGTGGCGGAACCGGCGGCGGTAGTGCTCGGCGACGTCGGGGAACGCCTGCAGCAGGTGCACCGTGTTCATGATCAGGTCGTCGAAGTCCATGGCGTGCGCCTGGCGCAGCCGCTGCTGGTAGAGCGTGTACGCCTGGGCCAGCACCTTCTCCGGGGGCGTCGTCGGGACGAAGCCCTCCTCGTCGATCAGCTCGTTCTTCAGGTTCGACACCTGCGCGGCGAGGCTGCGGCCGGGGTAGCGCTTGGCGTCGAGCTCGAGGTCGCGCGCCACCATGGTCATGAGGCGGACCGAATCGCCCTGGTCGTAGATGGTGAACGAGGACTTCAGGCCCAGCTTGGCGGCCTCGGCGCGCAGGATGCGCACGCACATCGAGTGGAACGTCGAGACCCACATCGCGCGGGCGCGCGGCCCGACGAGGTGCGCCACCCGCTCCTTCATCTCGCCCGCGGCCTTGTTGGTGAAGGTGATCGCCAGGACCTCGCCCGGCTGGGTGTGCCGGGCGCCGAGCAGGTAGGCGATGCGGTGCGCCAGCACCCGGGTCTTGCCCGACCCGGCGCCCGCGACGATGAGCAGCGGCCCGCCCTCGTGGACGACGGCCTGCCGCTGGGGGCCGTTGAGGCCGGCGAGCATGCGCTCGAGCTCGCGCCCCACCGACCCCTTGGCGGTGCGCTGGAGGGCGGCCGTTCCCGGCAGGGCTTCCTGGACGCTGCTCATGACGACATCACTGTAAGCCGGACGGGTGACGCTCCCCCGGCGCCGTCACGCGCACCCCACGAGCCCCACGCCCGGTCCTGGCCGGCCGCCGCGGGCTGTGGCAGACTCCGACCCGTGCTCGCCACGGTCAGCTTTTCCTACGGCCACCGGGATCCGGTGTCCGTCACCGCTGGCTGAGCAACCGCCGCAACAGACGCCCCGGGCCCGAGAGCCCCGGGGCGTTTCTCGTTTCCGGGGCAGGACGGGCTCCCCCGCCCCGGAGGACATCGCCATGAGCACCACCACCCCGACCACCGTGACCGGATCCGAGGTCGACCGCATCGGCGCGCTGCGCGAGGAGATCGACGCCTGCGATGCCGCGATCATCGAGCTCGTCCAGCGGCGGCTGTCGATCTCCCAGGAGATCGGCGCCGTACGGAAGGCATCCGGCGGCACCCGGCTGAACCTCTCCCGCGAGCAGCAGGTGCTGTCCCGCTTCCAGGCCGCGCTGGGCCCGGACGGCGCCGCGCTCGGGATGATGCTGCTCCGCCAGGGCCGCGGCCGGCTGTGAGCTAGAGCCAGGCGCGCCAGACGAGCGAGTCGTCGTCGCTGAGCGCGGCGACCTCCAGCACGTCACCCGGGCTGCGCTCCCGCAGCTCCTCGCCCAGGGCGTGCGCCTGCTCCAGCGCCGCCTCGAGGTCGGCGGCGTCGCACTCGGTGGAGGCGCGCAGCGCGGCGCGGTCGGGCTCGCGCCAGACGCGCAGCTCCCCGTCCCCCGGGCGCAGCGACGCGGCGACGGTCTCGACGGTGGCGTCGTCCACCGCCGCGGTGGACCGCAGCACGGCGTAGACGGTGAAGGTCGGCACGCCGGCGAGTCTGCCCGTCGGGCGCGGCGCCGCCGTGCTCGACCCCGGGTCCTGCGCACCGACGCGATGGTGGCCGGGCTGCGCCGCTCCCCGGACGACGCCCGGCTGGTCGAGCTGACGATGATGATCTGCGTGCCGAACTCCCGCTCGCGGTCCACCAGCGCCCTCGCCCTGACCGGCCAGGGCTTCCGCGACCGCTGCGAGGTCCCCGCGCGATGAGCGCACTCCTCGACGACTTCGACCGCCACCGGCGGCTGCTGTTCTCCGTCGCCTACCGGATGCTGGGCAGCGTCGCGGACGCCGAGGACGTCGTTCAGGACGCCTGGTTGCGCTGGTCGGCGGCCGACCGCGAGGACGTCGCCGACCCGCGCGCCTACCTGGTGCAGGTGACCACCCGGCTGGCGATCGACCGGTCGGTCTCGGCGCGGGCGCGGCGGGAGAGCTACGTCGGCCCGTGGCTGCCCGAGCCGCTGCTCACCGGCCGGGACGCGGTCACCGCCGCCCCCGCGCCGGCCGACCCGACAGCGGCCGCGGAGCTCGGGGAGGAGGTCTCGCTGGCGCTGCTGGTCGTCCTCGAGACCCTCTCCCCCGCCGAGCGGGCCGTCTTCGTGCTGCGGGAGGTGTTCGGGCTGCCGGTGGCCGAGGTGGCCCGCGCCCTGGGCCGCGGCGAGGCCGCCGTCCGGCAGATGGCGCACCGCGCGCGCGAGCACGTGCAGGCCCGGCGTCCCCGGTTCGACGCCGACCGGCAGGCGCAGCGGGAGATCACCGAGCGCTTCCTGGCCGCGGCCGCCGGGGGCGACCTCGCCGCCCTGCTCGCCGCCCTCGCGCCCGACGCCGTGCTGATCAGCGACGGCGGCGGCAAGGTGCAGGCCGCGCTCCGGCCGATCCGCGGCGCGGACAAGGTGGCCCGGTTCACCCTCGGCGTCGCCGCGCAGGGCATGGCCCTGCCCGACCTGCGGATCGAGATCGCCGACCTCAACGGCTCGCCGGCGGTCGTGGTGTGGTCCGGCGACGAACCGCAGATGACCATGTCGCTGGTCGTCGCCGGCGACCGCGTCGAGCAGGTGCTGGTGGTGCGCAACCCCGACAAGCTGGCCGGGCTCTCCGTAGGCTCGCGCGGGTGACCGCACCGCTCCCCCCGCGCCCCGCCGAGCACGTCGACCGGGTGCTCTGCGTCCTCGCCCACCCCGACGACGTCGACTTCGGCTCCGCCGGCACGGTGGCGACCTGGACCGCCGCCGGCACCGAGGTCACCTACTGCATCGTCACCGACGGCGACGCCGGCGGGTTCGACGAGACGCCGCGCGACCAGATGGGTCCGCTGCGCCAGGCCGAGCAGCGCGCCGCGGCCAAGGAGGTCGGCGTCGAGGACGTCCGCTTCCTCGGCTACCCCGACGGCCGGCTGGAGCTGACGCTGGACCTGCGCCGCGACATCAGCCGGGTGATCCGGCAGGTGCGCCCGCAGCGGGTGCTCACGAGCTCGCCGGAGCGGTTCTGGGAGCGGATCGGCGCCAGCCACCCCGACCACATGACCGTGGGCGAGTCGACCCTGCGGGCGGTCTACCCCGACGCCCGCAACCCGTTCGCCTTCCCCGAGCTGCTGGCCGACGAGGGGCTGGAGGCCTGGACCGTCTCCGAGGTGTGGCTGGGAGCCAGCCCGCGGGCCGACCACGCCGTCGACGTCACCGACGTCGTCGACCGGAAGTTCGCCGCGCTGCGCTCGCACGTCACGCAGACGGCCCACCAGCCCGAGGGCTGGATCGAGGAGTTCGTCGGCGGCTGGATGCGGCAGACGGCGCAGCGGTTCGGGCTCCCCGAGGGGCGTTCCGCCGAGGCCTTCCACGTGGTCTTCACCGGCTGACCGCACAGATCCGGCCGGCTCCGCGGTCCACCCCCCGACGACGAGGAGGCGGCATGGAGCAGGCGGGACGGATCGCGGCCGCGGTGCGCGACGCGGTGGCCGACGGGCAGGTGCCGGGCGCGGCGTGGCGGGTCGACCGGCACGGCGAGCTGCTCTCCCGAGGCGCGGCGGGGGACGGGGTCGGGCCGGACACCGTCTTCCGCCTGTCGTCGACCACGAAGCCGGTCGTCGCGGCCGCGGCGATGGCGCTGGTCGGCGACGGCGTGCTGCACCTCGACGCACCGGTGGACCCGCTGCTGCCCGAGCTCGCCGACCGGCAGGTGCTCGTCGACGCCGCGGACGCCGCTGCCGGGACCGTCCCCGCCGCGCGGCCGATCACCGTCCGGGACGTCCTCACCTTCCGGCTCGGGCTGGGTCTGGACTTCACCGCTCCGTGGCCGTCCCCCACCATGGCCGCGCTGGCCGACGCCGGCCTGCACGCGGGCCCGCCCGCACCGCAGGCCGCCCCGCCGCCCGACGAGTGGCTGCGGCTGCTGGGCTCGGTCCCGCTGTCCCACCAGCCGGGCGAGCGCTGGCTGTACCACCTCGGCGCCAGCGTCCTGGGCGTGCTGGTCGCCCGGGCCGCCGGCCGGCCGCTGCCCGACCTCCTGGCCGAGCGCGTGCTCGACCCGCTGGGCATGACCAGCACCGGCTTCGGGGTGCCCTCGTCCGCCCGCGACCGGCTGGGCCCGCACTGGACGCCGCCGGGTGCGGACGGCTCCCGCGAGGTCTACGACCCGGCGGACGGGCAGTGGTCGCGGCCGCCCGCGTTCCCCGACGGCGGCGACGGCCTGGTGTCCACCGTCGACGACCTGGCCGCCTTCGCGCGCATGCTGCAGACCGGTGGCCGGGCGCCCGACGGGAGCCCGGTGCTCACCGAGGCCTCGGTGCGCGCGATGACCACCGAGCAGGTCGGCCCGGTCGACGACGAGGGCGGCGGGTGGGGCCTGGGCCTCGGCGTGCGCCGGACCGACGAGCCCGGCGGGCGGCACGCAGGCTCCTACGGGTGGGACGGCGGCCTGGGCAGCTCGTGGTGGTCCGACCCGGTCACCGGGGTGAGCGCGGTGCTGCTCACGGACCAGATGTGGGCCTCGCCGCAGCCGCCACCGGTGTTCGAGGCCTTCCGCGCGGCCGCCTTCGGCGGCTGACCTACAACAGGCGGTTCGTCGCGGCCCACCTCGTGAGCTCGTTGCGGTTCGAGAGCTGCAGCTTCCGCAGCACGTTCGAGGCGTGCGACTCCACCGTCTTCACCGAGATGAACAGCCGCGAGCCGATCTCGCGGTAGGTGTAGCCGCGGGCCAGCAGCTGCATGACCTCGCGCTCGCGGGCGCTGAGCAGGTCCAGCCCGGGGTCGGTGGCCTCCTCCTCCGCGGGCGCGGCGGGCCCGGCCGCCGCGAAGGCGTCCAGCACGAAGCCGGCCAGCCGGGGGCTGAAGACGACGTCGCCGTCGGCCACCCGCCGGACGGCGTCGAGCAGGTCCGGCCCGGAGATCGTCTTGGTGACGTAGCCCCGCGCGCCGGCCCGGATGACGGCGATGACGTCCTCGGCGGCGTCGGAGACCGACAGCGCGAGCCACCTCACGTCCGGCAGCTCGCCGCGCAGCGTCTCGAGCACCGCCCGGCCGCCGCCACCGGGCAGGTGCACGTCCAGCAGGACGACGTCGGGCCGGGTGGCGCGGATCCCCTCGACCGCGGTCGGCACGTCGGGCGCCTCGCCGACGACGTCGAGGTCGGTGCCGAGCTCCGCGCGCACGCCGGCCCGCACCATCGCGTGGTCGTCCACCAGGAAGACCCGCGTCACGGTGCACCCGGTTCGCTACCGCGGGTCGCTCCGCTCCTCGCTCGTCCCTGGCTGCGATGCTCACTCCCCTGTCCGCTCACGAGGCCGTCACCGGCACGTCCAGCTCCACTTCGGTCCCTTCTCCGGGGGCGGAACGGACGTGCGCCGTCCCGCCCAGTCGTGCGACGCGGCCCGTGACGGAGTCGCGCAGCCCGCGTCGGTCCGCGGGGACGGCCTCGGGGTCGAAGCCCGCCCCGCGGTCGCGGACGAAGACCGAGACGCGCTCGGGCGTCACCTCGGTGTACAGGTCGGCGGCGGCCACCCCGGAGTGCTTGGCCACGTTGACCAGCGCCTCGCGGGTGGCCGCGCCCAGGGCGGCCAGCGCGTCGTCGACCGGGGCGTCGCCGACGACGACGTGGTCGACCACCAGCGCGTGGTCCTCCTCCACCTCGGCGACCATGCCGGCCACGAGCCCCGCCCAGGTGCCGCCCTCGCGGACCACCGCCGGGTCGTACAGCCAGGCGCGCAGCTCCCGCTCCTGGCTGCGGGCCAGCCGGCCGACCGCCTGCTGGTCGCCGGCGTGCCGCTGGATGAGGGCGAGGGTCTGCAGCACCGAGTCGTGCAGGTGCGCGGCCACCGAGGCCCGCTCCTCGGAGCGGATCCGGGCCGCCCGCTCCTCGTCCCGGGAGTCGAGCAGCCGGCGCCAGACCGGAGCCGTGGCCAGCGCGACGCCGGTGAGGATGACGAGGGTCGCCGCGAACCCGTTGCGCGCGGCGGCCAGCTGCCCGGTGGTGGCGAGCAGGACGACCAGCCCCACACCGGCCAGCACGACCCCGCCGGCCAGGGCCCAGCGACCTCCGGGCACCTCGAGGGGCCGGTCGGTGTCCAGCTGCCGCCAGATCACGCCCAGTCCGATGGCCACCAGCACCAGCGGCAGGACCAGGTCGCTGTTGCCCCACTGGACGAGCTGGCCGACCACGGCCACCCCGAGCGCGGTGACGATCACCAGGCCGACCCACTCGCGGGGTCGCGACGGGCGCCAGCCGACCCCCGACACCGGCGCCGCCTCCGCGGTGCCCGGCTCGGCGACCGGCATGGTCAGCCAGAGCAGGACGTAGGCCACGAAGCCGATGCCGGTGGTGGCCAGCACGACGAACCCGAGGCGCACCACCAGCGGGTCCTGCCGCAGGTGGGCGGCGGTTCCCGCGGCGACCCCGGCCAGCACCCGTCCCGACCGCGGGCGGACCAACGGCGGTCGCGCCGCCGGCAGCACCGCGGGGGCGGCGGTCGCAGGAGTGGTCACGTACCGATCGTCGCACCGCGGCACCCCGGCGGGACACCGGTGATCACCCTGCTCAGGGAGCGTCGACCGGACCAGGGTCGGATCCGGGCGTTCCCTGATGGTCCGGGGCGCTCCGCGGCGGCACGCTCGGTGCCATGACATCTGCACCGCCTCCTGCGCCTCCCGTGGAGCCACCCGCCTGGGCACCGCCACCGCCTCCGCCCCCGGACGGCGCGGCGCCCCGGACGCAGCTGCGCCGCAGCCGCACCGACAAGATGCTCGGCGGCGTGAGCGGCGGGCTCGCCCAGTACAGCGGCATCGACCCGCTGCTCTGGCGCGTCGGCTTCGTGGCGCTGGCCTTCGCCGGCGGTTTCGGCGTCCTGGCGTACGCGCTGCTGTGGCTGCTCATGCCCGCCGACCCGACCGGCACCGCCGCGCCCGCCTGGGGCCGGGCCGCGGTGCGGGCGTCGAAGCCCCCGCCCGGGCCGCGCACGCCGGTCCCCGGCATCACGATCGCCGCACTGCTGATCGTCCTGGGGCTGCTGGCGCTGGCGACCAGCTCCAGCGACTGGGACCTCGGTCCCCGCGCGTTCCTCGGCGCCGCGCTGCTGGTCGTGGGTCTGGGCCTGGTCGCCTCGGCCTTCGTCCGCGGCCGCTCGGCACGGGGCGGGTTCATCGCCCTGGGCGCCGTGCTGTCGGCGGCGCTGTTCAGCGTCTCGGCGCTCCCCGACGGCGGGACCGTGGGCGAGCGCACCTACCGGCCGGCCACCGCCGCCGACGTCCGGCCGGTCTACGACCTGGGTGTGGGCGAGCTGACGCTGGACCTGACGGACGTCGACCTCTCCGACGTCGATGCGCCGATCCGCACCAGGGTCGAGGGCGGCATCGGGGAGATCCGGGTCGTCGTCCCGAGGTCGGCCGACGTGCGGGTGACCGCCGACGTGGGAGCGGGCGACGTCCGAGGCTTCGGTAGCGACGACGCGGTCGACGGGCAGCTCGTCCCGGGCACCGGATCGGCCGCGTGGACCGACGACGGGCGGCCGGAGTTCGTGATCGACGTCGACCTCGGCGTCGGAGACCTGGAGGTGTCCCGTGGCTGACTACAGCGAGTTCCCCACCACGCCCACCGCGTGGCAGGAGGCCCAGGCGGCTGACTGGGAGGGCACGGCGCCGCTCGCCACCGAGGACCCGGCCCCGCGGAGGGCGTTCGACGCGACCGCGCTCGTCGCGGGGCTGCTCTTCGTCGCCCTCGCCGTCATCGGGATGACCGGGCTGGACCTGCCCGACCCGTGGGTCGACGGCGGCGGCCCCGTCTGGGTGGTCCTGGTGCTCGGCGGCATCGCCCTGCTGGTGCGCGAGCTCCGCCGGTCGCGGCGCCGCCGCCGGTAGGGAGCACGACCCAGGGCCCGGGGAGCGCACCGCTCCCCGGGCCCTCACGCGTCCCCGGGAACCGCCACGAGCGGCCGGGCGTCGAGCAGGCATGGGCCGTCCGGTGCTGCTCCTCGCGGGCGTGCTGGTGCTCGCCGCCTGCGGCACGGCCGCGGACGCCGGTGGCGGCGCGGACGTGGCGCGCGAGTGGCAGCTGCGGGAGGGCACCGTCGACGGCGCCCCGCTCCCCCGGCCGGCCGGTGCGACGGCCACCCTCGACCTCACCGGCGACGAGGCGCGCGGGACCGCCTTCTGCAACCACTGGTTCGCCGCCGTGCGCACCGGTGGGGACTCCTTCGCCCTGGACGGGATCGGCAGCACCGAGATGGGCTGCGCGCCCGAGGTGATGGCCGCCGAGCGCGCCTACCTGGCCGCGCTGGCCGCCGTCGGCACCGCGGCGGTCGACGGCGAGGAACTGGTGCTCACCGGCGACGGCGTCGAGCTGCGCTTCGCACCCGTGGCCGCGGTGCCCGACCGGCCGCTCGCGGGCACGCGGTGGGTGCTGAAGTCGCTGGTCGACGGCGCGACGGCGTCCTCGGCGGCCGGTGGGCCCGCCGTCCTGCTGCTCGGAGCCGACGGCCGCGCCAGGACCGGCACCGGCTGCCGGACGCTCACCGCGACCTGGCTGCTGGAGGACCGCGCCTTGGTCCTCGACGACCTGCTCCCCGACGGCGCCGCGTGCCCACCCGGGCTCGCCCGGCGGGACGAGCACGTGACGGCGGTGGTGGGAGCCGGTCCCGCGGTCGAGGTCCGCGGGGACCGGCTCACCCTCACCGCTCCCGACGGCCGCGGGCTGGTCTACCGCGCCGAGGCGTGAGCGGCGGTCCGGGCGCAGAACTCCAGCACCCGGGACCAGAGCAGCTCCGTCGCGTCGGCGTCGAACTCGGCGGGCAGGCCGGCGTCGGTGAACAGGTGGCCCGCGACCGGGTACTCGAACACCTCCGCGGGGGCGGGCGCGACGTCGGCCACGAAGGCCTCCTCCCACGTGCGGTTGCGCAACGGGTCGCCGGCGCCGACGTGGAGCTGCACCGGGGTCCCGCCCGGCCAGGCGTCGGCACCGAGCACGCCGAGCGGCAGCGCGCCGGCGCACAGCACGGCACCGCCGCAGCGCCGCTGGGTGGCCACGTGCTCGGCCATCCCCGCGCCGTTCGAGAAGCCCATCGCGACGAACCCGTCGGCCAGGTCGGCGGTCGCCTCGACGGCTGCCGCCATGAGGGCCGGGAAACCGACGCGCTCGACGTGGGCGCCCGCGAGCGCGTAGTCGTCGAACACCAGGCCGTCGTACTGGTCGACGACCCGCACCTCATGGCCTGCGGCGCGGAGCCGGTCGGCCGCATCGCGGATGGCGGGGCGGACACCGAGGACGGAGTGGAAGAGCGCGATCTGGGTCATGCCGGCACTCTGCACCGCTGCGGGTGACACCGGTCTGTCACCGTTTCTGCCACTCTTCCCGTGTGAACCGCACCGACCGCCTGCACGCCATCTCGGAGGAGCTGCGCCGTGCCGGCCCCCGCGGCCGGACGGCCCAGCGGCTGGCGGACTGGCTGGAGGTGTCGCCGCGCACCGTGAAGCGGGACGTCGCCGCGCTGCAGCAGGGCGGCGTGCCGATCTGGGCCAGCGGCGGCCCGGGCGGCGGGTACGTGCTGGACGCCGTGGCGTCGCTGCCGCCGGTCAACCTGACGCCGGCGCAGGCCGTGGCGGTGGCGGTGGCGCTGGCCGGATCCCCGGACGCACCGTTCGCGGTCGACGCGCGGGCCGCCCTGGAGAAGATCGTCGACGTGCTCGGCCCGGCGGCGCGCGCCGACGCCGAGCGGCTCGGCGGCCGGGTGTGGGTCCGCGGCGCGCAGCACCGGCGGCCGCCGGCAGCCACCGTCGTCGAGGAGGCGGTGCTGCGCCGGCGGGTCGTGGCGATCCGCTACCGGAGCGGGTCGGGCGAGGTCTCCCGGCGCCGGGTGGAGCCGGTGTTCCTCGCCCGCACCGGAGGGCACTGGTACCTGGCCGCCTGGTGCCGGCAGCGCCAGGCGCCGCGCTGGTTCCGCTGGGACCGGATAGAGGCCGCCGACCTCACCGCCGACGCCGCACCCGACCGCGACCCCGCCGTCTTCGGCACGCCGCCGCAGGACGCGCAACCCCTCAGGTGAGGCGGGGACGCCCGTCCGTCATTCCCACTCGATGGTGCCGGGCGGCTTGCTCGTGACGTCGAGCGTGACCCGGTTGACCTCTTCGACCTCGTTGGTGATCCGCGTGGAGATCCTCGCGAGCACGTCGTAGGGCAGCCGCGTCCAGTCGGCGGTCATGGCGTCCTCGCTGGACACCGGCCGCAGCACGATCGGGTGCCCGTAGGTCCGCCCGTCGCCCTGGACGCCGACCGAGCGCACGTCGGCCAGCAGCACGACCGGGCACTGCCAGATCTCGCGGTCCAGCTTGGCCGCGGTCAGCTCGGCGCGGACGATCGCGTCGGCCTTGCGCAGGACGTCCAGCCGCTCCTGGGTGACCTCGCCGACGATCCGGATGCCCAGGCCGGGGCCGGGGAACGGCTGGCGCCACACCATCGCCTCGGGCAGGCCGAGCTGCAGACCGACCTCGCGGACCTCGTCCTTGAACAGCGTCCGCAGCGGCTCGACCAGGGTGAACTGCAGGTCCTCGGGCAGCCCGCCGACGTTGTGGTGGCTCTTGATGTTCGCCGTCCCGGAGCCGCCGCCGGACTCGACGACGTCGGGGTACAGCGTCCCCTGCACCAGGAAGTCGACGGTGTCGCCGTGCTCCTTGGCGTCGCCGACGACGTCGAGGGCCGCCTGCTCGAAGACGCGGATGAACTCGCGGCCGATGATCTTCCGCTTCTGCTCGGGGTCGGACACCCCGGCCAGCGCGCCCAGGAACTGCTCGCGGGCGTCAACCACCCGCAGGTCCACCCCCGTGACGGCGACGAAGTCCCGCTCGATCTGCTCGGTCTCGCCCTCGCGCATCAGCCCGTGGTCGACGTAGACGCAGGTGAGCCGGTCGCCGATCGCCCGCTGCACGAGCGCCGCCGCCACCGCGGAGTCCACGCCGCCGGACAGCGCGCACAGCGCCCGGCCCTCGCCGACCTGGGCGCGGATCCGCTCGACCTGCTCCTCGACGACGTTGGCCATCGTCCAGGTGGGCTCGAGGCCCGCGATGTCGAACAAGAAGTGCTCGAGCACGGTCTGGCCATGCGCGGTGTGCCGGACCTCCGGGTGGAACTGGACGCCGGCGAGCTTGCGGTCCACGTCCTCGAACGCGGCCACGGGGGCGCCGGTCGAGGTGGCCGTGACGGTGAACCCGGGCGGCGCGGCGCTGACGGCGTCCCCGTGGCTCATCCAGACGTCCTGCTGGATCGGCAGGTCGCCGAACAGCCGGCCCTCGGTGGTCACGGTGAGCGGCGTGCCGCCGTACTCGCGGTCGCCGGTGCGGGCGACCGTCCCGCCCAGCGAGGCCGCCATGGCCTGGAAGCCGTAGCAGATGCCGAAGGCCGGGACGCCGGACTCGAACAGGGTCGCGTCCACCTGCGGTGCCTCGGGGGCGTAGACGCTCGACGGCCCGCCGGAGAGCACGATCGCGGCGGGCTTGCGGGCGACGATCTCCTCGGCGGGGACCTCGCAGGAGACGATCTCGGAGTAGACCCCGGCCTCGCGGATGCGCCGGGCGATCAGCTGCGCGTACTGGGCGCCGAAGTCGACGACGAGGACGGTCGGGAAGTCCATCAGGAGTCGGTGCTCCCGGTGCCGCCGATCACGAGGTCTACGCGCTGGAACTCCTTGAGGTCGCGGTAGCCGGTCTTGGCCATGGTGCGGGCCAGGGCGCCGAAGAGGTTGGTGCGGCCGTCGGGCGCCTCGGCCGGGCCGAGCAGCACCTGCTCCAGCGACCCGGCCGGCTCGACCGGTGCCGAGGTGGCGCCGCGCGGCAGCCGCGGGTGCGCGGCCACGGAGTCCCACCAGATCCCGCCGCCGGGCGCCTCGGCCGCCGCGCGCAGCGGCTCGCCGAGCTGGACGGCGTCGGCACCGCAGGCCAGCGCGCGGGCGATGGCCCCGCTGGTCTCGATCCGACCGTTGGCGATGACGTGCACGTACCGGCCGCCGGTCTCGTCGAGGTAGTCGCGGCGGGCCGCGGCGGCGTCGGCGATCGCGCTGGCCAGCGGCACGCGGATGCCCATGACCGCGTCGGTGGTCGAGTAGCTGTCGGCGCCCACGCCGACGATGACGCCGGCCGCGCCGGTGCGCATGAGGTGCAGCGCGGTCGTGTAGTTCGCCGCGCCCCCGACGATCACCGGGACGTCGAGGTCGGCGATGAACTCCTTGAGGTTGAGCGCGTCGCCCTGGGTGGTCACGTGCTCGGCGGAGACGATCGTGCCCTGGATGACCAGCAGGTCGATGCCCGCCGAGAGCACCGTCGGCGCCAGCTGCTGGGTGTGCTGCGGGGAGATCCGGACGGCCGTGGTGACCCCGGCGTCGCGCATCTCGCGGATGCGGTCGGCGACCAGCTCGGGCTTCACCGGCTCGGCGTAGACCTGCTGGAGCAGCGCCACCGGCGGCGCCTCGCCGGCGGCGGCCTCGCGGAGCTTGCGGTAGACCGGCGTCGGGTCCTCGTACCGCGCCCACAGCCCCTCGGCGTTGAGCACGCCCAGGCCACCGGCCTCGCCGACGGCGATCGCGGTGGCCGGGCTGACGACGGCGTCCGAGGGGCTGGTGACCAGCGGGATGCCGAACCGGAAAGCGTCGATCTGCCAGGCGGTGGAGACGTCGTCGACGTCGCGGGTGCGCCGGCTGGGGACGATCGAGACCTCGTCGAGGTCGTAGCCGCGGCGGGCGAAGCGGTTGAGCCCGATCTCGACGGTGTCGCGTGCGCTCACGGTCAGCGCCCCCGGTAGTTCGGGGCTTCGACGGTCATCTGGATGTCGTGGGGGTGGCTCTCGACCAGCCCGGCCGACGTGATGCGGGTCAGCTGTCCGCGCTCCTTGAGGTCGTCGATGGTGGCGGCGCCCGCGTAGCCCATGGAGGCCTGCAGGCCCCCGACGAGCTGGTGCGCGACACCGGACAGGGCGCCCCGGTAGGGCACCTGGCCCTCGATGCCCTCGGGGACGAGCTTGTCGTCGGAGAGGACGTCGTCGGCGAAGTAGCGGTCGCGGCTGAACGACTGGCTGCCGCGCTTCTGCATGGCGCCCAGCGAGCCCATGCCGCGGTAGGTCTTGTACTGCTTGCCGTTCATGAAGACCAGCTCCCCCGGCGCCTCCTCGACGCCGGCGAACAGCCCGCCGATCATGACGGTGTCCGCACCGGCGACCAGGGCCTTGGCGATGTCGCCGGAGTACTGCAGGCCGCCGTCGGCGATGACCGGCACGCCGGCCGGACCGGCGGCCAGCCACGCGTTGTGGATGGCGCTGATCTGCGGGACGCCGACACCGGCGACGACGCGGGTGGTGCAGATCGAGCCGGGCCCGACGCCGACCTTGACCGCGTCGGCCCCGGCGTCGACGAGCGCCTGGGCGCCGGCCTGGGTGGCGATGTTGCCGCCGATGACCTCCACGCCGTTCTCGCCGCCGAAGTCCTTCTTCACCCGGGCGACCATCTCGAGCACCGCCCGCTGGTGGCCGTGCGCGGTGTCGACGACCAGCACGTCCACGCCGGCGTCGACCAGCAGACCGGCGCGCTTGTAGGCGTCGTCACCGACGCCGAGGGCCGCGCCCACGACCAGGCGGCCGTTGGCGTCCTTGGTGGACAGCGGGAACTGGTCGCGCTTGACGAAGTCCTTGACGGTGATCAGCCCGCGCAGCCGGCCGGCGTCGTCGACCAGCGGCAGCTTCTCGACCTTGTGCTTCGACAGCAGCTGCAGCGCGGTGTCGGGGTCGACCCCCACCGGCGCGGTGATCAGCGGCATCGGCGTCATCACGTCGCGGACGAGGCGGTCGTAGTCGGTCTCGAACCGCATGTCCCGGTTGGTGACGATGCCGACGAGCACGCCGTCGGCGTCGACCACCGGTGCACCGGAGATCCGGTAGCGCGCCGACAGCGCGTCGACCTCGGCGAGGGTGTTGTCCGGCGAGCAGGTGACCGGGTTGGTGACCATGCCGGCCTCGGAGCGCTTCACCAGGTCGGCCTGGCCGGCCTGGTCCTCGGCGGAGAGGTTGCGGTGCAGCACGCCCATGCCGCCGACACGGGCCATGGCGATGGCCATCCGCGACTCGGTGACGGTGTCCATGGCGCTGGACAGCAGCGGGACGGCGAGCCGGATCCGGCGGGTGACCCGGCTGCTGGTGTCCACCTCGGCGGGGACGACGTCGGAGGCGCCGGGCACGAGGAGCACGTCGTCGTAGGTGAGCCCGAGCGGGGCGAACTTCGCCGGCAGCTCGGGTACGAATTCGGGCTGCATGTGGGCCGCCACCCCTCCACGGTCGGGAACGGACTCCGGCCGGCACCCCGACCGGGCGCAGGAAGTCCGTGCCCGATCGTAGGCGGCGGCGCCGGGCGCGCGGTGCTCCGCCCGCCAGGCGGTTACCGTGGGCACCGTGTCTGCGTTCGACGACGGCTCCGGCCTCGACTTCGGAGCCTCCGACCCGGACTTCGGCCCGGGCGACCAGGGGCCGCCGCCGCTGACCGTCGAGGAGCGGGCGGGGGTCCTCGACGACCTCGCCGAGCTCGAGGTCTTCCGCACGCTGCTCGAGCCCACCGGCGTCAAGGGCATCGTCGTCGACTGCCCAGACTGCGACGAGGAGCACCACGTCGACTGGGCCCTGATGGCGGCCAACCTGCGCCAGCTGCTGGACGAGGGCCAGACCGGCCGGCACGAGCCGCCGTTCGACCCCGACCCCGACGACTACGTCAGCTGGGACTACGCGAGCGGCTACGCCGACGGCGTCGCCGCGGCCGCCGAGCGGGACGAGCCCAGCGGCCGCCACAGCGGCGGCAAGCACGCCCGCGAGGACTGACGAGAACGCGCTGAGGGCCCTCACCCGTGACGGGTGAGGGCCCTCACCCGTGACGGGTGAGGGCCCTCAGCGTGCGTTGATCTTCCTCAGGTCATGATGCCGCGGCGGAAGCCCGTCGCGACGGCCTCGGCGCGGTCCTTGGCGCCGAGCTTGCGGAACAGCCGGCGGGCGTGGGTCTTGATGGTGTCCTCGGACAGGTAGAGCTCGCGGCCGATCTGGGCGTTGCTCTTGCCCTGGCTCATGCCGGTGAGGACCTGCATCTCGCGCATCGACAGCGCGACGGCGGGGGTGGCGTCCCGGACGGTCGAGCGCACGGTGGTCGGCGCCGAGCCGGCCAGCGGTGCGGCACCGCTCCACGACGAGGCGCCCACCAGGTGCCCGTTGCTGTTCTGCTGCGGGATGCGGGCACCCTCGGGGCGAAGACCGACCCGCGACAGGCCCAGGCCCATCTCGATCGGGCTGGCGTCCCAGCGCAGGTAGCCGCGGGCGCCGAACGCGACGGCGGCGCGCACGCTCTCGGCGTCGTCCGGGGCGCCGAGCACCAGCACCGGCAGGCCCGGGTGGGCGCGCAGCGCCTGGGTGGCGGCGGTCAGCCCGGTGTCGACGGCACGCTGGGTGCCGACGATGAGGACGTCGGGGCTGCGGGTGTCCAGGCGGGACAGCAGCGACGCGGAGTCGCCCACCACCTCGACGCGGCCCACGAACGGCAGCGCGACCAGGCGCGACGCGACGTCGTCCCGGACCCGTCGGCGCTCGTCGTACACCCACACGGTGGCACCGGTGGTCCCGGTCGCGCGCATCCTGTCGTCGATCACGCCTGCTCCTCGCTCCGCCCGGCGGTCGGTGCCGGGTCCGTACCGGCCGGGGCTGACCCCGGCCGGGTGCCGCTCGAGCGGGGGCTCCCCACCCGGGGAGCCCCGCGCCCTCGCGCCGGTCGCACGCGGATCCGGGTCTCTCCCCCTCCCGGATTCGGCACGACGCTGTTCCACCTTGATCGAGTCCAGGGAGCGGCAACAGCGGCCCTCACCCCGCGGGGTGAGGGCCACGGACGGGTGGTCGGCGCGAAAAGTTGCGATCACGGCGTGTTTGACCATGGGGGGCGTCGGGCACCGGGCCCCTTGCAGCCGGACGGTCCCTCCGGCTCTATCGAGTCCTGGAGGAGACATGGCCGACATCCGCAGACTCCCGACGCCCGTCGCCGAGGTCTGGGACTGGCAGCTCCACGGTTCCTGCCGTGGCGAGAACACGTCCCTCTTCTTCCACCCCGACGGCGAGCGCGGTCCCGCGCGGGCGCGGCGGCAGGCCGCGGCCAAGGCGGTCTGCGGGCGGTGCCCGGTCATCGATGCGTGCCTCAAGCACGCGCTGTCGGTGCGCGAGCCGTACGGCGTCTGGGGCGGCATGAGCGAGGAGGAGCGGGCGCGGGTGATCGCCGCCGAGCCGGCCGCCGTCGCAGCCGGGGTCTAGCTCCCACGAACGCCGAGAGGGCCCGGTCCAGGATTCCTGGACCGGGCCCTCTCGTGTGCTGCGGGCGTTGCGCGTCTCGGGAGGTCCTCCCCCACCGCAACGCGTCCTCCCTCACCGTGCGCGGTGAGGGAGGACGCGCTGGGATCAGGTCACCTGATCCCAGCGGCTCAGTGGCTGTGGCCGTGGCCGCCGTGCGAGTGGCCGTGGGTGTGGTGCCCGCCGGCGTGCTCGTCCTCCTCCTCCGGGGCCTCGACGACCGCGGAGTCGGTGGTGAGGACCATCGCCGCGATGGAGACGGCGTTGCCGAGGGCGGCCTTGGTGACCTTGACCGGGTCGATGACGCCCTGCTCGGCCAGGTCGCCGTACTCACCGGTCGCGGCGTTGAAGCCCTGCCCCTTGCCGGCGTCGCGGATCTTGCTCACGACGACGCGGCCCTCGAAGCCGGCGTTCTCCGCGATCTGCACCGCGGGGGCGTCCAGGGCCGTGCGGACGGCGCGGGCGCCGGTCAGCTCGTCCCCGGTCAGGTCGAGGGCGTCGATCGCCGCGGCCGCGTGCACCAGCGCGGAGCCGCCGCCGGGGATGACCCCCTCCTCGACCGCCGCGCGGGTGGCCGCGATGGCGTCCTCGATGCGGTGCTTGCGCTCCTTGAGCTCCACCTCGGTGGCCGCGCCGACGCGGATGACGCCGATGCCGCCGGCCAGCTTCGCGAGGCGCTCCTGGAGCTTCTCGCGGTCCCAGTCGGAGTCGGTGTTCTCGATGTCGCGCCGGATCTGGGCGACCCGGTCGGCGATGGCGTCGGAGGTGCCGCCGCCGTCGACGATCGTGGTCGTGTCCTTGGTGACCGTGACGCGGCGGGCGGTGCCGAGCACCTCGAGGCCGACGGACTCCAGCGACAGGCCGACGTCCTCGCTGACGACCTGGCCGCCGGTGACGATGGCCAGGTCGGTCATGAACGCCGTGCGGCGGTCGCCGAAGTAGGGCGACTTCACCGCGACGACCTTGATGGTCTTGCGGATGGAGTTCACGACGAGGGTGGACAGCGCCTCGCCCTCGACGTCCTCGGCCACGATGAGCAGCGGGCGGGCGCCGGAGCCGAGCACCTTCTCCAGCAGCGGGAGCAGGGTCGCCAGGGCGCCGATCTTGCCGCTGACCAGCAGCACGAGGGCGTCGTCCAGGACGGCCTCCATGGCCTCCTGGTCGGTGACGAAGTACGGCGAGAGGTAGCCCTTGTCGAACTGCACGCCCTCGGTGACGTCGAGGTCGGTCTCGAGGGTGTTGCTCTCCTCGACGGTGATGACGCCGTCCTTGCCGACGCGCTCCATCGCCTCGCCGATCAGGTCGCCGACGGTGGCGTCCTGGGCGGAGATGGTGGCGACCCCGGAGATGGCGGCGCGGTCCTCGACCGGGGTGGCGGCGGCGTCGAGCGCGGCGTGCACGGCGTCGACGGCCGCGCGCATGCCGCGGCCCAGGGCCATCGGGTTGGCCCCGGCGGCGACGTTGCGCATGCCCTCGTGGACCAGCGCCTGGGCCAGCACCGTCGCGGTGGTGGTGCCGTCACCGGCGACGTCGTTGGTCTTGGTGGCGACGTTCTTCGCCAGCTGCGCGCCGAGGTTCTCGTAGGGGTCCTCGAGGTCGATCTCGCGGGCGATGGTGACGCCGTCGTTGGTGATCGTGGGCGCGCCGAACTTCTTGTCGATGACGACGTTGCGGCCGCGCGGGCCGATGGTCACGCGGACGGCGTCGGCGAGCTTGTCGACGCCGCGCTCGAGCGAGCGGCGGGCGTCCTCGTTGAACTTGATGATCTTGGCCATGGGCCCTTCCGATCAGTCAGTGCAGGGAAAAGACGACCGCCCCGGGACCCGGGATGCGGGCCGCCGGGGCGGTCGGGGAGCGCTTCGTCGAGCGGGTGACTAGGAGGTCACTTCTCGACGACGGCGAGCAGGTCGCGGGCGGAGAGCACGAGGTACTCCTCGCCGGCGTACTTGACCTCGGTGCCGCCGTACTTCGAGTAGATGACCACGTCGCCGACGTTCACGTCGAGCGGGACGCGGTTGCCGTTGTCGTCGATGCGGCCGGGGCCGACGGCGACGACGGTGCCCTCCTGGGGCTTCTCCTTGGCGGTGTCCGGGATGACCAGACCGGAGGCGGTGGTGGTCTCGGCCTCGTTGGCCTGGACCACGACCCGGTCCTCCAGCGGCTTGATGCTGACCTTGGTAGCGGTCGTCACGTCGGTGACGCCCCCTTCGGTGGTAGGACGGCAAAGGGCAGGTGGTGCTGATGCTGTGGCACGGGATCCGGGCACCCGCCGTCGCGGGGGTCGGGCGCCAGCCCGTGTCGATTGGCACTCTACCTACGAGAGTGCCAGCCCCTCAACCCGGTCCCCGCCGTGGGTGACGGCGGGGCGCCGCGGCCCGTGCGCCAGGCTGTGCCGGTGGACCCCGACAGCGAGGCGCAGGCCGCCGAGACGGTGCGCCAGCTGCGCGCCCTGGCGACGCCGGAGGGCGGGGCGGCCCTGACCCGGGCGACGGCGCTGCTCGACGCCGGCGCCGACCCGGTCGCCGGGCTGACCCGGCTCCGTGCCGAGGTGGGCGCCGACCTCGCCGGACCCGCGTGGGGCATCGCGCGCCAGCGGGTGAGGGCCCGCGCGGCCTTCGGGCCCGACGCCGAGCGGATGCTGTTCACCGCCGACACCCTCGAGCAGGCCGGCCGCCCCGAGCTCGCCGCCCGCCGCGCGGCCCGGCTGCTGGCCGGCGGTGCGGACTCGGTCGCCGACCTGGGGTGCGCGGCCGGCACGGACACCGTCGCGCTCGCCCGCGCCGGTGCCCGGGTGCTGGCCGTCGACGTCGACCCGGTCGCCCGCGAGCTGACCGCCGCCAACGTCGAGGCGCTGGGGCTGGCCGACGACGTGTGGGTGGTGGCCGGGGACGCCGTCGAGCTGGTCGACGCGGCCCGCGGCGGCGAGGTGGCCGGCTGCGGTGCCGCCGTCCTGGATCCCGCGCGGCGGGCCGGCGGCCGCCGGCAGCTCGACCCCGACCGCTGGTCCCCGCCGTGGTCGACGGTCGCGCTGCTCCTGGAGAGGGTGCCGACCTCGGTGGTGAAGGTGGCGCCGGGCCTGGACCACGACCGCGTACCGGCCGGCGTCGAGGCGGAGTGGGTGTCGGTGGGCGGCTCGATCGTCGAGGCGCTGCTCTGGGGCCCGGCGGTCGCGGCGACCTGGCGGCGCGCCACGGTGGTGCGCGACGGCGTGGTCTCCGAGCTGACCGCCGACGCCGACCCGGGGCACGCCGAGGCCGGTCCGGTCGGCGGCTGGCTGCACGAGCCGGATCCCGCGGTCATCCGCTCGGGACTGGTCGCGCCCGTCGCCGGGCAGCTCGGCGCCACGCTGGTCGACCCGACGATCGCCTACCTGACCTCCGACGCCCCGGCCGACTCCCCGTGGGTCAGCTCCTACCGGGTGGACGAGGTGCTGCCGTTCAACCTCAAGAAGCTGCGGGCGTGGCTGCGCACCCGCGGGGTGGGCCGGGTCGTCGTCAAGAAGCGCGGCTCCCCCATCGAGCCGGAGTCCTTCGCCCGGCAGCTGCGCACCGACGCCCGCGGGTCGGCGACCGTCGTCGTCACCCGCGTCGCCGGCGCGCCGACCGTGCTCGTCTGCGACGTCGCCGCCTGACGATCCACCTGCGGCGGCCAGCGCGCCCGTCCTTTCGGGGGCGCCCACGACCTAGGCCTCGCGACCGACGGCGGCCAAGATCGTCGCGACGGTGCCGTGCATCTGCTCGCGGCGGTGATCGGTGCGCCCCTCGAGCATGCCCGTCCTGTCCGTCCAGCCAAGCTTGGCGTAGTAGCTGAGCAACACTCGTTCGTCGGGTCCCTCGATCGGGTCGACCCACACAACGTCGGTGCCGTGCGCTTCGGCTATCAGAGCGAACTCGCGGATGAGGCGGCGCCCCAGGCCCTGGCGGCGGTACCGGCTGCTCACCGCCAGGACGAGCAGATGGCCGGCCATGCCCTCGATCGCCCGGGGCGCGGTGCCGAAAAGCATTCCGACAGGGAGGTCGCGCTCCTGGGCGAGCAGCAGGACGTGATCCTCCCGCAGCGGGTAGATGCTGGGCGCTCGCAACTGGGCGTTGAGCTGAGCTTCCGGCAGCCATTCCTGCTGGAAGGCAACCGCGGTGGGGATGTCGGCCTGACCGGCTCGGCGGATTCTGATCACTGACTGCTCGCCTTGACCGGTGTCAGCGGCTGACGACGTCGATCGGCAGCGCGCTGTCCGCACCCAGGTCCGGTGACGACGGCGCGACCCCGGCGGCGACCAGGCGCGAGCCGAGCGCGGCGACCATCGCGCCGTTGTCGGTGCACAGCTTCGGGCTGGGCACGCGCAGCACGATCCCGGCCGCAGCACACCGCTCCTCGGCCAGCGCGCGCAGACGGGAGTTGGCCGCCACTCCCCCGCCGAGGACCAGGTGGTCCACGCCGTGGTCGCGGCAGGCCCGCACCGCCTTGGCCGTGAGCACGTCGGCGACCGCCTCCTGGAAGGACGCCGCCACGTCGGCCAGCGGCACCGGCTCGCCGGCGCGCTGCCGGGCCTCCACCCAGCGGGCGACGGCGGTCTTCAGGCCGGAGAAGGAGAAGTCGTAGACCGGGTCCCGGGACCCGGTGAGCCCGCGTGGGAACGCGATCGCCGACGGGTCGCCGTCGCGCGCCGCCCTGTCGATCGGCGGGCCGCCCGGGAACGGCAGGCCGAGGACGCGGGCCACCTTGTCGAAGGCCTCCCCCGCGGCGTCGTCGATGGTGCGGCCCAGCGGCTGCACGTCCTGCGCCAGGTCGGGCACCAGCAGCAGCGAGCTGTGCCCCCCGGAGACCAGCATCGCGATGGAGGGCTCCGCGAGCGGGCCGTGCTGCAGCTCGTCGACGGCCACGTGCGCGGCGAGGTGGTTGACCCCGTAGAGCGGCTTGTCCAGCGCCAGCGCGTAGGCCTTGGCCGCCGCCACCCCGACCAGCAGCGCGCCGGTCAGCCCGGGGCCGCTGGTCACCGCCACCGCGTCGATGTCGGAGGCCTGGATGCCGGCGTCGGCCAGCGCCCGGTGCACCGTCGGCACCATCGCCTCGAGGTGCGCCCGCGAGGCGATCTCCGGCACCACCCCGCCGAAGCGCTCGTGCTCGGCCATCGAGGTGGCCAGGGCGTCGGCGAGCAGCGTGTGCCCGCGCACGATGCCGACCCCGGTCTCGTCGCAGGAGGTCTCGAAGCCCAGCACCAACGGCTCGCTCACGGCTTGGTCCTCTTCATCACGACGGCGTCCTCACCGCTCGGCTGGTAGTAGCCCCGGCGCCGGCCGATCTCGGCGAACCCGCGCCGCCGGTACAGCTCCTGCGCGTGCTCGTTGTCCGCCCGCACCTCCAGCAGCACGACGGGGCTGCGCCGGTCGGCCTCGGCGAGCAGCGCGTCCAGCAGCTGCGCGCCGATGCCTTGGCCCTGGCGGGCACCGGTGACGCCGATGGTGGCCACGTGCGCCTCGTCGTCGTAGGCGATGAGCCCGGCGTACCCGACGACGGCGCCGTCGTCCTCGGCCACCAGGTAGTGCCGGGTGTCGGTCTGCGCCAGCTCGTCGCGGTACATCGCCGCGGTCCAGGTGTCCGGCGCGAAGAGCTCCTCCTCGAGCGCCATGACGGTCGGCAGGTCGGTCAGGCGCATCGGGCGCAGCGCGGTCACCGCGTGACCGCCTTGATCGCCGTGGGCGGCACGGCGTCGGGACGGCGGAGGTACAGCGGCACCAGCGGCGCGGCCGACGACGGGTCGGCCAGCCGGTCCGAGGCCGCGCGGAGCAGCCCCGCCGTCGTCACCGCGGCGGGCGCGACCGGCGCGCCGAGCCGCTCGGCGAACGCCGGGTCGCCGGTGAAGGGCCCGGGCCGGCCGAGGTCCTCGGGGCGCACGACACCCGGCCCGTCCACCCGCGCGCCGGCCGCGTCGTAGGCGGCCCAGTAGACCTCCTTGCGGCGGGCGTCGGTGACCACGGTGCGCGCTCCCGAGCCGACGGCGTCCAGGGAGCAGACGCCCACCACGGGCAGCCCGCGCGCGTCGGCCAGCGCCGCGGCCGTCACGATCCCGACGCGCAGCCCGGTGAACGGGCCCGGACCCAGGCCGGTGACGACCGCCTCGACGTCGGCCAGCACCACCCCGGCGTCCTCCAGCGCCGCGCGGATCGCGGGGGTGAGCAGCTCGGCGTGCTTGGTGCCCGAGGGCACGGCCTGCTCGGCCAGCACCTCGGCGCCGTCCGGCGACCACCGGGCCACACCCGCGACGAGGGTCGGGGTGGCGGTGTCGAGCGCGAGGACGAGCACGAGAGGCCAGGGTAGTGCGCGCGGACGCACCGGGAAGAATGCCCGGGGACCCGGCGACGCGCCGGACGCATCGGGAGGACGTGGTCGTGGCCCAGGACGACGCGGCGGCAGCGGCCCGCCCGGGACTGCTCGGGCAGCTGGTCCGCTTCGCGCTCGTCGGTGGCTTCAGCGCCGTCGTCGACCTGAGCGTCTACTCCCTCGGCCTGCACCTCGGGCTCTCGACCTGGGTCGCCCGCGCGCTGAGCTTCGTCGCCGGCACCACCACCGCCTACGCGCTCAACCGCCGCTGGGCCTTCCAGGTGGAGGGCGGCGCGAGGCGGGCCGGCGGGTTCGCGCTGCTCTACGGCACGACCTTCTTCCTGATCCTCGGCGTCAACGCCCTCGCCCTGGTGGTGCTGCCGGAGTCGTCCTGGAGGATCACGCTGGCCTGGGCGATCTCGCAGGGCCTGGGCACGGCGTGGAACTTCGTCGTGCTGCGGACGGTGGTCTTCCGCGACTGAGCCGGACCTCAGCCGATCCGCTGCTCCCAGCCGGGACCGTGCGGCACCAGCAGCGCGGTGCGGACGTCGTCGTCGCGGCGCTCCAGCCGCACCTCGAGGTGCTCGTCGGTCAGCTGCTCGACCAGTCCCTGCCCCCACTCGACGACGGTCACCGAGTCGGCGACGGTGACGTCGAGGTCCAGGTCGTCGACGTCGGCCGCACCGCCCAGCCGGTAGGCGTCGACGTGCACCAGCGGCAGCCGCCCGCCGGTGTGCACGCGGGCGATGACGAACGTCGGCGAGGTGACCGGCTCGGTCACGCCCAGCCCGCGGCCCAGGCCCCGGGTCAGCGCCGTCTTGCCGGCCCCCAGCGGGCCGACCAGGATCACCAGGTCCCCCGGGGCGACGATGCCGGCGAGCTCGGCGCCCAGCCGCTCCGTGTCCTCGACGGTGGGCAGCAGGTGCTCGGCCCTCACGCGGTCCTCCTCAGCGTGGCGGAGACGGCGGTCAGGTCGGCCAGCAGCCCGGCCCGCGGGGCCCCCTTCGGCCCGAACCGGATCGCCGCCGAGGGGTGGTAGGTCGCCCAGACCGACCGTCCGCCGACCTCGTGCGGGCGGCCGCGGACGGCGGCCAGCACGGTCCGCGGGCCGAGGAACCACTTCGCCGACGACAGGCCCAGCGCCACGACCACCGGGGCGTCGAGCAGGTCGAGCTGGCGGTGCAGCCAGCCGCTGCACCGCGCCACCTCCGGGGTCCTCGGCGTTCGGTTGGCCGGCGGGCGGCACTTCACGATGTTGAGGACGGCGACCTGCGCGCGGTCGAGCCCGGCCTCGGCGAGCAGCTGGTCCAGCAGCTGCCCGGACCTGCCGACGAACGGGCGGCCGGTCTCGTCCTCGGTGGCGCCCGGCGCCTCGCCGACCAGCACCAGCCGCGGCCGGCCCGACGCCGGCACGTCGCCCACGACCACGTGCTGCCGGGTGGCGGCCAGCTCGGGGCAGGCCGTGCAGCCGCGTGCGGCCTCGGCCAGCGCCGCCCAGTCGGGAGCCGCGGCGGCGGTGCGCGCCACCTCCTCGGCGGGGGCGTCGAACCGCGGCGGGCGGGGTGCTGCAGCCACCCGCGCACCCTAACGACGTCGCACCCTGAGGACGTCCTTTGGTCCCTGTGCCGGGGACGTCCGGGAGGGGAGGCTCCGTGTGCGACAACCCGCGTCCCACCTCTCGAAGGGCGGGCGATCATGACAATCCCCGAGAGCACGCGCGCACTCGACGTCTACGACGTGGCGGTCCTCGCCGGCGGCTTCCCGCGGTTGGTGGACACCGCACTCGTGGCGCTGGTCGAGTCCGGCCGCATCCGCATCGAGCCGTCCGGTGAGTTCCACGCGGCCGTGCCCACCTCCCCGCACCCCGTCGAGGCGGCCGTCCTGGACGCCGTCGGCTCCCGGGGCTACCGGTCGGCGGAGTCGGTCTGCTGGCGGCTCGAGCGCGATCAGCGGCTCGACCAGGAGTTCCAGCACCTGACCGCCGACGGGCTCCTCCGGCACGGTCTCCCGTTCGGGCTCGGCCGGCGGACGCACCCGCACCCCACCGCGGCGGGCCGGCGCGCCCTGCAGGAGTTCGCGGAGCGGCCGCCCGCCGACGCCGGCAGTGCCGTCCCGGTGGCGTTGCACGGGCGCGGAGCGATGCCCGACGCCCGTCTGCGGGACGAGATCTTCGAGCCGCGTCCGGTGGTCCTCGCGCCCCGGAGCGCCCGCCGCCCGTCCCGCGAGATGCACCCCGGCGACCTGGGCCGTCGTGCCTACCTCGGGGGCGGGGCAGCAGCTGCGATGGGCTTCGGCGGCCCGGGCATGGGGGACAGCGGCGACGCGGGCGGTGGCGGTGGCGGTGGCGACGGCGGCTGACCGGCGTCGGCTCAGCGCACCGCCGGGTTCACCGCGGCGACCCGCCGCAGCAGGCCGGTGAGCGCCTCGTCGACGACGTCCGGCTTCTCCAGCAGCACCATGTGGCCGGCGTCGGGGACCACGACGAACTCCACCCTGCTCTCGCCCGCCCGCCCGAGCCGCTCCACGATCAGCTCGCTGTGCTCCTTGGGGATCATCCGGTCGGCGTCGCCGGTGAGCACCAGGGTCGGGACTCGGCGCAGCGGCTCCAGCGCCCCGGTCTCGTCCAGCCCGGCGAGCGCCGGGTAGAACTCCGCGATCACGTCGACGGGCGTGCCGGCGATCATCGCGTCGACGTAGTGCACCAGCGCCGGGTCGACGTCCGGTGAGGCGAACGACAGCGACCGGGTGACGACCGAGACCAGGTCGGCGGCGACCCGCCGGGTGCGCTCGGCGAAGGCCGGCCGGCGCCGCATCGTCCACGCGGCCACCGGCATGACCGCGGCCCGTATCCGGGTGAGGAACTCGGGCAGGCCGAAGTTCAGGTCGGCCAGGTTCCCGCTGGAGGTGGACAGCAGCGCAGCCCCGACGACGCGGGTGCCGAACAGCTCGGGCCTCAGGTCGGCCAGGCCCATCACGGTCATGCCGCCCATCGAGTGCCCGACCAGCACCACCGGCCCCCGCGGCGCCCGGGCCGCGAGCACGGCGGCGAGGTCGCGGGCGAGCTGCTCGATCGTCGAGTGCTCGCTCGAGCCCCGGCCCGAGCCGCCGTGCCCGCGCTGGTCGTAGAAGACCAGCCGGGCGGTCGGCCGGTGGCCGTTCGCGGTGGCCAGCTGCGCGGCGAGGGTCCGGCGCTGGAACGCCCACGACCCCATCGACAGCGTGTAGCCGTGCACGAAGACCACGGTCAGAGGCGCGTCGAGCGGGCCGACCTCCTCCACGTTGAGCAGGACGCCGTCGTCGGCCCGCACCACCGTCGTGCGGTCCGCCCGCCGCGCCTCCGCACCGAGCGGGTCGTTCGCGCGCAGCTCGGCGTCGGGGACGGCGGCGAGGTCGGCCGGGCGCGGGTCCTCGACGGCGAGCCGGCGCCGGGCGATGCGCGTGAGCGCGACCCCGGCGGCCGTGCCGGCCGCCGCGAGCCCGACCAGCGCCCCGACGACGCCGACCGCGTGCGCGGTGGGGTGGGGGTGCGACGGCTGGGGGTGGGGTGCGCGCGCCATCAGACCGAACCGGCCGAGCCGACGTAGCGGCGCGCGAAGCGGCCACCGACGCGGGTCACCAGCTCGTAGTGGATGGTGTCGCCCGCGTCGGCCCACTGCTGCGCGGTCGGCTCGCCGCCCTCGCCGGGCCCCCACAGCACGACGTCGTCACCGGCGGCGATCGCGTCGTCCCCGACGTCGAGCACGAACTGGTCCATGCAGACCCGGCCGGCGATCGTCCGCTGCCGCCCCGCGGCCAGCACCGGCGCCCTGTTCCCCACGGCCCGCGGGATCCCGTCGGCGTAGCCGACCGGTACCAGGGCCAGCGTCGTCGCCGCGTCCGTGGTGTAGGTGTGCCCGTAGGAGACGCCCGACCCGGCCGGCACCCGCTTGGTGTGCGCCACCTGCGCGCGCACCGTCATCGCCGGGCGCAGGCCGTGGGCCGCCGGGTCGCCGCCCAGAGGGTCCAGCCCGTACAGGGCGATGCCGGGGCGGACGAGGTCGAACCAGGTCGCGGGCAGGGCGATCGTGGCGGCGGAGTTGGCCAGGTGCCGGCGCGCCTCGGTGAGGCCCGCGTCCCGCGCCACCGCCGTCGCCTGCTCGAACACCCGCACCTGCGCGCCGATCGTCGGGTGCGTCGGCGCGTCGGCGTAGGCGAGGTGGCTCCACAGCCCCACGACGGCGACGTCGCCGTCGGCCTGGGCGCGGGCGGCGGCCGCGACGAGGGCGGGCCACTCGTCGGGCGTGGCCCCCTCGCGGGACAGCCCGGTGTCGACGGCCAGGTGCACGCGGGCGGTCGTGCCGGCGGCACGCGCGGCGGCGACGACGTCGTCGAGACCCCAGCCGGCGTTGACGGAGAGCTCGACGTCGGCCGCCAGCGCCGCTGCGACGTCGGTACCCGGGCCGTTGAGCCAGGCGAGCACCGGCGCGGTCACCCCCGCGGCGCGCAGCGCGAGCGCCTCGTCCACGACGGCCACGCCCAGGTGGTCGGCCCCGCCGGCGAGCACCGCGCGGGCGGCCGGCACCAGGCCGTGCCCGTAGCCGTCGGCCTTCACCACCGCCATGAGCGGCCGGCCGACCCGCTCGCGCAGCACGGCGGTGTTCGCCGCGATCGCGTCGAGGTCGACCACCACCTCGGCCCGGCCGGCTGCGGCGTTCGCGTTCGTCACGCCCCCGAGTCTCCCAGCCCGTCCGGGATCAGCCCGCGCACGCGCCCGACGGCGGCGGGCAGCCGCCGGACCAGGTCGCCGGCCACCAGGGGGCCGCGGGCCGAGGCGAGCTGCCCCGTGCGGCCGTGCAGGTGCGCGGCGAGCGCTGCGGCCTCGACCGGCCGCAGGCCGGTGGCGAGCAGGCTGCCGGCGATGCCGCTGAGCACGTCACCGGTGCCCGCGGTCGCCAGCCAGGAGGTGCCCGTGCCGTTGACGAAGGCGGTCCCGTCCGGGTCCGCGACCACGGTCGCGTCGCCCTTGAGCAGGACGACGGCGCCGAGGTCGGCGGCCAGCCGGCGGGCGGCGCCGATCCGGTCGGTGCCGACGGTGGTGCCGAAACGCTCGAACTCCCGGTCGTGCGGGGTGAGCACCGTGGGGGCGGTCCGCCGGCGCACCAGCTCGGGCTCGCGGGCCAGCAGGGTGAGGGCGTCGGCGTCGACGAGCACCGGGAGGTCGGTGGACAGCACCTCGGCCAGCACCTCGCGGGCGGCGTCGTCGGTGCCCGCGCCCGGCCCGACGACCCACGCCTGCACGCGCCCGGCGTCCGACGGGCGGCCCGCGGTGACGATCACCTCGGGCCAGGCCGCGCGAACGCCGTCCGCGGCACCGCCGGCGTAGCGGACCAGCCCCGGCCGGGTGCGCAGCGCGGCGCCGGTGCAGAGCACGCCGGCGCCCGGGTAGGCGGCCGAGCCGGCCACGATCCCGACGACGCCCTGCGAGTACTTGTCGTCCCCGGCCGACGGCGGCTCCAGGGAGGCGGCGGCGTCGGCGTCGGTGAGCTGCCAGGCCCCGGGCGGCGGCAGGTGGGGGCCCAGGCCCAGGTCGACGAGGTGCACCTGCCCGGCGTGCCCGCGGCCCTCCCCCACGACCAGCCCGGGCTTGACCGCGCCGAAGGTGACCGTGTGCATCGCTGCGAACGCCTCGCCGTCGACCTCGCCGGTGTCGGCGTCGACGCCGCTGGGGACGTCGACCGCGACGGTCACGGCGGTGCCCTCGGCAGCGGCGCGGGCCAGCTCGACGGCGTGGCCGCGCAGCCCGCCGCGGCCGCCGATGCCGACCATCCCGTCCAGGACGAGGTCCGCGCGGGCGACCGCCGTGGCGGCGTCCGGTGCGTCGGCCGCGAGCACCCGCCCACCCGCGCGGCGCAGCGCGGCCAGCCCGGCGGCGTGCACCCGTCCGGCGTCGAGCAGGACCGCGGTCACCCGGGCGCCGCGGTCGGCCAGCCGGCTGCCCGCGAACAGGGCGTCGCCCCCGTTGTTCCCGCTGCCGACCAGCAGCGCGACGCGGCGACCGTAGACGCTGCCGAGCAGCCGGCCCGCGACGGTGGCCAGCCCCGTGGCGGCGCGCTGCATCAGGGCGCCCTCCGGCGTCTCAGCCAGCAGCGGCGCCTCCGCGGCCCGGACCTCGTCGGCGGTGTGCAGGCCGATCATCCGGCGTCCCCGCGGGCGACGCCCTCGGCCACCACCACGGCCGAGGCGATGCCGCCGTCGTGGCTGAGCGAGACGTGCCAGCTGCTCACGCCGAGCTGCGCGGCCCGGCCGGCGACGCTGCCGCGGACCTCGAGGTGCGGGCGGCCGTGCTCGGCCACGGTGACCTCGGCGTCGTGCCAGTGCAGGTCGCCGGGCGCGCCGAGGGCCTTGGCCAGCGCCTCCTTTGCGGCGAACCGCGCGGCCAGCGACTCACCGGTGCGCGGCGCACCCGAGGGCGTGCGCTGCTCGGCCGCGGTGAACAGCCGGTCGCGCAGCCCGGGAGTCCGGGCCAGCGACGCGGCGAACCGCTCGACCGGCACGACGTCGATCCCGACCCCGATGATCACGGGCCCAGTCTGCGTTATTCGACGGTGACGGACTTGGCCAGGTTGCGCGGCTGGTCGACGTCGAGGCCGCGGGTGGCCGCGATCTCGCACGCCAGGACCTGCAGCGGCACCGTGGTGACCACGGGCGCGAGCAGCGTCGGCGTGCGGGGCACGCGGATCAGGTGGTCGGCGTAGGGGACGACGTCCTCGTCGCCCTCCTCCGCGATCACGATGGTGCGGGCGCCGCGGGCCCGCACCTCCTGGATGTTGGAGACGACCTTGCCGTGCACCGACTCGCGGCTGCGCGGCGAGGGGACGACGACGACGACGGGGGTGCCCTGGTCGATCAGCGCGATCGGCCCGTGCTTGAGCTCACCGGCCGCGAACCCCTCGGCGTGGATGTAGGCCAGTTCCTTGAGCTTCAGCGCACCCTCGAGCGCCACCGGGAACCCCACGTGGCGGCCCAGGAAGAGGATCGTGCCGGCGTCGGCGAGCGACCGGCCCAGCTCGCGCACCGGCTCCATCTCGGCCAGCACCGCCCCGACCGCCTCGGGCAGCCGGCGCAGGTCGTCGACGATCGCGGCGACCTCGTCCTCGAACTTCATCCCGCGCACCTGGGCGAGGAAGAGGCCGACGAGGTAGCAGGCCACGACCTGGGTGAGGAACCCCTTGGTCGAGGCGACGGCGATCTCCGGGCCGGCGTGCGTGTAGAGCACGGCGTCGGACTCACGCGGGATGGTCGAGCCGTTGGCGTTGCAGATCGCCAGCACGCGCGCCTTCTGCTCGCGGGCGTGCCGCAGCGCCATGAGGGTGTCCATCGTCTCGCCGGACTGGCTGATGACGATGACCAGCGTCGAGCGGTCCAGGACCGGGTCGCGGTAGCGGAACTCGCTGGCCACCTCGACCTCGACGGGGATGCGGGTCCAGTGCTCGATGGCGTACTTGGCGATCAGCCCGGCGTGGTAGGCGGTGCCGCACGCCACGACGAAGATCTTGTCGATGTCCCGCAGCTCCTGGTCGGAGAGCCGGACCTCGTCGAGCACCAGCTCGCCGCTCTCGCCCAGCCGGCCGAGCAGGGTGTCGGCGACCGCCTGCGGCTGCTCGGCGATCTCCTTGAGCATGAACCAGTCGTAGCCGCCCTTCTCGGCGGCGGCGGCGTCCCAGTCGACCGTGTAGGCCTTGGGCTCGACGGGGGTGCCGGAGAAGTCGGTGACGGTCAGGCCGCGGGCGCGGTCGATCTCGACGACCTGGTCCTGGCCCAGCTCGCGCGCCTCGCGGGTGTGGCCGATGAAGGCGGCGACGTCGGAGCCGAGGAAGTACTCGCCCTCGCCGACGCCCACGACCAGCGGGCTGCTGCGGCGGGCGGCGACGAGCGTGTCCGGCTCGGTCACGGCGGTCGCGACGAGGGTGAAGGCGCCCTCCAGGCGGCGGCACACCGCGCGCATGGCCTCGGCCAGCCGGCCCTCGCCCTCGGGCGTCTCCCGGTAGGCGGCGGCGAGCAGGTGGGCGGCGACCTCGGTGTCGGTCTCGGACCCGAACTCGATGCCGGTGCGCTCGAGCTCGCTGCGCAGCGCTGCGAAGTTCTCGATGATCCCGTTGTGGATCACCGCGACGGAGCCGTCCGCGGACAGGTGCGGGTGCGCATTGCGGTCGGTCGGACCGCCGTGGGTGGCCCACCGGGTGTGCCCGATGCCCACCGTGGCGGCGGGCAGCGGCCGCTCGGCGAGCACCTTCTCCAGGTTGGCCAGCTTGCCGGCCTTCTTCGCCGAGCTGAGCTCACCGTCCGCGACGACGGCGATGCCCGCCGAGTCGTAGCCCCGGTACTCCAGTCGCCGAAGGCCTTCCAGGACCACGCCCGTGGCGTCCTGAGGGCCGACGTAACCAACGATTCCGCACATTTGACCCAGGCTACCGGCAGTGGCGGACCGATCCGTCCACGCCGCGGCGTGGCGCACCAGGGGCGCCCCAGGGGTCCCCGTGGACCCCAGTCGTCACACCGCGGCGGTCAGCCGACGGCCGCGACGACGCCCGCGAGGCGCTGGGCCACCTCGTCGGCCTGCTCCTGGGTGGGCGCCTCGACCATGACGCGCACGAGCTGCTCGGTACCCGACGGGCGCAGCAGCACGCGGCCGGCGTCGCCGAGCTCGGCCTCGACCCCGTTGACCGCCTCGGCGACCGCGTCGCTCTCCACGACGGCGATGCGGTCGCGGACGGGCACGTTGATCAGCACCTGCGGGAGCTTCTGCACCACGCCGGCGAGCTCGGCCAGCGAGGCCCCGGCGCCGGCCATGCGGGACATCAGCGCCAGGCCGGTGAGGACGCCGTCGCCGGTGGTGGCGTGGTCGAGGAAGACCAGGTGCCCGCTCTGCTCGCCGCCCAGGCTCAGGTTGTGGGCGCGCAGCGCCTCCAGCACGTAGCGGTCACCCACCGCGGTCGTCCGCACGGCGATGCCGGCGTCGCGCATCGTGTGGTGGAAGCCCAGGTTGCTCATGACGGTCGCGACGACGGTGTCGCCGGTCAGGGCGCCGCGCTCGTGCAGCGCCAGCGCGCACACCGCGAGGATCGCGTCGCCGTCGACGACGTCGCCGTCGGCCGTGACGGCCAGGCAGCGGTCGGCGTCCCCGTCGTGGGCGAGGCCGAGGTCGGCGCCCACCGCGCGGACCCGCTCGATCAGCGGCTCCAGGTGGGTCGAGCCGATGCCGTCGTTGATGTTCCAGCCGTCGGGCTCGCAGCCGATGGCGTGCACGGTCGCACCGGCACGCCGGTAGACCTCGGGCGCGATGCCCGCGGCCGCGCCGTGCGCCCCGTCGACGACGACGGTCAACCCGGACAGCGGCCGGTCGACGGTCGAGAGCAGGTGCGCGACGTACTCGTCGGCGGCGTCCGGAAGACCGCGGACCCGGCCGATCCCGGCCCCGGTCGGGCGGTGGTCGGTCGCGCCCCCGGCCGTGACGGCCTGCTCGATCGCGGCCTCGAGGGCGTCGGGCAGCTTGTGCCCGCCGCGGCTGAACAGCTTGATGCCGTTGTCGGGCATCGGGTTGTGGCTGGCCGAGATCATGACGCCGAGGTCAGCGCCGGTGGACCCGGTCAGGTGCGCCAGCGCCGGCGTCGGCACGACACCGGCGAGGAGCACCTCGGCCCCCGCGCTGGCCAGGCCCGCCACGACGGCGGCCTCCAGCATCTCCCCGCTGGCCCGGGGGTCGCGGCCGACGACCGCGACGGGACGCGAGGTCCCGTCGCGGTCGGCGAGCACGCCTGCGGCGGCACGAGCCACCGAGAGCGCCAGCTCCGGCGTGAGGTCGGCGTTGGCACGACCCCGGACGCCGTCGGTCCCGAACAGGCGACCCACGGACGTACCGGTCAGCGCTTGGAGTACTGGGGCGCCTTGCGGGCCTTCTTCAGCCCGTACTTCTTGCGCTCCTTGACCCGCGGGTCACGGGTGAGGAAGCCGGCCTTCTTGAGGGCCGGACGGTCCTCGGCCTCGACCTCGATGAGGGCGCGGGCGATGCCGAGGCGCAGCGCGCCGGCCTGCCCGGTGACGCCGCCACCCTTGAGGAGCGCGATGACGTCGTACTGCTCGGCCTTCTCGAGGGTCACGAACGGCTCGCGGATGAGCTGCTGGTGCACCTTGTTCGGGAAGTACTGCTCGAGCGTGCGGCCGTTCAAGGTGAACTGGCCGGTGCCGGGCACGAGGCGCACCCGGACGATGGCCTCCTTGCGGCGACCGACGGTCTGGATCGGACGCCCGTCGGCGTCGGTCACGGTCAGAGCGCTGGTCACTGGGCCACCTGCTTGATCTCGTAGTTCTGGGGCTGCTGCGCAGCGTGGGGGTGCTCGGGGCCCGCGTAGACCTTGAGCTTCTTGAGCATCTGACGGCCCAGGCTGTTGTGCGGCAGCATGCCCTTGATCGCGCGCTCGATGACGCGGTCGGGGTGCGTGCGCAGCTGGTCGCCGACGTTGATGGTCTTCAGGCCACCCGGGTGACCGGAGTGGCGGTAGGCCAGCTTGTTGTCGCGCTTGCTGCCCGTCAGGGCGACCTTCCCGGCGTTGACGATGACGACGAAGTCACCCACGTCGACGTGCGGGGCGTACTGCGGCTTGTGCTTGCCGCGCAGGAGCTGCGCGGTCTGGCTGGCCAGTCGACCGAGCACCACGTCGGTGGCGTCGATGACGAGCCAGGCCCGGTCCACCTGGCCGGGCTTGGGGGTGTACGTGCGCACGGCGCTCGTGTCCTCCGTCGTTGTCGGGAAGGCTGGTCGGATCGCCCCACCGAGCACGGGAGACGTTGCGACGCGCGGGCACCAGCCGGCTTGCGCGCGCCAGCCGGTCACGATACCAGCCGCGGCGCGCCCCCCTCCCCGCGGCGGCCTACTCGATCTCGCGCAGCAGACCCGTCGCCACGTCGAAGACGGTGCCGCGCACCTCGCGGGAGAGCAGGTAGGGGCTCTCCCGGATCAGCCGCATCGACTCCCGGACGTCCTGGTCGACGTCGGTGAAGGCCCGCGCCGCCCACGGCGGACGGCGGCCGGTGGCCTCCTCCACCTTGTCGGCGAAGGAGATGTCGTCGGTCGACTGCAGGCCGCACTCGGTGTGGTGCACCAGCACGATCTCGCGGGTGCCCAGCGCGTGCTGGCTGATCGTCAGCGAGCGGATGACGTCCTCGGTGATGACCCCGCCGGCGTTGCGGATGACGTGCGCGTCACCGATGTCGAGGCCGAGCACGCCGAACAGCGGGATGCGGGAGTCCATGCACGCCACCACGGCCACCTTGCGGGCCGGGCGCACCGGCTTGCTGCCGGGGAAGCCCTCGGCCCACACCCGGTTCGCCTCGAGCATCCGGTCGATCTCTGCCACGCGTCCTCCTCACCGTCGCCGACGTCCCGGACGATAACCGGGGTCCCCGGACGCCGCGGCCCGGACCACCCCCGTCACCCGCGCGGTGGACCGCCCGGGCGCCGGTCCGGTGCCCATCGGCCAGGATGGGCCCGTGCGGACCGTCGAGGAACACCGGGCTGCGGTCGAGGGACTGCTCCTCCCGCTGCCCGAGGAGTCCGTGCCGCTGGCAGCGGCGCACGGCCGGGTGCTGGCGCGCGACGTCCGAGCGGCGGTCGCGCTGCCCGGCTTCGACAACTCCGCGATGGACGGGTACGCCGCACGCTGGGCCGAGGTGGGTGGCGCCGGGCACGCCCCGGTGCGGCTGCCGGTGGCCGAGGACATCCCGGCCGGGCGCACCGACGTCGTCCCGCTGGCGCCGGGCACGGTGCACCGGATCATGACCGGGGCCCCGCTCCCCCCGGGAGCCGACGTCGTCGTCCCGGTGGAGCTGACCGACGGCGGCACCGTGGAGGTGGAGATCCGCGACTCCCCGGCCGCCGGCACCCACCTGCGCCGGGCCGGCGAGGACATCGGCGCCGGCGAGGTCGCGCTGTCCGCCGGCTCGCCGCTCGGCGCCGCGCAGCTCGGCCTGGCCGCCGCCGTGGGCCTCACCGAGCTCCCGGTCCGGCGCCGGCCGCGGGTGCTGGTCCTCTCCACCGGCAGCGAGCTGGTCGCCCCGGGCGAACCGCTCGCCCCCGGGCAGATCTACGAGTCCAACTCGCTGCTGCTCGCCGCGGCCGTGGAGGAGGCCGGCGGCGTCCCCCGCCGGCTGCACTTCGTGCCCGACGACGTCGAGCAGTTCCTGGCCACCGTCCGCGCCGAGCTGCCGTCGGCCGACCTGCTGGTCACCAGCGGCGGGGTCAGCGCCGGCGCCTACGAGGTGGTCAAGGACGCCTTCCGCGGCCTGGGCACCGTCGAGTTCGGCAAGGTCGCGATGCAGCCCGGGGGCCCGCAGGGCGCAGGCACCGTCGACGGCGTGCCCGTGATCACCCTGCCGGGCAACCCGGTGAGCGCCTTCGTCTCCTTCGAGGTCTTCGTCCGCCCCGCGCTGCGGCGGGCCCTCGGGCACTCCACCCCGGACCGGCTGCGCGCCCCGGCCCGGCTGACCGGCCCGCTGCGCTCGCCCGCCGGCCGCCGGCAGTTCCTGCGCGGGCGCTACGAGGACGGGCAGGTCTCGCAGGTCGGCGGGCCCGGCTCGCACCTGGTGGCCCACCTGGCGCGCGCCAACTGCCTGGTCGTCGTCCCCGAGGACGTCACCGAACTGGCCGCCGGCGCCGAGGTCGACGTCGTGCTGATCGAAGGAGCGCTCCGGTGAGCGAGCAGAGGCTGACCCACGTCGACGAGACCGGCGCCGCGCGCATGGTCGACGTCAGCGCCAAGGCGGTGACCGCCCGCGAGGCGACGGCCGCCGGCCGTGTGCTGGTGAGCGCCGAGGTCGTCGCGCTGCTGCGCGGCACGGGCGTGCCGAAGGGCGACGCCGTCGCCGTCGCCCGGATCGCCGGCATCGCCGGTGCCAAGCGGACGCCAGACCTGGTGCCGCTGTGCCACCCCATCGCGCTGCACGGGGTCACCGTCGACGTCGAGGTGGCCGACGACGCGGTCGAGATCACCGCGACCGCGCGCACCGCCGACCGCACCGGGGTGGAGATGGAGGCGCTGACCGCCGTCACCGTCGCCGGGCTGACGATGATCGACATGGTCAAGGCGGTCGACCCGCGCGCCGAGATCACCGACGTCCGTCTCCTGCGGAAGTCCGGCGGCAAGAGCGGGGTGTGGACCCGGTGACCGAGCTGCCCGCCGGGGTGCGTGCGCTCGTCGTCACCGCCTCCAACCGCGCCGCCGCCGGCGTCTACGAGGACCGCAGCGGGCGGGCGCTGGCCGCGGGCCTGGCCGGGCTCGGCTTCCAGATCGAGGGCCCGAAGGTCCGCCCGGACGACGTCGACGAGCTCGAGGCGGTGCTGCGCGCCGCCGTCGACGCCGGCATCGAGGTCGTCGTCACCACCGGCGGCACCGGGGTCTCCCCCACCGACGTCACCCCCGAGGCGACCCGGCGCGTGCTCGAGCGCGAGGCGCCCGGCATCGCCGAGGCGGTCCGCCGGTACGGGGCCGACAACGGCGTGCCCACCGCGGTGCTCTCCCGCGGCCTGGCCGGCACCGCCGGGCGCACGCTCATCGTCAACCTCCCCGGCTCGACCGGCGGCGTGGAGGACGGGCTCGCCGTCCTGGGCCCGCTGCTCCCCCACCTGGTCAGCCAGCTGCGAGGCGGCGACCACTGAGTCAGTCGGGCAGGACGATCCGCTCCGTGCGCGTGTAGACGTTGCAGCCGTCGCCGCGCAGGAACCCGACCAGCGTGATGCCCACCTCGCGCGCCAGCTCCACCGCCAGGGACGACGGCGCCGAGACCGCCGCCAGCACCGGGATGCCCGCCATCGCCGCCTTCTGGGTCAGCTCGAAGCTGGCGCGGCCGCTCACCATCAGCACCTGACCGGTCAGCGGCAGCCGCCCCGCGCGGACGCCGTCGCCGATGACCTTGTCCACCGCGTTGTGCCGGCCGACGTCCTCCCGGAGCGCGTGCAGCCCGCCGTCGGCGGAGAACAGCCCGGCGGCGTGCAGCCCCCCGGTCTTGTCGAAGACCTCCTGCTCGGCGCGCAACCGGTCGGGCAGCGCCAGCAACGTCTCCAGCGGCAGCCGCACGTCGTCCGCGGCGACGTCGAAGGCCGTCTTCGTCCGGATGGCGTCGATGCTCGCCTTGCCGCAGACGCCGCACGAGCTGGAGGTGTAGAAGTTCCGCTCCAGACCGGTGTCCGGGACGGGGACGCCGGGGGCGAGGTCCACGTCGACGACGTTGTAGGTGTTGCGGCCGTCGGCGTCGACGGAGTCGCAGTAGCGCAGCCCGGCGACGTCGTCCGGCCCGGCGATGACCCCCTCGGTGGCCAGGAACCCGTGCACGAGGTCGAAGTCGTCGCCCGGCGTGCGCATGGTGACCGCGAGCGGGCTGCCGGCCAGGCGGATCTCCAGCGGTTCCTCCGCGGCCACGGTGTCCGGCCGGGTGCTGCGCTGCGTGCCGCGGATGCGCAGGACCGGTGTCCGGCTGGTGACTCGTCCCACGGCAGGGACGGTACCCACGCGCCTACGGTGGCGCCCGTGGACCAGCTGCCCCCGTACGCCGCCGTCGTGCTCGCCGGCGGCCGGGCCGAGCGGCTGGGCGGGCAGGCCAAGCCGCAGCTGGAGGTGGGCGGCCGCACGCTGCTGGCCGCCGTGCTGGACGCGGTCGCCGGCGCCGAGCGCCGGGTCGTGGTCGGCCCGCCCCAGCCGGTGCCGGCCGACGTCGTCGTGGTCCGGGAGGACCCGCCGGGCGGCGGCCCGGTGGCGGCGCTCCGGGCGGGCCTGGCGGAGATCGGCAGCCCCGTCGTCGTGCTGCTGGCCGGGGACCTCCCGTTCCTCCCGGCCGAGCTGGTCACCGAGCTGCGCGCGGCCCTCACCGGGGACGGTGTCCTCGTCGTCGACGACGGCGGCCGCGACCAGTACCTGCTCGGCGCCTGGCGGACCGACGCCCTGCGCGCCGTGCTCGCCCCGGCCGGCGGGCCGTCGTCCCTGCGCGGGCTGCTGGCCGGGCTCGCGGTCGACCGCCTGCGCCCGGACGTGCCGCCCGGGACCCCGCCGCCGTGGGTGGACTGCGACACACCGGAGGACCTCGCCCGCGCCCGGGCGGTAGCCGCGCAGCTCCACGGGTAGGGCCCCGCCCATGCGCATCCTCGTCGCCGGCGCCCACGGGCAGGTCGCCCGCCGCCTCGGCCGCCTGCTGGCCGCCCGCGGCGACACCGTCCTCGGCCTGGTCCGCAACCCCGACCACGAGGCGGACCTGCGCGCCGACGGGGTGCAGCCCGTCGTCCTCGACCTCGAGCAGGCGTCGGTCGAAGCGCTGGCCGACGTCGCCCGCGGTGCTGACGCGGTGGTCTTCGCCGCCGGTGCCGGCCCGGGCAGCGGCGAGGCGCGCAAGCACACCGTCGATCACGGCGCGGCCGTGCTGCTCGCCGACGCCGCCGAGCGCGCCGGGGTGCGCCCGTACGTGCTGGTGTCCTCCATGGGTGTCGAGCAGGCCCGCGAGGGCACGCCGGACGGGATGGACCCGGTCTTCGCCGTGTACCTGCAGGCCAAGCTGCGCGCCGAGCAGGACGTCCTCCCCCGCCCGGGCCTGGCCACGACCGTGCTGCGGCCCGGCGGGCTCACCGACGACCCCGGCACCGGGCGCGTGCGGCTGGCCCGCAGCACCGGTTACGGCAGCATCTCCCGGGACGACGTCGCCGCGGTGCTGGTGGCGCTGATCGACGCCCGGCGCGACGGCCTGGTGGTCGAGCTCGTCGCCGGCGACACCCCGATCGCCGAGGCGGTGGCTGCCGCGGCTAGGCCCGGCGGGCCCGGGTGAGCAGCGCGCGGTCGGCCAGCATGTCGTCCGGCGGGTAGTCCACCCGGACCAGCGTCAGCCCACCCGCGGGCGCGACGGGCACCTCGCCGGCCCGCTCGTCGCGGGCCAGCAGCTCCGCCGGCCAGGCGGGGGCGCGCCGCCCCTCACCGACCGCGGTCAGCGCGCCGACCAGGCTGCGCACCATCGAGTGGCAGAACGCGTCGGCGGACGCCGAGATCCGCACCAGCTCGCCGTCCCGCACCACGTCCAGGGCCAGCAGGGTCCGGATCGTCGTGGCGCCCTCCCGACGGCGGCAGAAGGCCGCGAAGTCGTGCTCGCCGAGGAGCAGCGCCGCGGCCGCCGCCATCGCGTCCGCGTCCAGGGTCCGGGGCCAGGCGACGGTGTCGGCTCGGCGCAGCGGCGGCGGCCCCCACGGGGCGTCGGTCAGCCGGTAGACGTAGTGCCGGCCCAGGGCGGCGAAGCGGGCGTCGAAGTCGGGGTGCGCCTCGACCACGGCCGGGACGGCGATGTCGGGCGGCAGGATCCCGCGCAGCCGGCGCACCAGGCGGTCGCGCTGCTGCTCCCAGAGCTCCCGGGGGACGTCGCAGTGCGCCACCTGCCCGGTGGCGTGCACGCCGGCGTCGGTCCGGCCGGCCACGGTCAGCTCGACCGGTGTGCGCAGGACGGTGGCCAGCGCCTGCTCGAGGTCGCCCTGCACCGTCCGCTGGGCGGGCTGGCGGGCCCAGCCGTGCAGCGCCGTGCCGTCGTAGGCCACCGAGAGACGGAGACGGACGAGCCCGCCACCGGTGTCGGTGGCGGGCTCGTCCGAGTGTCCGGTGCTCAGCGTGCTCGGGGCGTCAGCGCGGGTCGGGAGCCGACTCGCCCCCGGGGGCGTGCAGGCTGGCCGTCGCGGCGTCGCCCTGCTCGGCGGCGTTGACCTCGGCGGCAGCGGCGTCCGCCACCTCCGGGGAGATGTCCTCTCCCTCGACCACGACGCCGTTCTCCGCGGTCGGCTGCCGGTCGACGTCGCCGTCGTCCTGGCGCTCGCCGTCCGGGTTGTAGACGTCGGTCACGACCTGCTGGGCCTCGTCGGTGACGGTGAGGTCGACCACGGCCGGTGAGGTGTCGCCGCCGGGACCGGTGGTCTCGCCCTCGAAGGTCGCGCCCTGGTCACCGCCGCCGGCCTGCACACCGGAGGCGCCGGCGCCGGGGCCCGGCTCGGCCCCCGTGGAGCTGGTCACTTGGCGCCGTCCGTGCCGGCGTCCGCCTCCGCGGTGGCGTCGCCGGCCTCGTCCGGGCTGTCGGCCGAGTCGGCGGAGTCCGCCGAGTCGGCGCTGTCGGCGGAGTCCGCGCTGTCGGCGGACTCGTCCGCGGCAGCCGGCTCGACGGCGTCGGCGGTGACCTCACCGGCAGCGGCGGAGGCCCCGGCACCGGCGGCGAACTGCGTGCCGCGGGCGCGCTCGGCCTCGCCGACGGCCTGCTGGGCCACGGTCAGCGCCTCGACGAGCTCGATGACGGCCATGGGGGCGTTGTCGCCCTTGCGCGGACCGACCTTGGTGATGCGGGTGTAGCCGCCCGGCCGGTTCGCGAAGCGCGGGCCGATCTCGGCGAAGAGGGTGTGCACGACGTCCTTGTCACGGATCGTCGTCATCACCTGGCGGCGAGCGTGCAGGTCGCCCCGCTTGGCGAAGGTCACCAGCTTCTCGGCCAGGGGACGCAGCCGCTTGGCCTTGGCCTCGGTGGTGGTGATCCGCCCGTGCTCGAACAGCGACGTGGCCAGGTTGGCCAGCATCAGCCGCTGGTGCGCGGGGGATCCGCCGAGACGGGGACCCTTGGTGGGGGTGGGCATGTCGGTCCTTCCTCAGGCTGCCGGCCGGTGCGGGGGCGGCTGCGTTCCGTGGTCGTGCTGTCGTTGCTGGTCAGCGTGCCGGGCCGGAGGCCCGTGCGGCCGGCGGGGTGTCCCCCGCCGGCCGACGCGCCTCAGAGCTGCTCGGTCTCCTGGTAGGAGCCCTCGTCGTACTGCGCCTGCTCGTAGCCCGGGGCGAACTCGGCCGTGCCCTGGTAGGCGTCGGTCTCGTAGCCCTCGTCGTAGCTCTCGATCGAGGTGGGGATGAACCCGGGCGGGCTGTCCTTCAGGGCCAGGCCCATCGCCGCGAGCTTCATCTTGACCTCGTCGATCGACTTCGCACCGAAGTTGCGGATGTCGAGCAGGTCGGCCTCGGAGCGGGTGACGAGCTCACCGACGGTGTGCACGCCCTCGCGCTTGAGGCAGTTGTAGGACCGGACGGTGAGGTCCATGTCCTCGATCGGCATCGAGAAGTTCGCGATGTCGGCGGCCTCGGCCGGGCTGGGCCCGACCTCGATGCCCTCGGCGTCCACGTTCAGCTCGCGCAGCAGGCCGAACAGCTCGACCAGCGTCGACCCCGCGGACGCGATGGCGTCGCGGGGGGCGATGGAGGGCTTGGTCTCGACGTCGACCACGAGGCGGTCGAAGTCGGTGCGCTGCTCGACACGGGTCGCCTCGACCGCGTAGGTCACCTTGAGGACCGGCGAGTAGATCGAGTCGACCGGGATGCGGCCGATCTCCTGGCCGGGCTGCTTGTTCTGCGGGGCCGGGACGTAGCCGCGACCGCGCTCGACGACGAGCTCGACCTCGAGGCGGCCCTTGCCGTTGAGGGTGGCGATGTGCAGGTCGGGGTTGTGCACCTCGACGCCGGCCGGCGGCGCGATGTCCGCGGCCGTGACCTCACCGGGGCCCTGCTTGCGCAGGTACATGGTCACCGGCTCGTCGGAGTCGGAGCTGACCACCAGGCCCTTGAGGTTCAGGATCAGCTCGGTGACGTCCTCCTTGACGCCCGGCACGGTGGTGAACTCGTGCAGGGTGCCCTCGATCCGGATGCTGGTGACAGCAGCGCCGGGGATCGACGACAGGAGCGTGCGGCGCAGGGAGTTGCCGAGGGTGTAGCCGAAGCCCGGCTCGAGCGGCTCGATGACGAACCGCGAGCGCTGCTCCGAGATGGTCTCCTCGGTGAGGGTGGGGCGCTGTGCGATGAGCATGGTGTTTCTCCTCCAGGTCCTCCGGCGACCGCCATATGACGCCGTGAGGGGGTGGTGCTGGCTCCGGCGGGCATCTGTCCGCCCGCCGGAGCCCGGTGGTGCTACTTCGAGTAGAGCTCCACGATCAGCTGCTCCTGGACCGGGGTGTCGATCACCTGGCGGGCCGGGATGTTGTGGACGAGCACGCGCAGCTGGCTGCTGATGACCTCGAGCCACGGGGGCACGGGGCGCTCGCCGGCGCGGGCCTGGGCGACCTCGAACGGCAGCATCGTGCGGGACTTCTCGGCCACCTCGACGATGTCGTTCTCCGACACCCGGTACGAGGGGATGTCGACCTTGCGGCCGTTCACCCGGATGTGGCCGTGGCGCACCAGCTGGCGGGCCATGTCGCGGGACTCGGCGAAGCCGGCGCGGTAGACCACGTTGTCGAGGCGGGACTCCAGGATCTGGAGCAGGACCTCGCCGGTCTTGCCGCTCTTGCGGTTGGCCTCTTCGTAGTAACCGCGGAACTGCTTCTCGAGCACGCCGTAGATGCGGCGGGCCTTCTGCTTCTCGCGCAGCTGGAGCAGGTACTCGCTGTCCTTGGTGCGGCCGCGGCCGTGCTCGCCCGGCGGGTAGGGCCGGATCTCGATCGGGCACTTCGCGGACTCGCACTTGCTGCCCTTGAGGAACAGCTTCATCTTCTCGCGCCGGCAGAGGCGGCAATCGGCTCCGGTGTAACGGGCCACGTCAAATACTCCTGTTTCGTCTCGTCAGTGACCGGTCAGACCCGGCGGCGCTTCTTGGGGCGGCAGCCGTTGTGCGGCTGCGGCGTCACGTCCTGGATCTGCCCGACCTCGAGGCCGGTGGCCTGCAGGGAGCGGATGGCCGTCTCGCGACCGGAGCCAGGGCCCTTCACGAAGACGTCGACCTTGCGCATGCCGTGCTCCTGCGCCTTGCGCGCGGCGTTCTCGGCAGCCATCTGCGCCGCGAACGGCGTGGACTTGCGCGAGCCCTTGAAGCCGACGTGGCCGGCGGAGGCCCAGCTGATCACGTTGCCGTTGGGGTCGGTGATCGACACGATCGTGTTGTTGAACGTGCTCTTGATGTGCGCGGCGCCGTGGGCGACGTTCTTCTTCTCCTTGCGGCGGACCTTCTTGGCACCAGCCGCGGTGCGAGCCCTGGGAGGCATGTCTCTCCGGTTTCCTTCAGTTGCTGTGGCCTGGGGTTGCTGCCGTCCGGCAGCGCACGTGCTGCGCGGTCACTCCCGCCCTCACGGGTCGCCGTGACCGCACGTCGCCGTGCTGTGGGTCAGCGGGCCTTCTTCTTGCCCGCGATGGTCTTGCGCGGGCCCTTGCTCGAGCGCGCGTTCGTCTTGGTGCGCTGACCGCGGACGGGGAGCCCACGGCGGTGACGCAGCCCCTGGTAGCAACCGATCTCCACCTTGCGGCGGATGTCGGCGGCCACCTCGCGGCGCAGGTCACCCTCGACGCGGAAGTGCTCGTCGATGTAGTCGCGCAGCTTCAGCAGGTCCTCGTCGCCGAGGTCCTTGACGCGCAGGTCCGGGCTGACGCCCGTCGCGGCCAGGGTCTCCTTGGCGTGGGTCTTGCCGATGCCGTAGATGTAGGTCAGCGCGATCTCCAGCCGCTTCTCGCGGGGGAGGTCGACGCCTGCCAGTCGTGCCATGTCCTGGTACTCCCTCAGCCCTGGCGCTGCTTGTGCCGGGCGTTGTCGCAGATGACCATGACCCGGCCGTGCCGGCGGATCACCTTGCACTTGTCGCAGATCTTCTTCACCGACGGCTGGACCTTCACCGGTGCCGCCCCTCATTCCTCGATCGTGTGCCGGCCGCGTCTCTGCCGGAGGGCAGTCGCTGGCCGAGCAGTTACTTGTAGCGGTAGACGATGCGACCGCGCGTCAGGTCGTAGGGCGAGAGCTCCACGACCACGCGGTCCTCGGGCAGGATGCGGATGTAGTGCTGACGCATCTTGCCGCTGATGTGGGCGAGCACCCGGTGCCCGTTCTGCAGTTCGACCCGGAACATCGCGTTGGGCAGCGGCTCGACGACGCGACCCTCGACCTCGATGGCCCCGTCCTTCTTCGCCATGCCCTACACGCACTCCTTGACTCGGTGGTACTCGTGCCTCGCACGCGCCCGCGGTCGGACCCGGGACGCAGCGCTCGGTGGTTTGCAGAACAGGTGGTGCAGGCGCTGTCGCAGAGGGCGTTCCCCGTCACGCGGCCACAGCACGACGAAAGAACGGCGCTAGCGCCACAGGGAATCGTACCTGACGCCACACGGGTTCCCAACCGGCCCCCGTGAGGGGTGGGCTACACCCGCCGGCGGTTCAGGACCGCGCGGCCACGCCGAACGGCGCCAGCCCGGCGACGCCGCCGTCCTCGGCGGTCAGGACCCAGGGGCCCTCGGGGGTGATCGCCACGGTGTGCTCGAAGTGGGCGGCCCGCGAGCCGTCCTTCGTCACCACGGTCCAGCCGTCCTCCAGCTCGACGGTGGCCGGGTCCCCCACGGTGACCATCGGCTCGATCGCCAGCACCAGACCGGGCACGAGCTTGGGTCCCCGGCCCGCGCGGCCGTAGTTCAGCACGTGCGGGTCCTGGTGCATCTCGGTGCCGATGCCGTGGCCGCCGTAGTGGTCGACGATCCCGTAGTGGTGGTCGTGGGACCGGATCGACTCCTCCACGGCGTGGCTGATGTCGGTCAGCCGCCCCCCGGCCAGCGCCCGGGCCAGCCCGGCCCACATCGACCGTTCCGTCACGGCCAGCAACTCGGCGTCCTCGGCCGAGGCCTCCCCCACCGTCAGCGTGACGGCGGAGTCGCTGTGCCAGCCGTCGAGGATGGCGCCGCAGTCCAGGGAGATGTTGTCCCCCTCGACCAGCACGCGGTCCGGGTCCGGGATGCCGTGGACGACCTCGTCGTTGATCGACGCGCAGATGGTGCCGGTGAAGCCGTGGTAGCCGAGGAAGTTCGGCACCGCGCCCTGCGACCGGATGTGGTCCTCCGCGATGGCGTCGAGCTCACCGGTGGTGATGCCCGGGCGCAGCGCCGCCTTCATGGCGGCGTGCGCACCGGCGGTCACGAGACCGGAGGCGCGCATGCGCTCGATCTCCTGCGCCGACTTGATCTGGATCATGCGTCCACTCCACTTCGCCAGCAGCGGCACCCGCGCCAGCAACGCCTCACGACGGTCGCCGTGCACAGCCGACCGGCCTCAGGCGCCGGCCGGGGGCGCGCCGTCGGGGTCGACGCCGAGTGCACGGAGCGCCCGCTCCGTCACCTCCTCGACCGCGCCGATGGCGTCGATCCGGGCGAGCAGGCCCTCGCCCTCGTAGAACCCGGACAGCGGCGCGGTCTGTTCCCGGTACACCTCGAGCCGGTGCCGCACGGTCTCGGGCTTGTCGTCGTCGCGCTGCACCATCTGGCCGTCGACGAGCATGCGTCGCCCGGACAGCCGGCGGACCAGCTCCTCCTCCTCGACGACGAGCTCGAGGACGCGGTCCAGGCCGTGGCCGAGGTCGCCCAGCGACTCGGCGAGCTGCTCGGCCTGCGCGATGGTCCGCGGGAAGCCGTCGAGCAGGAAGCCGGCCTTGGCGTCGGGCTCGGCGAGGCGGTCCTTGACCATGGCGACGGTGATCTCGTCCGGCACCAGGTCACCGGCGTCCATGAAGACCTTGGCCTTCTGGCCGAGCTCGGTCTGACCGCTGACGTTGGCGCGGAAGATGTCACCGGTGGAGATCGCCGGGACGGCGAGACGACCGGCGATGAACTGCGCCTGGGTGCCCTTGCCCGCTCCGGGCGGCCCCAGCAGGACGACGCGCACTACTTCAGGAACCCTTCGTAGTTGCGCTGGTTCAACTGCGTCTCGATCTGCTTCACCGTCTCCAACCCCACTCCGACCATGATCAGCACAGCGGTCCCGCCGAACGGGAAGTTCTGGTTCTGCCCCTCCTGCGTCACCGCGAGGAAGAAGTTCGGCAGCACGGCGACGATCCCGAGGTAGAGGGCGCCGGGGAGGGTGATCCGCGACAGCACGTACTGCAGGTACTCCGCCGTCGGGCGACCCGGGCGGATGCCGGGGATGAAGCCGCCGTAGCGCTTCATGTCGTCGGCCCGCTCCTCCGGGTTGAATGTGATCGACACGTAGAAGTACGTGAAGAAGACGATCAGCGCGAAGTACAGCGCGACGTGCACCGGGCTGCTCTGGTCGATGATGTAGTTCTCGAAGAACCGCCGCACCGAGCCGGTCTCGTCGCCCTGCAGCTGGCTGATCAGCTGCGGCAGGTACAGCAGCGACGAGGCGAAGATGACCGGGATGACGCCGGCCTGGTTCACCTTCAGCGGCAGGTACGTCGACGTGCCGCCGTACATGCGGCGTCCGACCATGCGCTTGGCGTACTGCACCGGGATGCGCCGTTGCGCCTGCTCCACGTACACGACCGCGCCGATGATGAGGATCGCGAAGGCGCAGACGACGGTGAAGACCAGGACGCCGCGGGTCTGAAGGATCGACCCGCCCTCAGCGGGGATGCGGGCGGCGATCGAGGTGAAGATCAGCACCGACATGCCGTTGCCGATGCCGCGCTCGGTGAGCAGCTCGCCGAGCCACATGACCAGCGCCGTGCCGGCGGTCAGCGCGACCACCAGGATCACCGTCGTCCACACGGAGTCCGACGGGATGATCGGCTCGGAGCAGCCGGGGAAGAGCTGGCCGCTACGGGCCAGCGCGATGATGCCCGTGCTCTGCAGGACCGCGAGGGCGATCGTCAGGTAGCGGGTGTACTGGGTCAGCTTCGCCTGACCCGACTGCCCTTCCTTCTTCAGCTGCTCGAAGCGCGGGATGACGACGACCAGCAGCTGGACGATGATGCTCGCGGTGATGTACGGCATGATGCCGAGCGCGAAGACCGACAGGCGCAGCAGCGCACCGCCGGAGAAGAGGTTCACCAGCGAGTAGATGTCCCGCTGGGAGCCGGACTGGGCGATGTCGAGGCAGTTGTTGATGGCCTCGACCGACACCCCCGGCCCGGGCACCTGCGCACCCAGCCGGTAGACGGCGATGATCGCCAGGGAGAACAGCAGCTTGCGCCGGAGATCTGGCGTCCGGAACGCAGCGGCGAACGCCTGCAGCACGTGCCCTCCCCTAGTTGGTCGGCTGAGATTAGCAACGGGCCCGTCCCGCGGAGCAGGACGGGCCCGTGGTGTCCCCCCTGCGGGCCCCACCGCGCGAGCGGTGGGGCCGGTGGGGGACCGATCAGATGCGGGTCGTGCTGCCCCCGGCGGCGCCGATCTTCTCGGCCGCGGCCGAGGAGAAGGCGTGCGCCTGGACGTCGACCTTGACGCCGCCGAGCTCGCCGGTGCCCAGGACCTTCACCGGCTGGTTGCGGCGGACCGCACCGGCCTCGGCGAGGGTGTCCGGGTTGACCGTGCCGCCCTGCGGGAAGAGCGCCGCGATCCGGTCGAGGTTGACGACCTGGAAGACGACCTTGTTCGGGGACTTGAAGCCCGACAGCTTGGGCAGCCGCATGTGCAGCGGGGTCTGGCCGCCCTCGAAGCGGGCGGACGTGTTGCCCCGCGCGCCGGTGCCCTTGGTGCCGCGGCCGGCCGTCTTGCCCTTGGAGCCCTCACCGCGACCCACGCGGGTCTTGGCGGTGTGGGCGCCGGGAGCCGGACGCAGGTGGTGGACCTTCAGTGTCATGGCGAGTCCTCCCTCAGACTTCCTCGACGGTGACCAGGTGCGGCACCGTCGCGACCATCCCGCGGATCTCGGGACGGTCCTCCTGGACGACCGAGTCGTGGATCCGCTTGAGGCCCAGCGAGCGCAGCGTCTGGCGCTGGTTGGGCTTCGTGCCGATGGCCGACTTGATCTGGGTGACCTTGAGCTGCGCCATCTCAGACCCCCTGGCCCGCACGGGCACGGAGCATGGCTGCCGGGGCGACGTCCTCCAGGGGCAGACCGCGGCGGGCCGCGATCTCCTCGGGACGGACGAGGTCCTTCAGCGCCTGCATCGTGGCGTGCACGATGTTGATCGGGTTCGAGGACCCGAGGCTCTTGGAGAGCACGTCGTGGATGCCGGCGCACTCGAGGACGGCGCGCACCGGGCCACCGGCGATGACACCGGTACCGGGGCTGGCCGGCTTGAGCAGCACGACACCGGCCGCCGCCTCACCCTGCACGGGGTGCGGGATGGTGCTGGCGATGCGAGGCACCTTGTAGAAGTGCTTCTTGGCCTCCTCGACGCCCTTGGCGATGGCCGCGGGCACCTCCTTGGCCTTGCCGTAGCCGACGCCCACGGTGCCGTCGCCGTCGCCCACGATCACCAGGGCGGTGAAGCTGAAGCGCCGACCACCCTTGACGACCTTGGACACGCGGTTGATGGCCACCACGCGCTCGATGTAGTTGCTCTTCTCGGCGGGTGCGCCGCCGGGGCCCCGCCCGCCGTCACGACGGTCACGGCGGTCGTTGCCGCCGCCGGCGCCGCCGCCGCGTCGCTGTGGTCCTGGCATCAGACGTCCCTCTCGATCTGCTCGCTCGTGCTGCTGGTGTGGGTGGTCATCAGAAGTCCAGACCACCCTCGCGGGCACCGTCGGCCAGGGCGGCGATCCGCCCGGCGTACCGGTTGCCACCGCGGTCGAAGACGACCGCCGAGATGCCGGCGGCCTTCGCCCGCTCCGCCACCAGGGCACCCACCTGGCGGGCCAGGGCGGACTTGTCGCCCTCGGCGCCGCGGAGGCCGGCGTCCATCGTGGAGGCGCTGACCACGGTGCGGCCGACGGTGTCGTCGACGACCTGCACGTGGATGTGGCGCGAGCTCCGCTTGACCACCAGGCGCGGACGCTCGGCGGTACCGGAGACGCGCTTGCGCAGCCGGTTGTGGCGACGCAGCCGCGAGACGCGGCGCGCCGTGCTGATGTCGGTGCCGACGGGCTTGTGGACCCGAGCGGACTTCTCTGCCTGAGCCATCACTTACCCGTCTTCCCGACCTTGCGCTTGACGACCTCGCCCTGGTACCGCACGCCCTTGCCCTTGTACGGGTCGGGCTTGCGGATCTTGCGGATCTTGGCTGCGACCTCGCCGACGAGCTGCTTGTCGATGCCGCTGACCCGCAGGCGGGTCGGGCTCTCGACGGCGAAGGTGATGCCGTCCGGTGCCTTGACGGGCACCGGGTGGCTGAAGCCCAGGGCGAACTCGAGGTCCGAGCCGCGCGCCTGGACGCGGTAACCGACACCGACGATCTCGAGGGTCTTGGTGTACCCCTCGGTGACGCCGGTGATCATGTTGGCGATCAGGGTCCGCGAGAGCCCGTGGAGGGCGCGGTTCTGCCGCTCGTCGTTGGGGCGCTGCACCCGCAGCGTGCCGTCCTCGTCGCGCTCGACGGTGATCGGCGCGGCGACCGTGTGGCGGAGCTCGCCCTTCGGTCCCTTCACGCTGATCGTCTGTCCGTCGATGCCGACGTCCACACCACCGGGCACGGCGATCGGGAGTCGTCCGATCCGTGACATCTTCGCTCGCTCCTCTTACCAGACGTAGGCGAGGACTTCCCCACCCACGCCCTTCTTGTTCGCCTGCTTGTCGGTGAGCAGCCCGGTGGACGTGGAGATGATCGCCACGCCCAGGCCGCCGAGCACCTTGGGCAGCGCGGTGGACTTCGCGTACACGCGCAGTCCCGGCTTGGAGACGCGGCGGACGCCGGCGATGCTGCGCTCGCGGTTGGGGCCGTACTTGAGGTCGACCACCAGCTGCTTGAACGTGCTGCCGTCCTTCTCCACGTCGTCCACGCGCCAGCCGCCGATGTAACCCTCCTGCTGGAGGATCTCGGCGATGTGCGTCTTCAGCTTGGAGGACGGCATGACCGCGGAGTCGTGGTACGCCTGGTTGGCGTTCCGCAGACGCGTCAGCATGTCTGCGATCGGGTCGGTCATCGTCATGTCGGGTGTTGCCTCTCTCGCCGCGGTTCCTCGTGCGCCGGGTCTCGGGGACTTGGCGCCGGGCCTGTCGGCGATCAGTGGTGCTGGGAGTGGTGCGAGGGGTCGTGCTGCGTTACCAGGAGCTCTTCTTCACGCCCGGGAGCTCCCCGGCGTGCGCCATCTCGCGCAGGCAGATCCGGCACAGGCCGAACTTGCGGAACACCGAGTGCGGACGACCGCACCGCTGGCAGCGGGTGTAGCCACGGACCGCGAACTTGGGCTTGCGGGCCGCCTTGTTGATCAGCGCCTTCTTGGCCATTGCTTCTCTCCTGCCCGACTCAGCGGACGGTCGTGACGACGGGCTGGCCGGCGAAGGGGAAGCCGAGCTGGCGGAGCAGCTCGCGACCCTCCTCGTCGGTCGTGGCGGTGGTGACCAGCGTGATGTCCATGCCGCGCGGCCGGTCGATCTTGTCGACGTCGATCTCGCGGAACATCGACTGCTCGGTGAGCCCGAACGTGTAGTTGCCGTGACCGTCGAACTGCTTGGCGTTCAGGCCGCGGAAGTCACGGATGCGGGGCAGGGCGAGCGACAGCAGGCGGTCGAGGAACTCCCACATGCGGTCGCCGCGGAGGGTGACCTTGGCGCCGATCGGCATGCCCTCGCGCAGCTTGAACTGGGCGATGGACTTGCGGGCGCGGACGACGGCCGGCTTCTGCCCGGTGATGGCGGTGAGGTCGCGGACCGCGCCGTCCATCAGCTTCGCGTCTCGGGTCGCCTCGCCGACGCCCATGTTGACGACGATCTTCGTCAGGCGCGGGATCTGCATGACGTTGTCGTAGCCGAACTCGCCCTGGAGGGCCGGCACGATGTTCTCGCGGTAGTTGGCGAGCATGCGGGGCAGCTCGCGGGTGGGTGCGCTCATGTTCAGAGGTCCTTACCGGTCCGCCGCGAGACACGGATGCTGCGGCCTTCCTCGTCCTTGCGGTAGCCGACGCGGGTCGGCTTCTCCTCGGAGTCGATCACCATCACGTTGCTCACGTGGATGGGAGCCTCCTGCGTGACGATCCCGCCCTGCTGGGCGCCGCGCTGGTTCGAGCTGATGCGGGTGTGCTTCTTCACCCGTCCGACGCCCTCGACCAGGACCTTCTGCAGCTTCGGGTAGGCGGCGATGACGCGGCCCTTGGCACCCTTGTCCCGGCCGGCGAGGACCAGGACGGTGTCGCCCTTCTTGACCTTCATGGACGGCGTCTTGCCGTTGCTCGTGGCAGCCATGATCACAGCACCTCCGGGGCGAGCGAGATGATCCGCATGAAGCGCTTGTCGCGCAGCTCCCGGCCGACGGGCCCGAAGATGCGGGTCCCGCGCGGGTCGCCGCTGTCGCGGATGATGACCGCGGCGTTCTCGTCGAACCGGATGTAGGAACCGTCGGGGCGACGGCGCTCCTTGACGGTGCGGACGATGACGGCCTTGACGACGTCACCCTTCTTCACACCGGCACCCGGCAGCGCGTCCTTCACGGTGGCGACGATGATGTCGCCGATGCCCGCGTAGCGTCGCCCCGAGCCGCCGAGCACCCGGATGCAGAGGATCTCCTTCGCACCGGTGTTGTCGGCGACACGCAGTCGCGACTCCTGCTGGATCACGTGCTACTCCCAAATACTTCGTGGTGACAGCCGGGCCGGAACGGTGAACCGGCTGTCCGGCCCCTCGTGCCGACGCGCCGGCGGCGGCAGCCGCCGGTGCGTCTCGAGCACGGGAACCGGGATGCGGCGCGCGCGGCCCCGGAGGGTGAGATGCGCGCCGATGGTCCAGGGTACTCCTACCCGCTGCGGCCCCGGAGGGCCGCCTCGTTACTTGGCCTTCTCGACGACCGAGACGAGCCGCCACCGCTTGGTGGCCGACATCGGCCGGGTCTCCATGATCTGCACGCGGTCACCGATGCCGGCGACCCCCTGCTCGTCGTGGACCTTGAGCTTGGTCGTGCGGCGGATGACCTTGCCGTAGAGCGCGTGCTTCACGCGGTCCTCGACCTCGACGACGATGGTCTTCTCCATCTTGTCGCTGACGACCAGGCCCTCGCGGACCTTGCGGTAGCCGCGGCCGGCCAGGCCGGGGCCGGTAGCTTCCTGGGTCTCGCTCATGCCACACCCTCGTTCGGGGCGACCGAGAGACCCAGCTCGCGCTCGCGCATGATCGTGTAGATCCGGGCGATGTCGCGGCGGACGGTCTGCAGTCGCCGGTTGTTGTCCAGCTGGCCGGTGGCCACCTGGAACCGCAGGTTGAAGAGTTCTTCCTTGGACTCGCGCAGCCGCGAGGCGAGCTCGTCGGCGGAGAGCTCGCGCAGCTCGGGAGCGGTCAGACCGGCGGCCATCACACTTCTCCTTCTCGCGTGATGAAGCGGCACTTCATCGGCAGCTTGTGGATCGCGCGACGCATGGCCTCGCGGGCCACGGGCTCGGCGACACCGGACAGCTCGAACAGCACGCGGCCGGGCTTGACGTTGGCCACCCACCACTCGGGCGAGCCCTTGCCGGAACCCATGCGGGTCTCGGCCGGCTTCTTGGTCAGCGGACGGTCCGGGTAGATCGAGATCCACACCTTGCCGCCACGCTTGATGTGCCGCGTCATGGCGATACGAGCGGACTCGATCTGACGGTTGGTCACGTAGGCCGGCTCGAGGGCCTGGATCGCGAACTCGCCGAAGTTGATCTCGGTGCCGCCCTTGGCCCGGCCCGACCGGCTGGGGTGGTGCTGCTTGCGGTGCTTGACGCGCCGTGGGATGAGCATGGCTCAGCTCTCCGTGTTCTCGGTCGGCTGGGTGGGCGGGGTCTCCGCGGACACAGCCTCGGCGGCAGCGGTGGCCTCCGGACCGGCGACCTCGGCGACGGTCGTCTCCGGGGCGACGTCGCCGGAGGAGATGGCGACGGTGCTCGCGGTGGTGTCGACGGCAGGTCCGGTGCCCTCGGTGGCCGCGGCGCGGCCGGCCTCGGTGCCACCGGCGGTCGTGCCCGACGAGCCCGAGCGACGCGGGCGCTGCGGGCGCTCGCGACGCTGGCCCTGGCGGGCGGCGAGGGCCTCGAGGGCCTCGCGCTCGGCGCGGGAGCCGCTGACGTCACCCTTGTAGATCCACACCTTGACGCCGATGCGGCCGAAGGTGGTGCGGGCCTCGTAGATGCCGTAGTCGATGTTCGCGCGCAGCGTGTGCAGCGGGACGCGACCCTCGCGGTAGAACTCCGAGCGGCTCATCTCCGTGCCGCCGAGGCGGCCCGAGCACTGCACCCGGATGCCCTTGACCTGCGGGCTGCGCTGCGCCGACTGCATCGCCTTGCGCATGGCACGGCGGAAGCTGACCCGGCTGGAGAGCTGCTCGGCCACGCCCTGGGCGACCAGCTGCGCGTCGGACTCGGGGTTCTTGACCTCGAGGATGTTCAGCTGCACCTGCTTGCCGGTGAGCTTCTCCAGCTCGCCGCGGATGCGGTCGGCCTCGGCGCCGCGGCGGCCGATGACGATGCCCGGGCGGGCGGTGTGGATGTCGACGCGGACGCGGTCACGCGTGCGCTCGATCTCCACCTTGGAGATGCCGGCCCGCTCCATGCCCTTGGACATGAGCTTGCGGATCGCGACGTCTTCCTTGACGTAGTCCTTGTACAGCTTGTCCGCGTACCACCGGGACTTGTAGTCGGTGGTGATCCCGAGCCGGAACCCGTGCGGGTTGACCTTCTGACCCACTAGCGGGTCCCTCCCCTCGTGTTGCTGCTGGACTGCTGGGTCGCGGGGCCGGTCATGCCGGTCTCCCGGCGGGCCTTGCGCGACTTCTGCGCCAGCTCGGCGCTGGTCGCGACCTCGCTGACCTCGACGGTGATGTGGCTGGTCCGCTTGTTGATGCGGAACGCCCGGCCCTGCGCACGCGGACGGATCCGCTTGAGCGTGGGGCCCTCGTCGACGTAGGCGGCGCTGACGACCAGCGCGGCCGGGTCGAGCTGGAGGTTGTGCTCGGCGTTGGCCACGGCGCTGGCGACCACCTTGGCCACCGGCTCGCTCGCGCTCTGCGGGGCGTAGCGCAGGAGCGCCAGCGCCTCGTCGGTGGGCAGGTAGCGGATCAAGTCCACCACCCGGCGGGCCTTCATGGGGGTCACGCGGACGAACCGGGCCGTAGCCCGGGCGACCGGCGCCTCCTGTCCCAACTGGGAAGTCATCTGAATCTCTCTCTACCTGGTCAGCCCCGCCGCGAGCGGCGGTCGTCCTTGATGTGCCCGCGGAACGTGCGCGTGGGCGCGAACTCGCCGAGCTTGTGCCCGACCATCGCCTCGGTCACGAACACCGGCACGTGCTTGCGGCCGTCGTGCACCGCGAGGGTGTGGCCGAGCATGTCCGGGATGATCGTCGAACGACGTGACCAGGTGCGGATCACGTTCTTGGTGCCCTTCTCGTTCTGGGCGTCCACCTTCTTGAGCAGGTGGTCGTCGACGAACGGGCCCTTCTTCAGGCTGCGTGGCATCTCTGTCGGCTCCTATCCCGCTCAGCGCTTCTTGTTGGCGCGCCGGCGGCGCACGATCAGGGCGTCACTGGCCTTCCGCTTGCGCGTCCGGCCTTCCGGCTTGCCCTTGGGGTTCACCGGGTGGCGACCACCGGAGGTCTTGCCCTCACCACCACCGTGCGGGTGGTCGACCGGGTTCATGGCGACACCGCGGACGGTCGGGCGCTTGCCCTTCCACCGCATGCGGCCGGCCTTGCCCCAGTTGATGTTCGACTGCTCGGCGTTGCCCACCTCGCCGACGGTTGCGCGGCAGCGCACGTCGACGTTGCGGATCTCGCCCGACGGCATGCGCAGCTGGGCGAACCGGCCCTCACGGGCGACCAGCTGGACGCTGGTGCCCGCCGACCGGGCGATCTTCGCGCCGCCACCGGGGCGGAGCTCGATGGCGTGAACGACCGTGCCGACGGGGATGTTCCGCAGCGGCAGGTTGTTGCCCGGCTTGATGTCGGCCGCGGGGCCGCACTCGACCGTGTCGCCCTGCTTGAGCCGGGCCGGGGCGATGATGTAGCGCTTCTCCCCGTCGGCGTAGTGCAGCAGCGCGATGCGCGAGGTGCGGTTCGGGTCGTACTCGATGTGCGCGACCTTGGCCGGCACGCCGTCCTTGTCCGCCCGGCGGAAGTCGATCAGCCGGTAGGCGCGCTTGTGGCCGCCACCCTGGTGGCGAGCGGTCACCTTGCCGTGGACGTTGCGCCCACCGCGGCCGTGCAGCGGCCGGACCAGCGACTTCTCGGGATGGTCGCGGGTGACCTCGGCGAAGTCGGCGACGCTGGAGCCGCGGCGGCCCGGCGTCGTCGGCTTGTACTTACGGATAGCCATTGCTGACTCAGTCCCTGTCTATATCTCTGGTCCGTGTAGGTCCGGGTGCCGTCAGGCGCCCGGGCCCCCGAAGATCTCGATGCGGTCGCCCGGGGCGACGGAGACGATGGCGCGCTTGGTGTCCTTGCGCTTGCCCATCTGCGTGCCACGGCTGCGCTTGCGCTTGCCCTGGCGGTTGATCGTGTTCACGCCGATGACCTTCACGTCGAAGATCTGCTCGACCGCGATCTTGATCTGCGTCTTGTTGGCCTCGGGCAGCACGATGAACGTGTACTGGTTGCTGTCGAGCAGCCCGTAGCTCTTCTCGGAGATGACCGGGGAGAGCAGGACGTCCCGGGGGTCGCGGACGCTCATGCCTGCTCCTCGGTGGTCTCTTCGACGGTGCCCTCGCCGGCGGCGGGGGCGATGGACGGGATGCCACCCGGGATCTCGCGGGTGGCGAGGTCGGGCAGGTCGGCGCCGGAGCTCTTGCCCTTGGCCGGCCCGGCCACGTACTCGGCCAGCGCGGTCTCGGTGAAGACGACCTCGTCGGCCACCAGCACGTCGTAGGTGTTCAGCTGGCCGGCCTCGATGAGGTGCACCTGCGGCAGGTTGCGCAGGCTGACCCAGTTGAGGACGTCGTCGCGGTCGAGGACCACGAGGACCTTGGTGGCCGTGGTGATCGCGGTGAGCGTCGCCAGGGCGGCCTTGGTCTTCGGGGCGTCGCCGTCGACGAACGCCGACACGACGTGCACGCGGCCCTCGCGCGCCCGGTCGGACAGGGCGCCGCGGAGAGCGGCAGCCTTCATCTTCTTGGGCGTCTTCTTGGTGTAGTCGCGCGGCACCGGGCCGTGGGCGATGCCACCGCCGGAGAACTGCGGCGCGCGCAGCGAGCCCTGGCGGGCCCGGCCGGTGCCCTTCTGGCGGTACGGCTTGGCGCCGGTGCCGCTGACCTGGGCTCGGGTCTTCGTCGAGTGCGTGCCCTGGCGGGCCGCGGCGAGCTGCGCCACGACCACCTGGTGCATCAGCGAGACGTTCGCGTCGGCGTCGAAGAGCTCACCGGGCAGCGTGACGCTGCCGGAGGTCTCCCCCGCCGGGGTGCGCACGTCGACCTGGCGGTCGGTGCGCGTCTCGATGGACTGGCTCACTTGGTGTCACTCCCCACGGGGCCGCCCTTGACGGCCGAACGGACGAGCACGAGGCCGCCCTTCGGGCCGGGGATGGCGCCCTTGATCAGCAGCAGACCGCGCTCGGTGTCCACCTTGTGGACGACCAGCGACAGCGTCGTCGTCTTCACGTGGCCCATGCGGCCGGCCATCTTCAGGCCCTTGAACACGCGACCGGGGGTCGAGGCGCCACCGATGGAACCCGGGGAGCGGTGCTTGCGCTGCACGCCGTGCCCGGCACCCAGTCCGCGGAAGCCGTGGCGCTTCATGACACCGGCGGTGCCCTTGCCCTTGCTGGTGCCGATGACGTCGACCTTGGCCACGCCGTCGAACACGTCGGCGGTCAGCTCCTGGCCGACCGTGTACTCGCCGGCGTCCTTGGTGCGGAGTTCGACCAGGTGCCGCCGCGGCGTGACGCCCGCCTTGGTGAAGTGCCCGCCCTCGGGCTTGTTCACCTTGCGCGGGTCGATCTCGCCGAACCCGAGCTGGACGGCCGAGTAGCCGTCGACCTCGGGGGTGCGGACCTGGGTCACCACACAGGGGCCCGCCTTGACGACGGTCACCGGCACGAGGCGGTTGTTCTCGTCGAAGACCTGGGTCATCCCCAGCTTCTCGCCGAGGAGACCACGAAATGTGCTCGCCATGTCTGCTGACTGCCCTTACTGGATGTTGACGTCGACCGAGGCCGGCAGGTCGATGCGCATGAGCGCGTCGACCGTCTTCGGCGTCGGGTCGAGGATGTCGATGAGCCGCTTGTGCGTGCGCATCTCGAAGTGCTCGAACGAGTCCTTGTACTTGTGCGGCGAACGGATCACCGCGTACACGTTCTTCTCCGTCGGCAGCGGCACCGGGCCGACCACTCGCGCTCCGGTCTTGGTGACCGTCTCCACGATGCGTCGCGCCGAGGCGTCGATCGCCTCGTGGTCGTAGGCCTTCAGCCGGATGCGGATCTTCTGTCCCGCCATCGCTGTCTTCTGCTCCTGCCGATCGGTTGTGAAAGTTCGAGTGGGTCTGCTGACCCGGGGGTGGGCCCCGGTCGAGCGGGACCCGGTGGTGGGCGGCGGCCGGCCTGCGGCCGCCGCCCACCAGGGGGGGTGTTACTTGAGGATCTTGGTGACCCGGCCGGCGCCCACGGTCCGACCACCCTCGCGGATGGCGAACTTGAGGCCCTCCTCCATGGCGATGGGCTGGATGAGCTCCACCGTCATCTCGGTGTTGTCGCCGGGCATGACCATCTCCGTGCCCGAGGGCAGGGTGACGACACCGGTGACGTCCGTCGTCCGGAAGTAGAACTGGGGACGGTAGTTGTTGAAGAACGGCGTGTGACGGCCACCCTCGTCCTTCGAGAGGATGTAGACCGAACCCTCGAAGTTGGTGTGCGGGGTGATCGAGCCGGGCTTCACGACGACCTGGCCGCGCTCCACGTCCTCGCGCTTGATGCCGCGGAGGAGCAGACCGACGTTGTCACCGGCCTGGCCCTGGTCGAGCAGCTTGCGGAACATCTCGACGCCGGTGACCGTGGTCTTGGTCGAGTTCTCGCGGATACCGACGATCTCGATCTCCTCGGAGACCTTGACGATGCCACGCTCGACGCGGCCGGTGACGACCGTGCCACGACCGGTGATGGTGAAGACGTCCTCGACGGGCATGAGGAACGGCTTGTCGATGTCGCGCTCCGGCTCCGGGATCGCGGTGTCGACGGCGTTCATCAGCTCCATGAGCTTGTCGCCCCACTCGGCGTCGCCCTCGAGCGCCTTGAGCGCCGAGACGCGGACCACGGGGACGTCGTCGCCCGGGAACTCGTACTCGCTGAGGAGCTCGCGGACCTCGAGCTCGACGAGCTCCAGGATCTCCTCGTCGTCCACCATGTCGGCCTTGTTCAGGGCCACCACGATGTAGGGGACGCCGACCTGGCGGGCCAGGAGGACGTGCTCCTTGGTCTGCGGCATCGGGCCGTCGGTCGCCGCGACCACCAGGATCGCGCCGTCCATCTGGGCGGCACCGGTGATCATGTTCTTGATGTAGTCGGCGTGACCGGGGCAGTCGACGTGCGCGTAGTGACGGTTCTCCGTCTGGTACTCCACGTGCGCGATCGAGATCGTGATGCCGCGGGCCTTCTCCTCGGGCGCCTTGTCGATCTGGTCGAAGGCGGACGCCTCGTTGAGGTCCGGGTACTTGTCGTGCAGGACCTTGGTGATCGCCGCGGTCAGCGTCGTCTTCCCGTGGTCGATGTGCCCGATGGTGCCGATGTTGACGTGCGGCTTGGTCCGCTCGAACTTGGCCTTGGCCACTGGGTTCCTCTCCTCGTGGTTACGCAGGTGGTGCGTGCTCTGGGGGGGGTTTCGGGCGGGGCCCGCCAGCCGCGGGCTGGGCCCGCGACCGGTCGTGCGACTACTCGCCGGTCGCCTTGGCGATGATCTCCTTGGCGACGTTGGCCGGGACCTCGGCGTACGAGTCGAAGACCATCGAGTAGCTCGCCCGTCCCTGGGTGCGGCTGCGCAGGTCGCCCACGTAGCCGAACATCTCCGACAGCGGGACCAGTGCCCGGACGACGCGGGCGCCGGAGCGCTCCTCCATCGCCTGGATGGTGCCGCGGCGGGAGTTGAGGTCGCCGATGACGTCGCCCATGTTGTCCTCGGGCGTGGTCACCTCGACCGCCATGAGCGGCTCCAGCAGGGCCGGGCTGGCCTTGCGTGCCGCCTCCTTGAAGGCGATCGATCCGGCGATCTTGAAGGCCATCTCCGAGGAGTCGACCTCGTGGTACTGCCCGTCGAGGAGCAGCGCCCGGACGCCCACCATGGGGTAGCCGGCCAGCACGCCGTACTGCATGGCGTCCTGCATGCCCTGGTCGACCGAGGGGATGTACTCCTTCGGGATGCGACCACCGGTGACCTTGTTCTCGAACTCGTAGGTCGCCGAGTCGGCGCTCATCTCGAGCGGCTCGAGGGCGATCTGCACCTTCGCGAACTGGCCGGACCCACCGGTCTGCTTCTTGTGGGTGTAGTCGTAGCGCTCGACGCCCTTGCGGATCGTCTCGCGGTAGGCGACCTGCGGCTTGCCGACGTTGGCCTCGACGTTGAACTCGCGGCGCATGCGGTCGACGAGGATCTCCAGGTGGAGCTCGCCCATGCCGGAGATGACCGTCTGGCCGGTCTCCTCGTCCAGCTTGACCTGGAAGGTCGGGTCCTCCTCGGCCAGCTTCTGGATCGCGGTGCCGAGCTTCTCCTGGTCGCTCTTCGTCTTCGGCTCGATGGCGACCGAGATGACGGGAGCGGGGAAGGACATCGACTCGAGGATCACCGGCTTCTGCGGGTCGCAGAGGGTGTCACCGGTCGTCGTCTGCTTGAGGCCGTTGACCGCCACGATCTGACCGGCGCCGACGCCCTCGCGCTCCTCGCGCTTGTTGGCGTGCATCTGGTAGATCTTGCCGATCCGCTCCTTGCGGTCCTTGGTGCTGTTGAGCACCGCGGAGCCCGCGTCGAGCCGGCCGGAGTACACGCGGACGTAGGTGAGCTTGCCCAGGTGCTGGTCGGTCTGGATCTTGAACGCCAGCGCCGAGAACGGCTCGTCCTCGTCGGCGTGCCGCAGGACCTCGGTCTCGCCGTCGAGCGCGGTGCCGACGATCGCCTCGATGTCCAGCGGGCTGGGCAGGTAGTCGACGACGGCGTCGAGCAGGGGCTGCACGCCCTTGTTCTTGAACGCGGTGCCGGTGAGGACCGGGTTGACCTGGCCGCCGATGGTGGCCTTGCGGATGGCCGCCTTCAGGCGGTCGACCGCGATCTCCTCGCCACCGAGGTAGTCCTCCATGAGCGAGTCGTCGAAGTCCGCGATGTTCTCGAGCAGCTTCTCGCGGTACTCGGCGGCCTGGTCGGCGAGCTCGGCCGGGATCTCCTCGACCGAGTAGTCCTCGCCCATCTTGGTCTCGCCGCGCCAGGTGAGCGCGCGCATCTCGACGAGGTCGATGACGCCGATGAAGTCGGACTCGGCACCGATCGGCAGCTGGAGGACCAGCGGGTTGGCGCCGAGGCGCTCCACCATCATGTCCACGCAGCGGAAGAAGTCGGCACCGGTGCGGTCGAGCTTGTTCACGAAGCACATGCGCGGGACGCCGTACTTCTCCGCCTGGCGCCAGACCTGCTCGGTCTGCGGCTCCACGCCGGCGACGCCGTCGTAGACCGCCACCGCACCGTCGAGCACCCGCAGCGACCGCTCCACCTCGACGGTGAAGTCGACGTGCCCGGGGGTGTCGATGATGTTGATGTCGTGGCCGTTCCAGGAGCACTTCGTCGCGGCGGACGTGATGGTGATGCCGCGCTCCTGCTCCTGCTCCATCCAGTCCATCGTGGCCGCGCCGTCGTGGACCTCACCGATCTTGTACGTGATGCCGGTGTAGAAGAGGATGCGCTCGGTCGTGGTGGTCTTGCCGGCGTCGATGTGCGCCATGATCCCGATGTTGCGGGTCTTGCGGAGCTGGGCCTCGTTGCTGGCCATTGCTTCTCCTCTTGGATCTGGTCCGTGTGGCGGGTGCCCGGGACTGCGGCCTCGTGAGCGCGTCCCGGTGGTCCCGCCGACGGCGGGCGCTGGTGCGGTGGTTACCAGCGGTAGTGCGCGAAGGCCTTGTTCGACTCGGCCATCTTGTGGGTGTCCTCGCGCCGCTTGACGGCGGCACCGAGGCCGTTGCTGGCGTCGAGCAGCTCGTTCATCAGGCGCTCGGTCATCGTCTTCTCACGACGGGCGCGGCTGTACTGGATCAGCCAGCGCAGGCCCAGCGTGGTGCTGCGGGAGGCGCGGACCTCGACCGGGACCTGGTAGGTCGCGCCACCGACGCGGCGGCTGCGGACCTCGAGGGCCGGCTTGACGTTGTCCAGCGCGCGCTTGAGCGTGACGACCGGGTCGGTGTCGGTCTTGGCGCGGGCGCCCTCGAGGGCGCCGTAGACGATCGCCTCGGCGACCGAGCGCTTGCCGTCGACGAGCACCTTGTTCACCAGCTGGGTGACCAGCGGCGACTGGTACACCGGGTCGGCGACCAGCGGACGCTTCGGGGCGGGGCCCTTGCGCGGCATCAGCTCTTCTCCTTCTTCGCGCCGTAGCGGCTGCGAGCCTGCTTGCGGTTGCGGACACCCTGCGTGTCCAGCGAGCCGCGGATGATCTTGTAGCGCACACCCGGCAGGTCCTTCACACGACCGCCGCGCACGAGCACCATCGAGTGCTCCTGCAGGTTGTGGCCGACGCCCGGGATGTAGGCGGTGACCTCGATGCCACTGGTGAGGCGGACGCGAGCGACCTTGCGCAGCGCCGAGTTCGGCTTCTTCGGCGTCGTCGTGTAGACGCGCGTGCACACTCCGCGGCGCTGGGGCGAACCCTTCAGCGCCGGAGTGCTGGTCTTCGTGACCTTGTCCTCGCGGCCCTTGCGGACCAGCTGGTTGATCGTGGGCATGGGTGGCCTGGATCTCCTACCTGCGCTGGGTGGTGCTCTGTGGGTGTTGCTGACGACTGGGCTTGCTGGTCGAGCACGGGCGCCCGGCCCCGGAGGAGTCCTGGCCCGCTCCGGCCGCGAGGCACTGTCCGGCCCCCGCGGTCGGGCGTGTCGCCCTTCCCGGGACCGGTCCGTGCCGGACCGAACTCGGTTGCCCCTCGCGACTCGGCGCCGCCACCTCCCGGCTGGGCCGGAGGGCGGTCCCCGGTGACCGACTTCGTCACCCAGGCGCACCGCGAACGGGAGCTGGCCCAGGGCATCCTGGGCACGGCTGACCACGATACCCGCGCCCGGAGGGCCGGTCAAAGCCGGGTCCCTCACACGCACGGCCGGAGGCCGGCCACCGCCCACCTGAGGCGGGCGGCTCTCCGGGCAACGGCACGCCGCCCGGTTCTCTTCCCGGTGGGCGCACCGTCTCCGGGCGTCCCGCTGCGGGCTGGGAGGACGGTACCGGCTCGCCGCGCTCCGCGGGAGTAGGCCGACGGCGGGGCGGGAAAGCCGTCGTACCCGCGTCCTACCGTCCCGGCACGTCCCGCTCCCCCGCCCCCAGGAGATCCGCCGTGCACCCTGATTCCGCCCGCGAGCTCAAGGCCCGCATCCTCGAGCAGCTGCCGTCGACGCCGGTCACCGCCGCCGACACCGGGACGGACGCGGCGTGGCCCTGGGTGGCGGTCGGGCTCACCCCCGCCGGCGCCGCGGGTGCCCGCGTGGCGGTGCGGCTCCAGCGGGAGGGCGACCGGGCGCTGCTGCCGGACCTGGGCCGGGCGGCGGCGGACCAGGTGGACGTGCGGGTCATCGGGCCGGTGCGGGCGCTGCGCTCCCCCACCCCAGCCGAGCTGCAGGCCCGGGTCCGCCCGCTGCGCCCGGGGCTGTCCGTGGCCCATCCCGCCGTCACGGCCGGCACCCTGGGCGGCTTCGTCCGGACCGCCGGCGGACCGGCGGTGCTGTCGAACAACCACGTCCTCGCGGCGAGCGACGCGGCGGCGATCGGTGACCCCGTGCTCCAGCCGGGTCCTGCCGACGGCGGCACGGCGGCCGACCGGGTGGCCACCCTCACCGCCTTCGAGCGCTTCGTCGACGGCGGGCGCAACCTCGTGGACGCCGCGCTGGCGCTCCTGGACACCGGCGTCCAGGCCGAGCCCGGCAACCTGCCCGGAGGACCGCTCGGTGGCGAGGTGCTGGCGGCCGTCGACGTCGACCCGGACGACACCGTGGAGAAGATCGGCCGCACGACGGGCCACACGCGCGGGGTGGTCACCGCCGTCGAGGTGGACGCCGTCGCCGTCCAGTACGACGACGTGGTGCACCGCTTCGACGACCAGATCGAGATCCAGGGCCTCACCGGCGGGTTCAGCGCCGGCGGCGACAGCGGCTCGGTCATCTGGCGCAGCCGGGACCGCGCGCCGATGGCCCTGCTGTTCGCCGGCAGCAGCACCGGGGGCGCCGGCGGCTCGGGCGTCACCTTCGCCAACCCGCTGGTCACCGTGCTGCAGGTGCTCGGCGCCGAGTGGTGGCGGGACCCGGCGCCCTTCACCGCCCGCTGAGACCGCCCCCGAGGGGCGGTCCTCGCGCGGACGGCTGTCCCTCGGCGCGCCGCAGGGGCACCATGGAGCCATGACCGACCGGGCGGCGGCACGAGCCGCGAAGAGCGCGCTCACCGCGCGCCTGTCCGACGACCCTGGCGTCGTGGGCATCGGTCTGGCGCGCCGGGCCGGTGGCTACGTCGTCAAGGTGGACGTGAACGACCCCTCGGCCGCGCCCCGCGTGCCCGGCGACGTCGACGGCGTCCGGGTCGTCACCGAGGTGATCGGCGTCGTCCGCCCCTTGTGACGGGCCGATAGCGTGCCCCCAGGGGCGCCGCACCGCCGCGGGCCCGGACACCTGAGGAGGGCACGTGCGCATCGGCACCCAAGCCAGTTACAGCGGTGGGTTCAGCCAGACCGCCGCCGAGATCCGCGACCTCGAGTCGGCAGGGCTCGACATCGCCGCGGTCGCCGAGGTCTACACGTTCGACGCGGTGAGCCAGCTCGGCTACCTCGCCGCCGTGACCGAGCGCGTCGAGCTGCTCAGCGCCATCTTCCCGCTCTACAGCCGCACCCCGGCGCTCACCGCCATGACCGCGGCCGGCCTGGACTTCGTCTCCGGCGGGCGCTTCACCCTGGGCCTCGGCGCCTCCGGCCCGCAGGTGATCGAAGGCTGGCACGGCGTCCCCTACGACGCTCCCCTGCAGCGCACCCGCGAGGTCGTGGAGATCTGCCGCAAGGTGTGGCGCCGTGAGCGCGTCGAGCACCACGGCAAGAAGTACGACATCCCGCTGCCCGCCGACCAGGGCACCGGCCTGGGCAAGCCGCTGAAGCTCATCAACACCCCCGTGCGCGAGCGCATCCCGGTGATGCTGGCCGCGCTGGGCCCGAAGAACGTTGAGATGGCCGCGGAGATCGCCGAGGCGTGGGAGCCCATCTTCTTCATGCCCGAGCGCGCCTCGGCGGTGTGGGGCGAGGCGCTCGCCGCCGGCAAGGCCAAGCGCGACCCCGAGCTCGGTGAGCTGCAGGTCATCACCGGGGTGCCGGTCGCGATCGGCGACGACCTGGACGAGGCGGCCCTGCTGGACCAGGTCCGCCCGGGACTGGCCCTGTACATCGGCGGCATGGGGGCCCGAGGCAAGAACTTCTACAACGACCTCGCCGTCCGCTACGGCTTCGAGGCCGAGGCCAAGGTCATCCAGGACCTGTACCTGGACGGCAAGAAGGACGAGGCCGCCGCCCGCGTGCCCGACGAGCTGGTGAAGGCGACCTCGCTCATCGGCCCCGAGTCCTACGTCGCGGAGCGGATCGCCGCGTTCGCCGAGGCCGGCGTCACCACGCTGATGATCCAGGCCCTCGACGGCAGCCCCGAGGGCCGCCTCAAGACGGTCGAGACCATGAAGAAGCTGAGCAACTAGCACCTGCAGTCGTCCTCCCTCACCGCAGCGCGTCCTCCCTCACCGTCTGCGCTGAGGGAGGACACGCCACGATCAGGGCACCTGATCCCAGCACGGGGTCGGGACACGGAAGGGCCCCCGGATCGAGTTCCGATCCGGGGGCCCTTTCGTCACTGCTTACCTGGCGTCACTGGCGCCAGTCGTACTCCTCGAGACGCACGGCCTCGCCGGTGCCCTGACCGAAGACGTCCGGGCTGTAGTACTGCCCGTCGTCGTACCCGGCCATGGTGTAGACGGCGGCCCGGGCCTCCTCGGTCGGCTCGACCGTGATGTTCCGGTAGCGGCTGATGCCCGTACCCGCCGGGATCAGCTTTCCGATGATCACGTTCTCCTTGAGCCCGAGCAGGCTGTCGCTCTTGCCCTGGATCGCGGCGTCGGTGAGGACCTTCGTCGTCTCCTGGAAGGAGGCGGCCGACAGCCACGACTCGGTCGCGAGCGAGGCCTTCGTGATGCCCATGAGCACCGGACGGGCCGAGGCCGGCTCGCCGCCCTCGGCGACGACGCGGCGGTTCTCGGTCTCGAACAGCGTCCGCTCGACCAGCGCACCCGGCAGGAACTCCGTGGCGCCCGAGTCGATGATGGTCACCCGCTTCAGCATCTGGCGGATGATCACCTCGATGTGCTTGTCGTGGATCGACACGCCCTGCGAGCGGTAGACCTCCTGGACCTCGCGGACCAGGTGCAGCTGCACCTCGCGCGGGCCCATGATCCGCAGCACCTCGTGCGGGTCCACCGCACCCTCGGTCAGCTGCTCGCCGACCTCGACGTGCGCGCCGTCCTCGACCCGCAGCCGCGAGCGACGCGACAGCTTCTCGTAGACGACCTCGTCCGAGCCGTCGTCCGGGGTGATGGTCAGCTTGCGGAACTGCTCGCTGTCCTCGATCCGGACGGTGCCGGCGAGCTCGGCGATGGGCGCCTTGCCCTTGGGCACGCGGGCCTCGAAGAGCTCGACCACACGCGGCAGACCGTGCGTGATGTCGGCACCGGCCACACCACCGGTGTGGAAGGTGCGCATCGTCAGCTGCGTGCCGGGCTCACCGATGGACTGGGCGGCGATGATGCCGACGGCCTCGCCGACGTCCACCAGCTTGCCCGAGGCCAGCGACCGGCCGTAGCAGGTCGCGCAGGTGCCGAGCAGCGACTCGCAGGTCAGGACGCAGCGGACCTTGACCTCGGCCACGCCGGCGTCGACGAGCGTCTGGATGAGGACGTCGCCCAGGTCGGCGTTCGCCGGGGCGATGACCGTCCCGTCCTCGGCCACCACGTCGGCGGCCAGGGCGCGGGCGTAGACGCTGGTCTCGACGTGCGCGTCACGGGTGACGACGCCATCCACCAGGGTGCCGATCGGCATGACGACGCCGCGCTCGGTGCCGCAGTCCTCCTCGCGGATGATGACGTCCTGCGAGACGTCCACCAGACGACGGGTGAGGTACCCGGAGTCGGCGGTCCGCAGGGCGGTGTCCGCGAGGCCCTTGCGGGCGCCGTGCGTGGAGATGAAGTACTCCAGCACGGACAGACCCTCCCGGAAGTTGGCCTTGATCGGCCGCGGGATGATCTCGCCCTTCGGGTTGGCGACCAGACCGCGCATACCGGCGATCTGGCTGATCTGCATCATGTTGCCGCGGGCGCCGGAGTTGACCATGACCCAGACCGGGTTGGTGGTCGGGAAGTTGTCCACCATCGCCTGGGAGACCTCGGCCCGCGCGCGGGTCCAGATCTCGATCAGCTCGCCACGACGCTCGGAGTCGGTGATGACACCGCGCTCGTACTGCTTCTCGATCTTGGCGGCCTCGGCCTCGTGCCGGTCCATGATCTCGCGCTTGGCCGGCGGGGTGACGACGTCGTCGATGGCGATCGTGACGCCCGACCGGGTCGCCCAGCGGAAGCCGGCCGACTTGAGGGCGTCCAGCGTCGCCGCCACCTGCACCTTGGGGTAGCGCTCGGCGAGGTCGTTGACGATCGCCCCGAGCTCCTTCTTCGGCACCTGGTAGTTGACGAAGCGGTAGTCCTCGGGCAGGGCCTCGTTGAACAGCACCCGGCCCAGCGAGGTCTCTACCAGGGCCGGAGCCCCCGGCGTCCAGTCCTCGGGCTGCTCCCAGGCCTCGTTGACCTTGCCGTTGTCGACGCCGAACACCTCGTCGAGGCGGATGAGCGCGCGCTCCTGCAGGGCCAGGGCGCCCTTGTCGAACGCCATGACCGCCTCGGCCGCGGACCCGAAGGCCGCCGGCCGGCCACCGTCGGCCTCGTGCCGCGAGGGCACCAGGGTCGTCAGGTGGTACAGGCCCAGCACCATGTCCTGGGTCGGCGCGGTGATCGGACGACCGTCGGCCGGGCTCAGGATGTTGTTGCTGGACAGCATCAGGATGCGGGCCTCGGCCTGCGCCTCGGCCGACAGCGGCAGGTGCACCGCCATCTGGTCGCCGTCGAAGTCCGCGTTGAACGCGGTGCAGACCAGCGGGTGGATCTGGATGGCCTTCCCCTCGACCAGCTGCGGCTCGAAGGCCTGGATGCCCAGGCGGTGCAGCGTCGGCGCGCGGTTCAGCAGCACCGGGTGCTCGGTGATGACCTCCTCCAGCACGTCCCACACGACCGGGCGCGCACGCTCGACCATCCGCTTGGCGGACTTGATGTTCTGCGCGTGGTTGAGGTCGACCAGCCGCTTCATGACGAAGGGCTTGAAGAGCTCCAGCGCCATCTGCTTGGGCAGACCGCACTGGTGCAGCTTCAGCTGCGGGCCGACGACGATGACCGAACGGCCGGAGTAGTCGACGCGCTTGCCGAGCAGGTTCTGGCGGAACCGGCCCTGCTTGCCCTTGAGCAGGTCGCTCAGGGACTTCAGCGGGCGGTTGCCCGGGCCGGTGACCGGCCGGCCGCGACGGCCGTTGTCGAACAGCGCGTCCACGGACTCCTGGAGCATCCGCTTCTCGTTGTTCACGATGATCTCGGGGGCGCCGAGGTCGAGCAGACGCTTCAGCCGGTTGTTCCGGTTGATCACGCGGCGGTACAGGTCGTTCATGTCGCTGGTGGCGAAGCGGCCACCGTCGAGCTGCACCATCGGGCGCAGGTCCGGCGGGATGACCGGGACGCAGTCCAGCACCATGCCCATGGGCGAGTTGCGGGTCTGCTGGAACGCCGCGACGACCTTGAGCCGCTTGAGCGCGCGCAGCTTGCGCTGGCCCTTGCCGCTGCGGATGGTCTCGCGCAGCGAGGCGGCCTCGGCGTCGAGGTCGAAGCCGGCGAGCAGCTTCTGCAGCGCCGCGGCACCCATGCCGCCCTCGAAGTACTCACCGAAGCGGTCGCGCAGCTCGCGGTAGAGGCCCTCGTCGGCGATGAGCTGCTTCACCTCGAGCTTGCGGAAGGTGTCCATCACCTCGTCGAGGCGGTCGATCTCCCGCTGCGAGCGGTCGCGCAGCTGGCGCATCTCGCGCTCGCCGCCCTCGCGCACCTTGCGGCGGACGTCGGACTTGGCACCCTCGGCCTCGAGCTCGGCCAGGTCGGCCTCCAGCTTCTGCTGGCGGGCCTCGACGTTGGCGTCGCGCTGGCCCTCGAGGTTCGACTTCTCGGCGCTGATCTCGGCCTCGATGGTCGGGAGGTCGCGGTGGCGCGCCTCGTCGTCGACCGAGGTGATCATGTAGGCCGCGAAGTAGATGATCTTCTCGAGGTCCTTGGGCGCCAGGTCGAGCAGGTAGCCCAGGCGCGAGGGGACACCCTTGAAGAACCAGATGTGGGTGACCGGCGCGGCCAGCTCGATGTGGCCCATCCGCTCACGGCGCACCTTGGCGCGGGTCACCTCGACGCCGCAGCGCTCGCAGATGATGCCCTTGAAGCGGACGCGCTTGTACTTGCCGCAGTAGCACTCCCAGTCCCGGGTGGGACCGAAGATCTTCTCGCAGAAGAGGCCATCCTTCTCCGGACGCAGCGTCCGGTAGTTGATGGTCTCGGGCTTCTTCACCTCACCGTGCGACCACTGGCGGATGTCGTCGCCGGTGGCCAGGCCGATGCGCAACTCATCGAAGAAGTTGACGTCGAGCAAGTTGATGACCCCTTTCCGGGGCTAGTTCTTCGCTGCTGTGTGAAATGTGGGGAGCCGGCCGGCCCTGGTCGCCCGGGGCCGGCCGACGGTCACGATCAGACGTCTTCCACCGAGGAGGGCTCGCGGCGGGACAGGTCGATGCCCAGCTCCTCCGCGGCCCGGAACACCTCGTCGTCGGTGTCCCGCAGCTCGATGGCCTGCCCGTCACCGGAGAGCACCTCGACGTTGAGGCACAGCGACTGCAGCTCCTTGAGCAACACCTTGAACGACTCGGGGATGCCCGGCTCGGGGATGTTCTCGCCCTTGACGATCGCCTCGTAGACCTTGACGCGGCCGAGGATGTCGTCGGACTTGATGGTGAGCAGCTCCTGCAGCGCGTAGGCCGCGCCGTAGGCCTGCATCGCCCAGCACTCCATCTCGCCGAAGCGCTGGCCACCGAACTGCGCCTTACCACCCAGCGGCTGCTGCGTGATCATCGAGTACGGGCCGGTCGACCGGGCGTGGATCTTGTCGTCCACGAGGTGGAGCAGCTTCAGGATGTAGACGTAGCCCACCGAGATCGGCTCGGGGAAGGGCTCCCCGGAGCGACCGTCGAACAGCCGCGCCTTGCCGGTCTCCTGCACCATCCGGTTGCCGTCGCGGTTCGGGATCGTCGAGCCGAGCAGGCCGATGATCTCGTCCTCCTTGGCGCCGTCGAACACCGGCGTGGCGGTCCGGGTGCCGGGGGCGGCGGCCTTGGCGGCCTCGGGCAGGTTCTTCGCCCAGTCCGGGTCGCCGTTGACCTCCCAGCCCTGCTTGGCGATCCACCCGAGGTGGGTCTCCAGCACCTGGCCGACGTTCATGCGGCCGGGCACGCCGAGCGGGTTCAGGACGATGTCCACCGGGGTGCCGTCCTCGAGGAACGGCATGTCCTCCTGCGGCAGGATCTTCGAGATGACGCCCTTGTTGCCGTGGCGCCCGGCGAGCTTGTCGCCGTCGGAGATCTTGCGCATCTGGGCGACGTAGACCCGGATCAGCTCGTTGACGCCGGCGGGCAGCTCGTCGCCGTCCTCGCGCGAGAACACGCGGACGCCGATGACCTTGCCGGACTCACCGTGCTTGACCTTGAGCGAGGTGTCGCGCACCTCGCGGGCCTTCTCGCCGAAGATGGCGCGCAGCAGGCGCTCCTCGGGGGTCAGCTCGGTCTCGCCCTTGGGCGTGACCTTGCCGACGAGGATGTCGCCGGGGACGACCTCGGCACCGATGCGGATGATGCCGCGCTCGTCGAGGTCGGCGAGGACCTCCTCGGAGACGTTCGGGATGTCCCGGGTGATCTCCTCGGCACCGAGCTTGGTGTCGCGGGCGTCGACCTCGAACTCCTCGATGTGGATCGAGGACAGGACGTCGTCCTGCACGAGGCGCTGCGACAGGATGATCGCGTCCTCGTAGTTGTGGCCCTCCCACGGCATGAAGGCGACGAGCAGGTTCTTGCCCAGCGCCATCTCGCCCTGGTCGGTGCACGGGCCGTCGGCGATGACCTGGCCGACCTCGACGCGCTGGCCCTCGTCGACGACGGGGGTCTGGTTGATCGAGGTGCCCTGGTTCGAGCGGCGGAACTTCAGCAGCCGGTAGGTCTGCCGGGTGCCGTCGTCGGCCATGACCGTCACGTAGTCGGCGGTGGAGTCCTCGACCACACCGGCCTTCTCCGCCACGACGACGTCGCCGGCGTCCACGGCGGCGCGCAGCTCCATGCCGGTGCCCACGAGCGGGGCCTCCGAGCGGAGCAGCGGCACGGCCTGGCGCTGCATGTTGGCGCCCATGAGCGCGCGGTTGGCGTCGTCGTGCTCGAGGAAGGGGATCATCGCCGTGGCGACCGAGGTCATCTGCCGCGGCGAGACGTCCATGTAGTCCACGTTCTCGGGGGCGAGGTAGTCGACCTCACCGCCCTTGGTGCGGACCAGGACGCGCTCCTCGGCGAGGCGGCCGGCGGCGTCGAGCGGGCTGTTGGCCTGCGCGACGACGAAGCGGTCCTCCTCGTCGGCGGTCAGGTAGTCGATCTGCTCGGTGACCTGCCCGTTCTCGACCTTGCGGTAGGGCGTCTCGATGAAGCCGAACGCGTTGACCCGGCCGAACGAGGACAGCGAGCCGATCAGGCCGATGTTCGGGCCTTCCGGCGTCTCGATCGGGCACATGCGGCCGTAGTGGCTCGGGTGGACGTCCCGGACCTCCATGCCGGCGCGCTCGCGGGACAGACCACCCGGGCCCAGCGCCGACAGGCGGCGCTTGTGGGTCAGGCCCGCGAGCGGGTTGGTCTGGTCCATGAACTGCGACAGCTGGCTGGTGCCGAAGAACTCCTTGATGGAGGCGACGACCGGCCGGATGTTGATCAGGGTCTGCGGCGTGATCGCCTCGACGTCCTGGGTCGTCATCCGCTCGCGGACGACGCGCTCCATGCGGGAGAGGCCGACCCGGATCTGGTTCTGGATCAGCTCGCCGACGGTCCGCAGGCGGCGGTTGCCGAAGTGGTCGATGTCGTCGACGCCGTGGTCGGGCTCGCCGGCGTGGAGGCGCACGACGTACTCGATGGTGGCGACGATGTCGTCCTCGGTCAGCGTGCTGGTCCCCTGCGCCACCGAGACGCCGAGCTTCTTGTTGACCTTGTAGCGGCCGACCTTCGCGAGGTCGTAGCGCTTCGGGTTGAAGAAGAGGTTCTCCAGCAGCGCCTGCGCGGACTCACGCGTCGGCGGCTCGCCCGGGCGCAGCTTGCGGTAGATGTCGAGCAGGGCCTCGTCCTGCCCGGCGATGTGGTCCTTCTCCAGCGTGGCCAGGACGGTGGGCGACCACTGGAAGTGCTCGCGGATCCGGTCCTCACCCCAGCCCAGGGCCTTGAGCAGCACGGTCACCGGCTGGCGGCGCTTGCGGTCGATGCGGACGCCGACGGTGTCCCGCTTGTCGACGTCGAACTCCAGCCACGCACCGCGGCTGGGGATGACCTTGGCGCTGAAGACGTCCTTGTCCGAGGTCTTGTCCAGCGACTTGTCGAAGTAGACGCCGGGGCTGCGGACGAGCTGCGAGACGACGACGCGCTCGGTGCCGTTGATGACGAACGTGCCCTTGTTCGTCATGATCGGGAAGTCGCCCATGAACACCGTCTGGCTCTTGATCTCGCCGGTGGTGTTGTTCATGAACTCGGCGGTGACGAACAGCGGCGCCGCGTAGGTCATGTCCTTGTCCTTGCACTCCTCGAGCGACGCCTTGACGTCCTCGAAGCGCGGGTTGGAGAAGGACAGCGACATCGAGCCGCTGAAGTCCTCGATCGGGGAGATCTCCTCGAGGATCTCGGCGAGGCCGCCGACGGCGGACTCCTGCTCCTCGGGGGAGAGCGTGGCGCGCCACTCGGGGCTGCCGATCAGCCAGTCGAAGGAGGCCGTCTGCAGGGCCAGCAGGTCCGGGACCGCGAGCGGCTCGGAGATCTTGGCGAAGGAGACGCGCAGCGGAGCGCCGGGGATCTTCGCCTGGTCGGCCTCGCCGGTGCGGGGGCCGTCCTGCGGCGCCGGGGTGGTGCTGGTGGTGCCGGACTCGGTGGTGCTGGGGTTGATGCTGGTGGGGCGAGAGCCTGCCAAGATGCGTCCTTCCAAGGACCTCACGACGTGCGGGCGGGGGTGCGGGTCGTCCTGGGTCGTCGTCGGTAATGGCGAGGCTGTCCGCGACGGCCGCGAAACGCCCGGGTCGACGTGTCAGCGAGGGTCCACCCGGTAGGTTCCCGGGCACCCGTCGTGACCCGTCTCAGCGGGCAGGCAGTCAGAGGGCAGCGCAACAGGAGACCCTACCCCTGCTGTTGCGCGATGTCCACGTCAGGGGTACCGGTGCGACCGGCGCCACACGGGGCGGCGCGGTCCGCGAACCGGCGCGGTGCACACATGATGCCAGCCGCCACCGACAGGTCCCACCGCCACGCCGGGGGGAGGGCCCCGCACCGTTCAGCTGGTGGTCAGCTGGGTGAGCTCGCTGATCTTCCAGTCGCCGTCCACCTGGACCATGCCCACCTGGATGGTCTGCACGCAGGACTGCGCCCCCTCCGGGGTGACCTCGCACTCCGACCCCGGGGGCGCGGCGCCGTTGCCGCTGGTGACGGACTTCGTCAGGTAGCGCCCGAAGACGACGACCGTGGCGGTGTCCTGGGCGTCGTTGACCTGCTGCAGGCCGACGTCGAGCACCTCGTAGCTGGTCGTGGCCGAGACCTGCTCGTAGGTGTCGAGGATCCCGCCCTGCGCGAGCTCGGTCTCGTAGGTCTCGCGCAGCTCGCCGGTGAGGACGGCGAGCTTGCGGTCCAGGCTGCCGTCGGGGTCCTCGTAGTCGTAGGCGTAGAGGTCCTCGATCGAGCTGCGCGCGGCGGCGAAGATCCCGTCGTCGACGTGGGTGGGCTGCAGCCGCTGCCAGGTGAGGACGCCGACGCCGACCGCGGCGGCGAGGCACAGCACGGCGAGCAGCGCGACCAGCACGGGGAACCGGCGGCGTTCCGGGGCGCTGTCCTCCGCCGCGCGGCGCGGGCCGCTCCGGCGGCCGGTCACGCCGTCCGGGGCCGCGGCGCGGGCGGCCCGGGCGGCGGCCCGACCGGTCGCGGGGGCATCCGTGCCGGCGGGGACGGGGCGGTCGGCCTCCTCCCGCTCGCGGCGGCTGCCGGCCACCCGCGGGCGGGGGCTGGGGCGCGCGCCGGGCGTCGGCCGGGGCGTGGAGGCAGGACGGGACCGGGGGGTCGGGCGGGGGCGGTCGTCGGGGGTCTCGGTCATGCCCTCACAACCCCGCGATCCCGGACAGCAGCCAACGGTCGTCCACCTTCTGCAGCTCCACCTGGATCCGGTACTTGACGACCTGCGGCCGCTCGTCGGCCGCGCTCCGCTGCGTGGCCTGGATGACCAGCAGCACCGTCCCGGTCGCGTCGTCGGCGCGGGTGACGGCGGCGCCGATGACCTCGGTGCTGACGACCGCCTGCACCTCGGTGAACCGGTCGCGCTGCGCCTCGAGCTCGGCCACCGACTCGTCGAGCAGGTCACCGGTGGCCACCCGCCGGATCTGGGCGATGTCGTCGTCGATCGTCAGGTGGTCGAACGAGGTCAGGTCCACGACGCCGGAGCGGGCGGCCTGGAGCACGTCGACGTAGTCCGCCGTCGTCACCGCCGAGGGCTCGGGCCGGGTGAGCCACAGCCAGCCACCGACGGCGAGCAGGACCACCAGCAGCGCGGCGAGGACCGGCACCAGCGGCAGGCTGATCCGCCCGCGCGACCGGGGCGCGGCGTCGCCCGGGGCCGGGGTGTCCTCGTCCCGCCCGGGGGGCGCGGGCACCGCGGTGTCCTCGTCCTCCCGCACGAGCGGGCGCGCGTCGCTGGTCAACCCGGGTGTCTCCTCGTCGTCTCGCTCCTGCACCGGCGGCATGCGCGCCTCAGCCCGTGGTGCGCGCGAAGGGGCTGGCGCCCAGCAGGTTGCCGAGCACGTCGTCGAGCAGGCCGCCGACCCCGTCCACGAGGCCGCCGATCACCGTACCGAGCGGAGGTGCCCCGGCGAGGCCGCTCTGCGGCCCGGCGCCCCCGACACCACCCGATCGGCCGATGTTCTGCTCGCCGCGGATGTTCGACCCGTTCTCGTCGACGCCGTCGGAGGGGTCCGGGTCCGCGCCGTTCACGACCGCACAGCCCACCTGGTCGACGTCGAGCGCCGCCACCGCGGCGGGGCTGCCGGCCGCGCCCGTCGACGTGTAGCCGCTGGTGCAGGCCGCCGGCTCGCCGGCGTTGAGGACGAAGCCGAAGTGGGCGCGCATCACCCCGCCGTCGTTGCGGACGACGCTGAAGCCGCCGGAGACGACGTCGGGGTAGGTGACGAGCATCTGCTCGACGCCGTCCAGCCGCGGGATCGTGACGCCGTTGAGGATGTCGACGTTGCGCACCAGCGATCCCAGACCGGGGCCGGCCCGCTCGACGAGGTCCTGCAGTGCCTGTCCGCCGTCGGGCGCGTCGACCAGCAGGTCGCGGATGTCCTGGTCGCTCTCGACGAGGGTGTCCGAGACCAGGCGGAGGTCGGCCGCCCACTGCTGGATCGCCGAGCGGCTGGCCACCTGGGTGTCCAGCACGGTGCGCCCGTCGGTGATCAGCGACAGCGTCTCGGGCAGCGACTCCTCGGCGCGGGCGAGCAGCAGGTCGCCGTTGTCGATCAGCCGGCCCAGGTCGTCGCCGGCACCGGCGAAGGCCCGGCCGAGCTCGTCGACGACGGTGCGCAGGTTCTCCTCGTCGATGGAACCCACCAGGCGGTCGACGTTCAGCAGCAGCTGCTCGACCGGGACCGGGACCGAGGTACGGTCCCGCGGGATGACCGAGCCCTCCTCCAGGAACGGGCCGGCGTCGTCGTCGGGCTCGAGGTTGACGTACTGCTCCCCCACCGCGCTGCGGTTGGCGACGACGGCCGCCGCGTCCGCCGGGATCGGCTCGGCGTCCGGGTCGATGGTGAGGACGACGCGGACGCCGTCGTCGATCAGCTCCATGTCGCTGACCCGTCCCACCGCGACGCCGCGGTAGGTGACCTCGGCGTTGACGAAGATGCCGCCGGAGTCCTCGAACTCCGCCGCCACCTCGTAGCCGCTGCCCAGGACCAGCCGGTCCAGGCCGACGTACCGGTAGCCCAGGTAGGAGGTGGCCAGGACGGCGAGCGTCAGGAACGCCAGCAGCTGGATCTTCGTGGTGCGGGTGATCACGGCTGTCCTCCCGCGAACTGGGGGAAGCCGAGCAGGCCACCCAGGGACTCGGCGGTGGGCAGCTGCCCGACGATCTCGCCCGGCAGGATGCTGAGGACCGACGCGCCGGGTGCGGTGCCACCGGCCGGCGCGGCGCCCCCGGCCCCGGTGGCGCCCACGCCCTGGTTCGCCGGCGGCGTGCCCGGCGTGCCGCACCGGTCGCCGGCGAGGTCCTGCGGCTCGAGCGTCTCCAGCGCGCCGGACAGCGGGTCGACCACGTACCGGCAGAGGACCTGCGTGAGGTCGAGGTCCAGCGTGGCGGTCATGTTGGCGAACAGGCCGTAGCCGCCCGTGCGCTGGTCGCGCCGGTAGTTCAGCGGGACGTCCCCGCCGCTGCCGTCCCCGATCACCGCGCTGGCGGGGAACGGGTAGGTCAGCAGCAGGTCCAGCGAGCCGGCCAGGTCGGGCCCCGCGGCGGCGAGCTGGGTGAGGACCGGCTGGAGCAGCTCCAGGTCCGCGACGGTGTTCGCCGCGGACCGGTCGATGATCCGGGTGCCGACCTCGCCGAGGCGGGACAGGCTCTCGAGCATCTGCACCAGCAGGCCGCGCTGCTCGGTGAGCACGTCCAGCCCGGGGCCGATGGTGTCCAGCGCCGTCTCGATGGTGCCGGTGCGCTCGGCCAGCGACGCGGCCAGCGCGTTCACGCTGTCCAGGGCCCGGTTGATCTCGGCCTTCTGCTCGTCCAGCCCGCCGATGAGGACGTCCAGCTGGTCCAGCGTGTCCTTGATCGCCGACTCCCGGCCCTCGAGGGCCTGGCCCAGCTCCGAGGCGATCGTCTGCAGCTGGGTGAGCCCGCCGCCGTTGAGCACCAGCGACAGGGCGCCGAGCAGCTCCTCGACCTCGACGTTGCGGTTCGTCCGGTCCAGCGCGATGACCGCGCCGTCCTCCAGCCGTCCCCGGGGCGGCTCGGTGCCGGGCGCGGCCAGCTCGACGTACTTCTCCCCCAGCAGCGAGGTCTGCTGGATCATCGCGACGGCGTTCGCCGGCAGCTCGACGTCGCCGTTGACGGTGACGGTCACCTCGGCGGTCCAGTCGTCGTTCAGCTCGATCTCGTCGACCCGGCCGACGGGCACGTCGGCCACCCGGACGCCGGACTGCGGCACCAGGTCCAGGACGTCGAGGAACTGCACGGTGACCGAGTACGGGTCCTCCCCCACGTCGGCACCGCCGGGGAGGCTGATCGAGTAGGCGCCGCGGAAGCCCCCGCAGCCGGCCAGCAGGACCGTACCGAGGCCGAGCGCCGCCACGCGCGTCAGCGGGCGGGTCACTGCTGGGCCCCCGCGAGCTGCGGCAGGCCGAGCAGCGGGCCGCCGGGAGGCGCCGACGCGCCGCCGAACAGGGCCGTGAGCAGCTCCTGCAGGTCGGGCACCCCGTTGCCGTTGAGGTCGTCGTAGGAGCCGTCGGCGTCCGCGTCGCCGGAGAGCAGCCGGCTGCAGACCTGCTCGACGAACGGCAGCTGCAGGCCGACGGCCGGCAGCACGTCCAGGTCGAGCTGGAGCCGGCTGGTCGAGGACAGGAGCTGGCAGACGATGACCTCGGGGCTGGTGCCGGCCAGGGAGTTGTCCCGGGTGTCCAGCGTCCCGAAGTCGGGGTTGTAGGCGTGCGCGAGGTTGCCCAGCGCCGCCGGGGCGACGTCGAGCACCTCCGCCAGGGCGGCGCGCTGCTGCACCAGCGCGAGGGTGACGTCGGCGAGCTTGTCGACGTTGGTGCTCAGCAGGTCGGTGTTGGTCCGCACGAACCCGGCGACGTCGCCGAGCGCCGCGGAGAGCAGCTCGACGGCCCGGGCGAGGTCGGCCCGCTCCTGCTCCAGCAGGTCGGCGACGGCGGCCATGTTGGTGTTGAACTGGCCCACCGAGGCGTCGATGGTGGCCAGCGCGCTGGTGAAGGTCTGCAGGTTGTCCACCGAGTCGAACAGCCCGTCGCGGTTGCGGGCCAGCGTCTCGACGGCCTGGGAGAAGCCGGTGAGCGTCCGGTTGAGCGCGTCGCCGTTGCCGTCGAGGTTCGCCGCACCGACGTCGACGAGGTCCGACAGCGCCCCGTTCGCGTTCGCGCCGTCGGGCCCGAGCGCGACCGAGAGCTCGTCCAGCGCGCCGTACACCCGGTCGAGCTCGACCGGCGTGGCCGTCCGCTCGAGGGGCACCTCGGCGCCGTGCTCCATCGTCGGGCCGCCGGAGTAGACGGGCGCGAACTGCACGTAGCGGTCCGACACCAGCGAGGGGGCCAGCACGACCGCGGCGGCGTCGGCCGGGATGTCGTAGTCCTCGGAGATCATCATCTCCACGCGCACCCGGTCGCCCACCGGCGTCACGTCGGTGATCTCGCCGACCTCGATGCCGAGGATGCGGACGTCGGAGCCCTCGTAGAGCCCGACCGTCCGGTCGAACCAGGCCGTCACCCCGAACTGGCCGGCCGGGCGCAGGACGGTCCAGCCCAGCGCGACCACCAGCACGAGCGCGGCCGCCAGGGCGACGCCGCGCTGCAGCGAGCCGCTCATCAGTCGCCCTCCGCGCAGCTCAGGGGCAGCCCGACGACGCCGGGTCCGCCGCAGATGACGCTGCCGACGACGCCGGGCAGCAGGTTGTCCACGAAGCTGTCGAACCAGCGCCCGTTGCCCAGGGTGTTGGTGAACACCCGGACGAACGGCGCCAGGTTGTCCACCGTCTGCGCGAGGTTGTCGCGGTTGCGGGCCAGGATGTCGGTGACCGTCGCCAGCTGCTGCAGCGCCGGGGTGAGCGCCTCGCGGTTGTCGGCCACCAGGCCAGAGAGCTGCAGCGACAGCTCCTGGGTGCTGGTGAGGATGGAGTCGATCAGCGCCCGCCGCTCCTGGACCTCGGTGAGCAGCGTGTTCGAGTCCACGATCAGCTGGGTGAACTCGCCGTTGCGGTCGGCCAGCACCTCGGTGACCGTGCGGGTCGCGGTGAGCAGCTGCTCGAGCTGGGCGTCGCGCGAGGCGATGGTGTCCGACAGCCGGGCCAGGCCCTCGAGCGAGGTGCGCACCTCCTCCGGCGTCTCGGCGAAGGTCTCCGCGAGCACCTCGAAGGAGCTGGCGAGCTGCGCGGTGTCGAGGTCCTCGACCGTGGTGGACAGGTCGGCGAAGGCCTCGACGACGTCGTAGGGCGACGCGGTGCGCTCCAGCGGGATCGGGTCGTCGGGGTCGAGCTCACCGGACCCGCGCGGCACCAGGGCGACGTACTTGGCGCCCAGCACGGTCTCGATCTTGATGGCCGCCTCGGAGCGGTCGCCGACGAAGGCGTCGGTCACCCGCAGCTCCGCGGTCACGGCGCCGTCCTCGAGCGCGAGGCTCTCCACGCTCCCGACCTTGACGCCGGCCACCCGCACCGGGTCGCCGGCCCGCAGGCCGGCGGCCTCGGAGAACTGGGCGCGGTAGACCGTGCCGCCGCCGATCAGGGGCAGCGACTGGGCGTTGAACGCCAGGAAGACCAGCACCGCGATCACCGTGAGGCTGACCGCGCCGATGGTGACCGGGTTGCGGTCGCGGAAGGGCTTGGAGGTGCGTGCCATCAGCCGCCGCACCCCCGCTCGCCGTTGTCCAGCCCGCCGGCCGGGAGGTTCACGCCGGTCTGCTCGCCGGTGAGCGGGTCGGTCACCGGGAGGGTGATGAAGCCGCCGGCCCCGCAGACGAAGAAGTTGAACCAGCTGCCGTTGATCGCCGTGCGGGTGATCAGGTCGATCTTGGTCGGCGCGAGCTGGAGGAAGCCCTCGAGCACGTCACCGGTGTCGGCCAGCTCGCCCGCGAGGTCGCCGAGGGCCTGGATGTCGGCCGCGAGCGGTGGCCGCGCGTCCTCGAGCAGCCCGGTGGTGGCGACGGCCAGCTCGTCGATCGTCTGCAGCGAGTCGAAGATGACCTCGCGGTCGCCCGCCAGGCCGGTGACGAACTGCTGCAGGCTCACGATCAGGCCCGACAGCTGCTCGTCGCGGGCGGCCACCGAGCCGAGCACCGTCGACAGGTTGTCGATGACGCTGCCGATGACGGCGTCCTTGTCGGCCAGGGAGTCCGACAGCGAGGCGACGTGGCCGAGCAGGCTCTCGACCGTGCCGCCCTCGCCCTGGAACACCTGGATGATCTCAAAGGACAACCGGTTCATGTCCTCCGGCGAGAGCGCCTGGAGCAGCGGCCGGAAGCCGCCGAAGAGCGTCGTCAGGTCCAGCGCCGGGCGGGTCCGGGCGGCCGGGATCAGCCCGCCCTGCTCCAGGGTGCGGCCGCCCGCGCCGTCGCCCTCCGCGAGCGCGACGTACCGCTGGCCGACCAGGTTGCGGTAGCGGATGGTCGCCTCGACCGTCGCCGGGAGCGGGATGTCGGCGTCGACCTCCAGCTCCACCTCGGCCAGCGGGCGGTCGGTCGCCTCGGTCAGGCCGATGCCCTTGACCTGGCCGACGCGCACGCCGGCGATGCGCACCTCGTCGCCCTCGACGAGACCCGCGACGTCGGTGAACTCCGCGCGGTAGGCGACCTGCTCGCCGTACCCCGCGTTGGTGATCGTCGTGATCAGCACGTAGCTGGCCAGCACGGTGACCAGCGCGAAGGCCACCAGCTTGACCAGCGGCGCGACCAGGCCCCTCATCGGAGCGCCACCTGGGTGCCCCGCAGCAGCGGCGCCATCTGGGAGGCCGCCAGGTCCGAGACCTCGCCCGGCTGCGCGCCGGTCTGGTAGGCGAGGATGCCGCGCACGAAATCCAGCTCCGCTGTCGATCCGGCCAGGCCGCTGGGCAGCGAGGTGCCGGCCTGGGGGTTGGGCTCGCCCGCACCCGCGGGGATGTCGTCGGGCCCGCTGCCGCCGAGGCAGACCGGGTTGCCCGTCGACGGGTTGTCCCGGCTCTGCACGCCGTCGGCGGGCGGGCTGGGGCAGTAGAACTCGCCGCGCTCGGCCGCGGCGATGAGCGCGTCGATGTCGTCGAGCCCCTGGCAGTCCGGACCGGACTGGTCGATGTACGCCGGCTGGTCGCCGGGCACGTAGGGGTTGCGCGGGGGCAGCGTCACGGTGAGGTTCAGATCCAGGTACGGGTCGCCGTCGCCGCCCAGGACCTCGCTGTACCGCGGGACCGAGCGGGCCAGCCCGTCGAGCAGGCACGGGTAGACCGGCGAGTACTCGGCGAGGGTGCTCAGCACCGGCCGCGAGGTCTCGGCCAGCGAGATGAGGTTCCGCTCGTTGGTCTCGAGGAAGCCCGCGGTGACCCGGCCCGCGCTGTCGCCGACGGTGAAGGTGCGCCGCAGCTGCTCGCGCTGGTCGACCAGGGTGCGGCTGGTGACGGCAAGGTTGTCGAGGACGCCGAGCAGGTCGTCGGCGGCCGACTCGTAGGTGTCGGCGAAGTCGGCCAGCCCGGAGATGTCCGCCTGCAGGTCGGGCAGGACGGTGTTCAGCTCCCCGGTGTAGCGGCCGACCGCCGCCAGGTTGGCGCCGAGCGCGTCGCCGCGGCCGCGCAGCGCCTCGGCCACCGCGCCCAGCGTGTAGGAGAGGTCCTGCGGCTCGACGGCCTGGAGCAGCGGCAGCAGGTCGTCGACCACCCGCTGCAGCTCGATGGCGTTCTCGCTGCGGTCCTGCCCGATGACCGCGCCGTCGGCCAGCGTCTCCCCCGAAGGCTCCTCCGGGATCTCGAGGGCGACGAACCGCTCACCGAACAGCGTCTTGGGCAGCAGCCGCGCGGTCACGTCGGCGGGGATCTGGTCCAGGTACTCCGGCTTGATGGCCAGCTCGATGGTGGCGCCGTCGGCGCTCGCGTCGATCTCGCGCACGTCGCCGACGATCACGCCGCGGACCTTCACGTCCGACGCCGTCTGCAGCTGGTTGCCGATGGTGTCGGTCTCCAGCGTCACGCGGGCCACCTCGGTGAAGGCCTTGTTGTAGGTCGCCACCGCCAGCCCGAGCAGCAGCGCGATGGTGACGAGGAACGCCAAGCCCTGCACCCGCATCCGGATCTTCCTGCTCACCGCCGCCTCACCCCGCGATCCGGACGGTCGTCGTCGAGCCCCAGATGGCCAGCGACAGGAACAGGTCGATGACCATCACGGCCACGATCGAGAAGCGCACCGCGCGGCCCACCGCGAGGCCCACGCCCGCGGGACCGCCGCTGGCGCGGTAGCCGTAGTAGCAGTGGCTCAGGATGATCACGACGGCGAAGACGAGCACCTTGAGGAAGGACCACAGCACGTCCTGCGGGGGCAGGAAGAGGTTGAAGTAGTGGTCGTAGGTGCCGGGCGACTGCCCGTAGGCCTGGGTGGTGATGGTCCGGGTCGCGAAGTAGCTGCTGAGCAGGCCCAGCACGTACAGCGGGACGACGGCGACGAAGCCGGCCACGATGCGGGTGGTGACCAGGAACGGCAGCGAGGGCACCCCCATGACCTCGAGGGCGTCGATCTCCTCGTTGATCCGCATGGCGCCGATCTGCGCGGTGAAGCCGCAGCCGACGGTGGCCGACAGGGCCAGCCCGGCGACCAGGGGGGCGATCTCGCGGGTGTTGAAGTACGCGGAGAGGAACCCGGTGAACGCCGAGGTGCCCAGCTGGTCGAGCGCCGCGTACCCCTGCAGGCCGACCTCGGTGCCGGTGAAGAAGGACAGGAACGCGATGACGCCGACCGTGCCGCCGATGACCGCGAGCGCGCCGCTGCCGAAGGTGACCTCGGCCAGCAGCCGCATGACCTCCTTCTTGTAGCGGCGCAGCGTGCGCGGGGTCCAGGCCAGCGCCCGGCCGTAGAAGCCGAGCTGGTCGCCGAGGTCCTCGAGCGCGGCCATGGGACGGCCGTAGACGGTGCGCACGATGCGCCGCGTGCGGACGCGCAGCCGGTCGACCGGCGAGAGCAGCGCCATCACGAGCCCTTCGGCGGGACGAGCTGGAAGTACAGCGCCGTCATGACGAAGTTGACCGCGAACAGCAGCAGGAAGGTGATGACGACGGACTGGTTCACCGCGTCACCGACGCCCTTGGGCCCACCTCCGGCCCGCAACCCCTTGTAGGCGGCGACGATGCCGGCGATCAGCCCGAAGACCAGCGCTTTGAGCTCACCGGACCAGAAGTCCTCCACCTGTGCCAGGGCGCTGAAGGACGCCAGGTAGGCCCCCGGCGTGCCGCCCTGGAGCACCACGTTGAAGAAGTAGCCGCCGGCGACGCCGACGACGCTCACCAGGCCGTTGAGGAGCACCGCCACGAGCATCGAGGCGAGCACGCGGGGCACGACCAGCCGCTGGATGGGGCTGATGCCCAGCACTTCCATCGCGTCGATCTCGTCGCGGATCTTGCGCGCCCCCAGGTCGGCGCAGATCGCCGAGCCGCCGGCCCCGGCGATGAGCAGCGCGGTCACGATCGGGCTGGCCTCGCGCAGGACGGCGAGCACCGACGCCGACCCGGTGAACGACTGGGCACCCAGCTGCCGGGTCAGCGAGCCCAGCTGCAGCGCGATGACCGCGCCGAACGGGATCGCGACCAGGGCCGTGGGCAGGATGGTCACGCTGGCCACGAACCAGGTCTGCTGGATGAACTCGCGCAGCTGGAACGGGCGCTTGGGCAGCGCCCGCAGCACGTCCAGGGCGAAGGCGAACAGGTTGCCGCTCGCGGCCAGCGGCCGGGTGGGCGAGTACTTCCCGTCGAGCAGCCCCGGTGCCTTCGGCTCCTCGGTGGCCGTCACCCGTGGTCCTCCCGGCGCGGCAGGACGGTCGTCGCGGTCGACGCCCCGGCGTCGGGCTCGGCGGCCCAGTGCCGCCCGCCGGTGCCGGCCGTGGGCCGCAAGACGCCGGCGTCGGCGTGCGCGAGCAGGTGCTCGGGCAGCGAGCGGCGGATGGCGGCCGCGGTCTCGCCGTCGAACTCGTGCAGCATCCGGGCCACCCGCTCCTGGCGGCGCAGCGCGCCCTTGCGCTCGGGCAGGCCCTCGGTCGGCTCGAGCTGCGGCGGGACGGCGTCGCCGCCGGAGGCGCCCTTGGGCCCGACGCCGTTGTGCGCGTCGCCGCCGCGGGCCTCCAGGGCGGCCATCTCCGCCTCGACCTGGGCGACGTCCTTCTCCTCGCTCATGCCGATCGGCCCCTCGCGCCGGCCGTTGAGGAACTGGCGGACGACGGGCTCCTGCGAGGTGAGCAGCTGCTCGCGGGGACCGAACATGACCAGGTTCCGGCGGAACAGCAGGCCGAGGTTGTCCGGCACGGTGCGGGCGGTGCCGATGTCGTGCGTGACGATGAGGAAGGTGGCGTCGATCTGCGCGTTCAGGTCGACGATCAGCTGGTTGAGGTAGGCGACGCGGACCGGGTCCAGGCCCGAGTCCGGCTCGTCGAAGAGGATGATCTCGGGGTCCAGGACCAGCGCGCGGGCCAGCCCGGCGCGCTTGCGCATGCCGCCGGAGATCTCGCCGGGCAGCTTCCCCTCGGCGCCCTGCAGGCCGACCATGTCCATCTTCTCGAGGACGATGCGCCTGACCTCGGACTCGCTCTTGCGGGTGTGCTCGCGCAGCGGGAAGGCGATGTTGTCGAACAGGTTCATCGAGCCGAACAGCGCGCCGTCCTGGAACAGGACGCCGAAGAGCTTGCGGATCTCGTAGAGCCGGTGCTCGCTGGTCCGGACGATGTCGGTGTCGTTGATGACGATCGACCCGCGCTCGGGCTTGAGCAGCCCGACCAGCGACTTGAGGAAGACCGACTTGCCGGTGCCCGAGGGGCCCAGGAGCACCGAGATCTCACCGGGCGGCAGGGTGAGCGTGACGTCGCTCCAGATGTTCTGGCTGCCGAACGACTTGGTCAGGCCCTCGACCTCGACTGCGACGCCCACGTCCACCCTCCCCGTTCCGGCTCCGAGCTGCCGGGAGCGTCCCGAGCCGCAGCACTACTGGTCAGTAACGACCTCGCCGCGGAGAGGTTACGTGTGTCACGCGGTTGCCGTGACCCGGGTCTCGTCTTTCCGCCGACCGGGGGACGCCGGGCCGCGGGACGCAGCAGGGGCCGCCCTCCGTTCGGAGGACGGCCCCTGCCGTGGTGCGGGGTGGTGCTACCCGGCGGTCGTGGACCGGCGGGTTCTCGCGGCTTCGCTGCAGGGTCCCGCGCCGAGCGTGCGAGGCGCGGGGGACAGCGAGGTCCCTTACTTGACGGTGACGGTGGCGCCGGCGCCCTCGAGGGCGGCCTTGGCCTTGTCCGCAGCGTCCTTGGCGACCTTCTCGAGGACCGGCTTCGGCGCGTTGTCGACCAGGTCCTTGGCCTCCTTGAGGCCGAGCGAGGTCAGGCCGCGCACCTCCTTGATGACCTGGATCTTCTTGTCGCCGGCGCTCTCGAGGATGACGTCGAACTCGTCCTGCTCGGCAGCGGCCTCGGCAGCGCCACCGCCGCCACCGGCGGCCGGGGCGGCCGCGACGGCCACGGGGGCAGCCGCGGTGACCTCGAAGGTCTCCTCGAACTGCTTCACGAAGTCGGACAGCTCGAGGAGGGTCATCTCCTTGAACGCGTCGAGCAGCTCAGCGCTGGAAAGCTTGGCCATGTCGATCTCCTTCTGGGTCAGTCGTCGCTGGCCGCGTCGGCGGCAGCGCTGTCGGTCTCGGGGGTGGTGTCAGCAGCAGTGGCGTCGTCGGCAGCAGGAGCCTCGCCGGCCGGAGCGTCGGCGGCCTTCTTCTCCTGCAGCGCCGCGGCGAGGCGGGCGACCTGCGACAGCGGGGCCTGGAACAGGCCGGCGGCCTTGGTCAGGTTGCCCTTCATCGCGCCGGCCAGCTTGGCCAGCAGGACCTCACGGGGCTCGACGTCGGCGAGGCGGGTGACCTCGGAGGCGTCGACCGTGCGTCCGTCGACCACGCCGCCCTTGACGACGAGCAGCGGGTTGGCCTTCGCGAAGTCGCGGAGCGCCTTGGCGCCCTCGACCGGGTCGCCCTCGATGAAGGCGATCGCGGTGGGGCCGTTGAGCAGCGGGCCCAGGTCGGAGAAACCGACCGAGTCCGCCGCCCGCTTCGTCAGGGTGTTCTTGACGACGGCGTAGCTGCTGCCCGCACCGAGGGAACGGCGCAGCTCGGTCAGCTGCGCCACGGTCAGCCCGCGGTACTCGGTGAGCACCGCCGCACTCGAGTTCTGGAACCGCTCGGTGATCTCGTCGATCACCGCGGCCTTCGCCTGCGTGGGCATGGGCCTCCTCTCGTCTGTCGGGCGACCACCGGCCATCGCGCGAACGCGGGCGATCGGATGGCCCCGGAGACGAGGAACGCCCCGGCGCAGGCGCACGGGGCGAGAGGCGGGCACGGGTGCCTGCCGGTCGGACCGTCCTCCTGCGCGGGTCGCCCGGAACTCCGGGACCTTCGATCGCACGCGGACGTGCGACGACCAACGGTCTTGGGGGGAACAGGAGCAAGAGTACGCGATGCACGGGGACTGCCGGCAGCCGGCCACGAGATCTGCACACTCGGGGTCTTCCGAGCGCTGATGCCCCCGAGTGTGCAGATCTCGCGGAGGGACGCCGGCGCCGGGCGCCCCGGGACGCGCGGAGGCCCCGCAGCGCGGTGCGCTGCGGGGCCTCCGGGGACGTGCGCCGTTACTGGCTGGGCTCGTCCACGAGCATGTTGCGGGTGCGGTTCGGGTCGACCGGGATGCCGGGGCCCATCGTCGTCGAGATGGTGACCTTCTTGACGTACCGACCCTTGGCCGAGGACGGCTTGGCCCGCAGGACCTCGTCCAGGGCGGCGGCGTAGTTCTCGACCAGCTTCTCCTGGTCGAAGGACGCCTTGCCGATCACCAGGTGCAGGTTGGCCTGCTTGTCGACGCGGAAGTTGATCTTCCCGCCCTTGATGTCGTTGACGGCCTTGGTGACGTCGGGGGTCACGGTGCCGGTCTTCGGGTTCGGCATCAGGCCGCGGGGGCCGAGGATGCGGGCGATCCGGCCGACCTTGGCCATCTGGTCCGGCGTCGCGATGGCGGCGTCGAAGTCCAGGAAGCCGCCCTGGATGCGCTCGATCAGGTCGTCCGAGCCGACGACGTCGGCGCCGGCGGCCTCGGCCTCGGCGGCCTTGTCACCGGTCGCGAAGACGATGACGCGGGCGGTCTTGCCGGTGCCGTGGGGCAGGTTGACCGTGCCGCGGACCATCTGGTCGGCCTTGCGCGGGTCGACGCCGAGGCGCAGGGCGACCTCGACGGTGGCGTCGTAGGACGTCGTCGACGTCTCCTTCGCCAGCGCGGCGGCCTGGAGCGGGGAGTAGAGGTTGTCCCGGTCGACCTTCTCGGCCGCGGCCCGGAACTTCTTGCCGTGCTTCGCCATGGTGGTTCCTCTCGCCCGGACGGAGCCGGGGATCGTGTGGTTGACGGGCCAGGCGTGGCCCTCCCACGTGTTCTGGGGTGGAGCAGGATCAGCCGGTGACGGTGATCCCCATCGACCGGGCGGTGCCGGCGATGATCTTCTCGGCCTGGTCGAGGTCGTTGGCGTTGAGGTCGGCCATCTTGGTGGTGGCGATCTCGCGGACCTGGTCACGGGTGACCGTGGCGACCTTCGTCTTGTGCGGCTCGCCCGAGCCCTTGTCGACGCCGGCGGCCTTGAGCAGCATGCGCGCGGCCGGCGGGGTCTTGGTGACGAACGTGAACGACCGGTCCTCGAAGACCGAGATCTCGACCGGGATCACGTTGCCGCGCTGCGACTCGGTCGCGGCGTTGTAGGCCTTGCAGAACTCCATGATGTTGACGCCGTGCTGGCCCAGCGCCGGACCCACGGGCGGCGCGGGGGTGGCCGCACCGGCGTTGATCTGGAGCTTGATGACCGCGGTCAACCGCTTCCTGGGGGGCATGACTTCCTTCTATCGGTGGTGGATCAGCTGGCGCCGCGAGGCGTCAGATCTTGCTGACCTGGTTGAACGACAGCTCGACGGGCGTCTCGCGGCCGAAGATGGAGACGAGCACCTGCAGCTTCTGCTGCTCGGCGTTGATCTCGTTGATGGTGGCGGGCAGGGTCGCGAACGGCCCGTCCATGACGGTGACCGACTCGCCGACCTCGAAGTCCACGAGCGCGGCCGGCGCGGCGGCGGCCGGAGCCGCCTCTCCCCCGCCGGTGCGGGCGGCCTGCGGCGCGGTGGCCGGGACCAGGATCTTGACGACCTCGTCCAGCGTCAGCGGCGAGGGCTTGGACGTCGCGCCCACGAAGCCGGTGACCCCGGGGGTGTTACGGACGGCGCCCCACGACTCGTCGTTGAGCTCCATGCGCACGAGCAGGTAGCCCGGCAGGACCTTGCGGTTGACCTGCGCGCGCTTGCCGTTCTTGATCTCGGTGACCTCCTCGGTGGGCACCTCGATCTGGTAGATGTAGTCCTCCACGTCGAGGGACTGGATGCGCGCCTCGAGGTTGGTCTTCACCTTGTTCTCGTAGCCGGCGTAGCTGTGCACGACGTACCAGTCGCCGGGCGCGATCCGCAGCGCCTTCTTCATGGCCTCGGCCGGGTCCTCGTCCTCGTCCACGGCGGGCAGGTCGGAGGACGTGTCCGGCTCGGCGAGCGGGTCGCTGGCCAGGGTGTCGGGGTCGCCCGCCTCGATCTCGGGCGTCGCGTCGGCCACCTCGTCGCCCGGGGCGAGCTCGGCGTCGTCGTCGATCGCCAGGTCGGTGGTGTCGCTGGAACCCTCGGCGGAGCCGGTCCCGCCGACGCCGGTCTCGACGTCGGCGGTGCCGCGCTGCTCGAAGCGGGCGTCGTCCAGGTCGATGCCTTCGACCGCGCTGTCGGTCTCGAAGGGCTCGCGGGGGTCGGTCACAGGTTCAACTTCCTTGTCAGGTGGCGTGCGGGCGGGGCGGAGGTCAGCCGAAGACGGCGATCACGCCCCGGGAGAAGAGCAGGTCCAGCCCGGCCACCAGGGCGACCATGAAGGCCACGAAGACGATGACCACGGTCGTGTAGGTGATCAGCTCGCGCCGGCCCGGCCAGATGACCTTGCGCAGCTCGGCGACGACCTCGCGCAGGAAGCGGCCGATGGACCGCTTCTGCCGGATCTCCTCGGCGCGGGCCCGCTCGGCCTCGGCGCGCGACCGGGTGCCGCCGCCCTCGCGACCGGCGGGGCGGGACGCCGACCGGGCGGCACGGCGCGACCCGGCCGGCTCGTCGTCGTCCTCGCCGGCGGTGATGCGACCACCGCGGCGACGGGCCGGGGTGGCGACGACCTTGTCCTCCTCGGCCGACGCCTCGGCGGCGACCGCGTCCTCGGCCGCCTCGAGCTCACCGGCGTCGTCGACGCCCGGCGCCTCGCGGTCGAGCTGCTCGTCGGTCAGCTCGGCGTCGGACGCGGCGGGAGCATCGTCCTCGCGTTCCGGCTTCTCGCTCACTGCGCCTCGCTCGCCTCGTCGTGGTGCCGTCCCCGGCGGGGGCGGTCGGCCGTGCTCGTTCGTCCTGCGGTGGCAGGGGTGACAGGACTTGAACCTGCAGCCTGCGGTTTTGGAGACCGCTGCTCTGCCAATTGAGCTACACCCCTTGGAGGACCCCGTCCACGCCATGGCAGCGCCGGACCTCGGGAGGTTCCGGGGCACGCCGGTGGCGGGGTCGACTGCCCCAGGAGGCGAGTGTACGGGACCGCGCGGCGCCGGGGCCAACGTCCCCGGACCGGCCGCGGGCGGCCCGCTCGCGAACCGCCGACCTTTGACACGATAGGGGCCATGACCACCGTGTCGCCGGAGTCGTCCGCCCCGTCCACCGAGCTGCCGCCCGCGCAGCGCCGCATCTCCCGCCGCATCGCCGGGATCGCCGAGTCGGCGACCCTGGCCGTCGACGCGAAGGCCAAGGCGCTCAAGGCGGCCGGCAAGCCGGTCATCGGCTTCGGTGCCGGCGAGCCGGACTTCCCGACGCCGGACTACATCGTCGAGGCCGCCGTCGCCGCGGCCCGGCAGCCGGCCATGCACCGGTACACCCCCGCCGGCGGGCTGCCCGCGCTCAAGGAGGCGATCGTCGCCAAGACGGCGCGCGACTCCGGCCTGCAGGTCACCGCGGGCCAGGTGCTGGTGACCAACGGCGGCAAGCAGGCCGTCTACGAGGCGCTGGCCACCATGCTCGACCCCGGCGACGAGGTGCTGCTCCCCGCCCCGTACTGGACCACCTACCCGGAGGCGATCCGGCTGGCCGGCGGCGTGCCTGTGCCGGTGGTCGCCGACGAGCAGAGCGGCTACCTGGTCTCGGCCGCCCAGCTCGAGGCGGCCCGCACCCCGCGCACCAAGCTGCTCCTGTTCTGCTCGCCCTCGAACCCGACCGGTGCGGTCTACCCCGCCGAGCAGGTCGAGGAGATCGGCCGTTGGGCGCTGGACGCCGGCCTGTGGGTGCTCACCGACGAGATCTACGAGCACCTGACCTACGGCGGGGCCACCGCCCCCTCCATGCCGGTCGTCGTGCCCGAGCTGGCCGACCGCTGCGTCGTGGTGAACGGCGTCGCCAAGACCTACGCGATGACCGGCTGGCGGGTGGGCTGGATCGTCGGCCCGGCCGACGTCGTCAAGGCGGCCACGAACCTGCAGTCGCACGCGACCTCGAACGTCGCGAACGTGTCGCAGGCCGCCGCGGTCGCCGCCCTGACCGGCGACCTGTCCGCCGTCGCCGCGATGCGCGAGGCCTTCGACCGCCGCCGGCAGCTGATCGTCTCGATGCTGCGCGAGATCCCGGGCGTCGCCTGCCCCGAGCCGCAGGGTGCCTTCTACGTGTACCCGTCGGTGAAGGGGCTGCTCGGCCGGTCGATCGGGGGCCGCACCGCGGGGTCCAGCGTCGAGCTCGCCGAGCTGGTCCTCGAGCAGGCCGAGGTGGCCGTCGTCCCCGGCGAGGCCTTCGGCACGCCGGGGTACCTGCGGATGTCCTACGCCCTGGGCGACGAGGACCTGGTCGAGGGCGTCAGCCGCATGCAGCGGCTGCTCACCACCTCCGCCTGACCGGTCAGCCGGCGTCCAGCGCGCCGGCCTCGACGAGCACCTCGCGGGCCTCCGGCAGGTCCGCGAGGGCCTCGGCGACGTCCTCCGGGGTGGCGACCGCCCACGCGGTGGCGGCGACGTAGCAGCGCACCGCCGCGTCGAACACGTCCGCGTCGGCGCGCTCGCGCGCCTCCAGCAGCGCCGCGCCGCCCTTGCCGTAGACGCGGGCGCCGTACTGCTGCTGGGTGCGGAAGGCGTCCATCGGGTCGCCGACGTCGCCCACGACCCCGAGGGCGGGCTCGAGGTCCCGCGCCGAGGAGCGGTTCACGACGGCCTCGGCCCACGTGGCGAAGGCCTCGTCCAGCCACGGGTCGCGGAACTGCGAGTTGCCCACCATCCCGTAGAACCACATGTGCGCGACCTCGTGCACCAGCACCTCGCGGCTCGGCGAGGCCTGCAGGATCGAGCTCGGGTACTCGATGCCGCCGCCGTAGTCGGGCAGCAGCGGCACGGTGAGCGTCCGGTACGGGAACGGGCCGAGGAACTCCTCGAGGTCCTCGATCGCCTCGGTCGTGGCCTCGAGGAGGTCCTGCGGCTCGGCGTCGACCCCGGGCGTGACCCCCACCGTGACCCGGACGCCGCCGGGCGTCGTGTCCTCGGCGGTGGCGAACCGGCCGACGGCGACGCTGACGTCCCGGGCCGCCGGCTCGGTGGAGGTCCAGGTGCGCCGGCCCTGGGCGTCGGGGGCGGTGGGCGCCGCCTGGTCGCCGGTCATGAGCACGGCGAGGTCGCCCGGCACGGAGACGCTGATCGTGGTGTCGGCTGCGGGGGTGGTGGTCGTCTCGCCCGAGACGGCGACGAACGGGTCGCGCGCCCAGCCCGTGCCCGGCTCCCAGGCCAGCAGCGGCGTGCCGCTGGCCCACCAGGTGACCTCCTCGGCGGCGCCGACGCGGTCGAAGCCGCCCGCGCCGATCGTGAGCGTGAAGTCCAGCGCCACCTCGGTGGTCTCCCCCGCCGCCAGCTGCTCGGCCAGCGCGACGACGTAGGCCCCGCCCGGCCCCTCGCCGCCCAGCGGCTCGTAGCCCGAGCCCTCGACGTCGTCGCCGCGGGCCGCGTCCACCACCAGGCGGGCACCGGTGGCCGCCAGCTCGGGGCCGTTGGGCACCAGCCGGAAGACCAGCTCGTCGACCGCCAGGTCGGGGGTGAAGCGCACCGTCTGGGTGCCGGTCACGGTGCGCAGGTCGTCGGACAGGCGCATGTCGAGCGCGATCTCCGGGCGGTCGGGATCGGGCTCGGCGCGCTCGGCGCAGGGGTCGGCAGCGGCCTGGGGGCCGGCGTCCGGCGTCGTCGCGGCGGGCGCGGTCAGCGTGCCGGCGAAGGACGTGCAGCCGGACAGCGCGAGGGCGGCGAGCCCGATGAGCGCGGCGACCCGCCGCGGTGCCCTCATCCGAGGCGGACGACGGCGCGGGCCAGCGACAGGACCTTCTCGCCGCCGCTGAGCACGCTGAGGTCGACCCGCACGCGCCCCTCGTCGAGCAGCGCGCCGACGGTGCCGCGCACGGTCAGCTCGGCACCGGCGTCGTCGTCGGGGACGACGACGGGTCGGCCGAAGCGGACCTGGAACTCGACCAGCGCGGCGGGGTCGCCGGTCCAGGCGGTGACCGCGCGGCCGGCGAGCGCCATGGTGAGCATGCCGTGGGCGATGACCCCCGGCAGGCCGACCGACGTCGCCACCCGGTCGCTCCAGTGGATGGGGTTGTGGTCCCCCGAGGCGCCGGCGTAGCGGACCAGGTCGGCGCGGGTGAGGCGGAACTGCTGCTCGGGCAGCTCCGTGCCGACGGCCACGTCGGCGAGCCGGACGCCCCCGGTCACGCCCGCGCCACCAGCATCGACGTCGCGGTGCAGACCGCCTCGCCGTCCTCCGTGGCGAGGTCCACGCGGGCGGTGAGCAGGTCGTTGCCGGCGACGGTGCGGGCCGCGTCGATCGTCGTCGTCGCCACCAGCCGGTCCCCGGCCCGGACGGGCCGGTGGTGGGTGAAGCGCTGCTCGCCGTGGACGACGCGGTCGTAGTCGATGGCCACGTCGGGGTCCTGGAGGACGACCATGGCCGCCTCCAGGCTCACCACGATCGCAAAGGTCGGCGGGGCGATGACGTCGGGGTGCCCGGCGGCGCGGGCGGCCTCGACGTCGCGGTGCACCGGGGAGGGCTCGCCGACCGCGGTGGCGAACTCGGCGATCTTCGCGCGACCGACCTCGTAGACGGCAGAGGGCGGGTAGCTGCGCCCGACCAGTGCCCGGTCCAGCGCCATGCTCCCGCCCTCTCGCTCAGCCGCGGACCGTCAGCGGGTCTCGCGGTGCAGCGTGTGCTTGCGCTCGCGCGGGCAGTACTTCATCAGCTCGAGCCGGTCGGGGTCGTTACGCCGGTTCTTGCGGGTGATGTAGTTGCGGTTCTTGCACTCCTGGCAGGCCAGGGTGATCTTCGGGCGGATGTCGGTGGCTGCCACGGGGCGCTCCTAGCCTTGTCGTTGCCGGGCCCGGGTCCGGGCCCTGCTGCCGCGCCGGCCGGGCCGACGCGACGACGGACCCCGGGGTGCGGGGTCCGTCGGGAGTAGCGGTGACCGGACTTGAACCGGTGACACAGCGATTATGAGCCGCTTGCTCTACCAGGCTGAGCTACACCGCCGGGACGACCTGCGGCCTGGTCTGGCGACTGGACCGGAAGGTCGGCTTACGTGTTCCAGAGCCCCTTTACGGAATCGAACCGTAGACCTTCTCCTTACCATGGAGACGCTCTGCCGACTGAGCTAAAGGGGCGTGCTCGGGGAGCCGTCGAGAACTGTACCCGACGCCTCCGCGGCTCCCGCAGGGACCCGCCGGACCGGGGCTCAGCCGCGGACGAACAACCGGCGGTGGGCCGCGCCGGGCGTCGCCGTCCGGACGCCGGTGCGGGCCAGGAGCCAGTTCTCCAGCCGGTCGTCGGGCAGCGGCCGGCTGACCAGGAAGCCCTGCAGCTTGTCGCAGCCCATCTGGGTCAGCAGGTTGCGGGTCATCTCGTCCTCCACGCCCTCGGCCACCACGCGCAGGCCCAGGTTGTGCGCCAGCTCGATGATCGAGCGGGCGATGAACGCCTCCCCCTGGCTGGTCGACATGCCGAGCACGAAGGACTTGTCGATCTTGACCTCGTCGATCGGCAGCTGGCGCAGCTGGGAGAGCGAGGAGTAACCGGTGCCGAAGTCGTCCATGGACAGCCGCAGACCGAGGTCGTGCAGGTCGGCCAGCACGCTGCTGTCGCGGACGGAGTCGTCGACCACGCTGCCCTCGGTGAGCTCCAGCGTCAGCAGCTCGCCGGGGACGCCGTGCCGCTGCAGGGCGCCGCGCACGCGGGCGACCAGGTCGGGCTCGGTCAGGCAGTGCACGGACAGGTTGACCGCCACCGAGAGCGCGATGTCCTGGTCCAGCCAGCGCCGGCAGCGCGCCAGCGCCAGGTCCAGCACGTGGTCGGTGACCGCGCCGATCCGGCCGATCTGCTCGGCCAGGTGGATGAAGTCGTCCGGCGAGATCGACCCGTAGCGCGGGTGCGCCCAGCGCACCAGCGTCTCCACCGAGACGATGTCGGAGGTCTGCGCGTCGATGATCGGCTGGAAGACCACGCTGATCTGTCCGTCGGCCATCGCCTGCTCGATCTCGGTGCCCAGCTGCAGCCGGCGCAGGCTCTGCTGGTCCAGGACCGGGTGGTAGCTGGCCACGCCGCCGGAGTCGGACGCGGCGAGCAGCGCGACGTCGGCCCGCTGCATGAGCGTGCCGGAATCGGTGCCGTGCACCGGCGCCGAGGCGACGCCGATCGTCAGCGTGACCTCCAGGTCGAGGCCGGCCACGCGCACGCGGGTGGCGGCCGCCTCGCGCAACCGGCGGGCGGCGCGCTCGGTCGCCGCGAGCGAGAGCCCCGGGAGGAGGACGGCGAACCGCTCGCTCTCCATCCGGGCCAGCACCGCCTGCGGCGGGGCGTGCTCGCGCAGCAGGCCGGCGGTGACCATGAGCAGCTCGTCGCTGGCGGCGTGGCCCAGCGTGTCGGTCACCTCGGTGTAGTTCCCCAGCGCGGCGAGGATGAGCCCGGCCCGCCCGCCGGCCGGGTCGGCCGGGTCCGCGGCGAGCAGGGCGTCGATCTCGGCGGCCAGCCGCTGCCGGTTGGGCAGCCCGGTGAGCCGGTCGTGGTCGGCGTCGTAGCGGATCTGGGTGAGCAGCTGCTGGTGCCGGATGGCCGCGTTGACGTGCGTGAGCATCGAGTCCATCGCGGCGCGGTCGCTGTCGGCGAAGGAGACGACGTCGCTGCTGCGGTCGCAGATCTCGAGGTAACCGGGCTCGCCGGCCGCCGTCGCCAGCGGGGCGGCGAGCAGCTCGGACACCCCGCGGCGGGCGAGGCCGGCGGCCTCCTCGCCGTCGGCCCGGCCGGCGGAGACCAGGATCGGCCCGCCGGCGGCGGTGACCGCCCGGCGGAAGACGTCGTCGGGATCGCCCGGGCCGTCGTACCAGACGCCGCCGCTCTCGGTGGCCACCACCAGGCGGGGCGGCTCGTCCAGGTAGGCGGGCAGCCACATCGCCACCCGCTCGGCGTTGAGCAGCTCGCGCAGCGACCGGACGATCTGCATCGTGCCGGCCTCGTCGGCGACGACCTGCTCCACCTGCCGGGCGAAGCCGTAGACGCGCTCGAGGGACTGCCCCTCCCGCGTGACCGTGGCGAACCGCCGGTAGACCAGCACCAGCGCCGCGGCCAGCGGGGCGATCAGCAGCCAGGTCCAGGCCGTCGCGTCCACCAGCAGCAGGATCGACAGGCCGGCGAGGACGGCGACCGGGCCGACCAGTACGACCGGCGCGAACACACCCGTCCAGATCGAGCGGCCGGGGTTCCCGTGCATGGCCGTGATGGCGCCCATCACGAGCAGCGCGCCGACGACGTCGGCGGCGGCGATGGCCACCAGGTAGGACAGCCACGTGGCCGGCTCGGTGATGCCGCCGACGGGCAGGACCCCGAGCAGGGCGACGGCCACGCACACCTCGATGGTGGCGACCGCGACGTTGTAGGCGATCTTGGCCGCCGGCAGGTGCTGGACCGCGAGCACGAGCCCGACCGCGGCGACGCGCGCCACCGCCGTCCACACACCACCCAGCTCGACCAGGGCGATGACGAAGGCCAGCTCGCTGGCCGAGCAGTCGAAGCTGTGCCGGCGGATCTCGAAGTGCAGGGCGACCGACTCGGCGGCCACGAAGGCCAGGAAGACGACCAGGACCGTCAGCACGGACGCGGAGGCGCGCCCCCCGGGCAGCACGAGGAAGCTCAGCGGCACGGCAGCCGTCAGGGCGAGCCACGCGGGCGCCCAGACGCTGCGGAGCACCGGCGGCCGCTGCGGCGCGCGGGGATCGTGCTCGGCCACTGTCACCTGCGTTTCCCTGGGGAGATGGGCGCGCGAAGGCTAACAGCGGAGGACGCCGATCGACCCCGTCTCTGACCCCGACGGGTCAGAAGGTCGTGGCGGCCGCACGGATGACCCGGACGACCGCCGAACGACCGCGGGGCAGCCGGTCGACGACCGGCTGCCCCGCAGGGACTACGAGAGGGCCGGCGCGGGCCGGTTCCTCAGCGGTGGATCAGCAGCCCCACCGGAAGCCGCGACCCCACCGGAACCCACGCTGCGTGTTGCTGGCCATGACGTCTCCTCAAAGGCATGAATGACTGGTCTGCGGCAGTCACTTACGCGCGGGAACAGGGCGTCGTTCGGTACGGACCGCGCTGGGGACATTGCTGCCCGTCACTCGTCCGAGGCAAGCATCGAAGATCACGACAGAGTGACGATCATGAGTGTCGTGACTCTGCGTGCGCGGCGATCGACGCATCGTCAGTCTTTCGGGGGAACGGGCCCCTCGCGACGGTCCTCCACGATGTCGTCGACGATGTCCTGGACGGTGTCGCCGGTGCGGTCGAGGATGTCGGCGGACCGCCGCCGGCCGGGCAGCACGTCCCCCGCGAGCCCGCGCCAGTCGACCGGCGGTGACGCGGGCGGGTGCGGCGTCCCGAGCAGCGCCGCCACGTCCCGGTAGGCCTGCTCGGTCGCGGGCCCGCCGCCGGCCGCGCGGACGGCGTCCGCCGCCGTGAAGCGCCCGCCGCGGTCCACCGACTCGTCCCACGTCCCGTCGAGGTCGGCCAGGACCGCACCGACCGCCACCAGCGGGACCACCACCCGACCGCCCCCGGGCAGCAGCGACAGCGCCTCCTTGACCGTGTCGGTGAGGTGCATCCGCCGCTCGGCCTGCTCCTGCGCCGCGAACTCGTCCAGGGCGTGCTCGAGGCGCTGCCCGTACTCCCGCGCCGCCGTCCAGCCGGCGGTCACGACCGGAGCCGCCCCGGCCAGACCCCGGTCGAGCACGGCGGCCGCGGTCGGCTGGGCGCTGAGGTGACCGAGCCCCCGCAGCAGCGACCGCTGTCCCGGCGCCCCGTCCGCCGCCGCCTGCAGCGGCCGCACCACCACGTCGGGCCGGGCGGCCACCGCGCCGGCGAGGGCTGGTGCGATCGCCGCGGCCGTCGCCCGGTCGACCGTCCACGCGGCCGGGTCGCCGTCGTCCCCCAGCCCGGCGGCCAGCGCGCGCAGCCCCGAGCGCAGGGCGACGTCCGCGGCCGGCGCCGGGCCCCCGCCGGCGCGCTCGACCACCGCCCCGAGCGACGCACCGCCGTCGTCCCACGGACGGGCCAGCAGCAGCGACCAGGTCGGTTGCGCCCGGAGCAGGGTGGCGGCGGGCCCCGCCGCGTCCGCACGGGAGAGCCGCTCGAGCACCTCCTGCACCGGATCGCCCGGCCGCGCGTCGGACGGCGGCAGCCGCACCCGGTCCACGATCCGCTCGCCACCCGTGGCCCGCTCGCGGGCGATGATCTGCCGCCCCCACTCCCGGACGGTCGTCAGCGGCGGTCCGGGCGAGCGGTCAGCACGTGCCGCGGCCAGCACCACCCCCATGCCCAGCGCCACGAGGTCCGCATCGAGGGTGCGGAGCTCGCCGGGGTCGACGTGCCGGGCGTCGCGGACGCGGGCCACCGCGGCGGCGTGCGCGGGCGGTACCGGAGCGCCCAGCACGGCGGACAGCAGCCGGGCCGTGGCGCTGCGCTCGGACAGCTCACCCGCACCGAGCCGGCGCAGCACGTCGCGGAACCCGGCGGCGCCGAGCCCGGTGAGCACCCCCGCGGCGACCGCCTCCTCCCCCGACTGCGGGAGCAGCGCGCGGGCCGCCGCCTCCCCGGCCACGGCGTCGCCGGCCCGGAGGACGGCGGCCAGGTCGCGACCGCGCTGCTCCAGTTCCGCCTCGCCCCAGCCGGGGAGCAGCTCGGCGAGGTGCCGGCCGGTGTCCTCCGGGCCACCCGAGCCGCCGGCTCCCGCCAGGGGACCGCAGCCGTCCAGCAATGCCGCCGTCGCGGCGGCGTCCCGCGCGACCTCCTCCCGGATCGCGCCGGCGACGCGGCGCCGGGCGGACTCGGCTGCGTGCAGCGCCTCGAGGGCACCCGGCCCCCCGCCCGAGTCGGCCGGGTCGAGGACGCCGCCCAGCCGCGCCGCCGCCGCGCCGTAGTCCTCCTCCTGCGCCTGCCGCAGCCGGGCCAGCCGCCGGCGCGCGTCCGCGAGCCGGTCCGCGTGCAGCGCCAGGCGGGCGCCGGCGCGCACCTGCGCTCCGGCCGCCTCGCGCGCGAGACCGCCGGCCTGCCGCACCCGGTCGCGGGCCGCCGTCGCGTCCCGGCCGGCCCAGGAGGGCGCGGCGCCGGCGTCCCCGGACACCTGGTCCCCCAGCTCACCGAGGAGAGCCCCGGCACGTCCCAGCCGGCCCGCCAGGTCGTCGAGCGCGCGCGGGTCCCCCGGGGGCGGGTCGAGCGGCACGGGGTCGGGCAGCAGCCCGGTCACCGTGCCGGCCCGCCCGGCAGGAGCGCGGCGTCCAGGGCGACCCACGAATCGGCGACGCCGGTGACGGCCGCGCCGAGCGCGTCCAGCTCGGCCGCCAGCGCCGCGGCGAGGACGGCGTGGCCGTCGAGGAGCCGCGCCACCGCCGTCCCCATCGGGCCGTCGACGTCGCCGTCGTCGACCAGCCGGAGGCGCACCTCCTCGGCCGCGGCGGCCCGGCCGGCCAGCACGCGCCCGAGGTCGCGGACCTCCTCGACGGGCAGCTCGATGCTCACCGGCGCAGTGTGGCCGCGGGAGCCGACCGCGCGCGGCCGCCGTCCACAGGGCCGGCGGCGTCCTCGGGCCGCCACCCGATCGGGTGTCCACAGCGTCCACAGGTGCTGTCCACAGGTCGTGGACGACGGCCCGGTCCTCGTACGCTGCCCGGCGTGCGGGAGGGCGGGGGCGACGCGGAGCGGGGCTCGACGCTGCCCTTCGTGCTCGTCTGCTGGCTGGTCGCGGCGCTCATGACCTTCGGCGCGATCGCCGCCTCCGACGCCTTCCTGGAGCAGCAGGAGGTGCAGGCGGTGTGCGACGGCGCGGCCCTCGCGGCGGCGAACCGCGCCGACGAGGCCGCCGTCTACGCCGGCGGGATCGACGACCGGCTCCCCGTCACCCTGGCCACCGCGCAGGCAGCCGTCGCGGACCAGCTGACCGCGGGCGCCTCCGCGCTGGACGCGTGGTCGGCCGACACCGACGGCGCGGAGGTCACCGTCCGCTGCACCCGGTACGTCGACATCGCGTTCGGCTGGCTGTTCCTCGGCGGGCAGCAGCTCGAGCGCACCGCCACCGCCAGTGCGCGGGCCCCGACGCTGGGCTGAACGGCGGACGGCCCCCGACCGGGTGGTCGAGGGCCGTCCGTACCGGCGTGGCGGGTGAAGGATTCGAACCTTCGAAGGCTAAGCCGACGGATTTACAGTCCGCTCCCATTGGCCACTCGGGCAACCCGCCGTGCAGTGGTACCGGAGCAGAATACAAGACTGTGGTCGCGGATCTCGGAGCCCCGGGCCGCCACCGCACGAGGAGGGGAGTTCCCATGGCCGACGCGTCCTTCGACGTGGTCAGCAAGGTCGACCGGCAGGAGGTCGACAACGCCCTGAACCAGGCCGCCAAGGAGCTGTCGCAGCGCTTCGACTTCCGGGGCACGAACGCCACGATCGCCTGGGCCGGCGAGGAGGGCGTGTCCCTCCAGGCCGACACCGAGGAGCGGGTCTCCGCCGCCCTCGAGGTCTTCAAGGAGAAGCTGATCAAGCGGAACATCTCCCTGAAGGTGCTCGACGCCGACGAGCCCCAGTCCTCGGGCAAGACCTACAAGATCTCCGCCCGCATCAAGCAGGGCATCGAGTCCGACGTCGCTAAGAAGATCGCCAAGCTGATCCGCGACGAGGGCCCCAAGGGCGTGCAGGCCCAGATCCAGGGCGACCAGCTCCGGGTGAGCGGCAAGAAGCGCGACGACCTGCAGGCGGTGCAGCAGCTGCTCCGCGGCGCCGACCTCGACGTCGCGCTGCAGTTCGACAACTACCGCTGAGCCGCACGTCCCGGGAGCGTCGTCAGCCGCTCCCGGGACGGGGCCGGTCTAGGGCAGGCCGACGTCGAGCGCTTCCACGACCGCCGGGTCGGACACCACCTCGATCGCGGTGATGCGGCCCTCCCGCACGACGAACTCCAGCGCCGCCCGGACGTGACCGTCGGGGGTGAAGACGGCGCCGGGGGCGCCGTCGACGAACGCGGCCTGCGCGGCCTGCGCCCTGCCGAGGAACGCCCGGGCGACCTGCTCGCGGCCACGCAACCGCTCGACCCCGCCCAGCGCCGGGACGACGGTGTCGGCCCGCAGCACGACGTCGGGGTCCAGGACGGCCAGCAGCCCGCCGAGGTCCCCGCCGCGCGCGGCGGCCAGGAACGCACGCACCGCGCCCTCGCGCCGGCCCGAGTCCGTGGGGTCGCCCGCACCCGGGCCGACCTCGCGGACCCGGCGCCGGGCCCGGCTGGCCAGCTGGCGGGCGGCGTTGGTGCTGCGGCCGAGCACTGCTGCCACCTCGTCGAAGGGCACCGCGAAGAGGTCGTGCAGCACGAAGGCGAGCCGCTCCGGCGGCGTCAGGACGTCGAGCACGACGAGCAGCGCGAGGCCCACCGAGTCGGCCAGCACCGCCTCGCTCTCCGGATCGGGACCTCCGGCGGTCTCCACGACGTGCAGGTCCAGCGGCTCCTCACGGCGCGTGGCCCGGCGCCGGAGCACGTCCAGGCACACCCGCGCGACGACCGTCGTCAGCCAGCCGCCGAGGTTGTCGATCCCGTCGGCGCCGTTCCGGTGCAGGCGCAGCCACGCCTCCTGCACCGCGTCCTGCGCCTCGCCCCCGGGACCCAGGAGCCGGTGCGCGACCGCCAGCAGGTGCGCGCGGTGCGCCTCGAACTCCTCGGCCAGGAGCCGGCCCTGCGCTCCGGCCTCTCCGCTCACGCGTCACATCCTCCCGCCGACACCCGTCACCCCGATGACGTCGCGGACCGCCGCGACGTGACGGCAGCAGAGGAGGCACCACCGTGAACGCACCCGCACGAGAGCTCGGCAGCGTCCGCTACCTGGTCGACGACGTGGGCGCCGCCGTCGCCTTCTACGGCGACCTGCTCGGCTTCGAGGTGGGCTTCGACGCCCGCCCCGCCGTCGCCGAGCTGGTGCGCGGCTCGCTGCGCCTGCTGGTCAGCGGCCCGGTCAGCTCGGCCGGGCGGCCGATGCCCGACGGCCGGGTCCCGGCCCCGGGTGGCTGGAACCGCATCCACCTGGTCGTGGACGACATCGACGCCGAGGTGGACCGGCTGGCCGCGGCCGGCGTCCCGTTCCGCAACGAGGTCCTCGACGGCCCCGGCGGGCGGCAGGTGCTGGTCGAGGACCCCTGCGGGAACCCGGTCGAGCTGTTCCAGCCCGCGCGCTGACGGTCAGCGCTGGCCGAGGTCGCGGGCCATCTGCTCGAGGCGGGCGATCCGCTCGGGCATCGGCGGGTGCGAGGCGAACATCGAGGCCATGCCCTGCCCCCGGAACGGGTTGGCGATCATGAGGTGGCTCTGGGTCACCAGCCGGTCGTCCTGGGGCAGCGGCAGCCGGCCGGCGCCCCGCTCGATCTTGGCCAGCGCCGAGGCCAGCGCCAGCGGGTCCTGGGACAGCTCCGCCCCGGTCGCGTCGGCCTGGAACTCGCGGCTCCGGCTGACCGCCATCTGCACCAGGCCGGCCGCCAGCGGGCCGAGGAAGACCAGCAGCAGCCCGCCGAGCGCGTTGCCGCCGCCCCGGTCGTCGCCGCCGCGGCCGCCGAAGAGCGAGGCGAACATCGCCATGTGCGCCAGGTACGTGACCACCGTGGCCATCGCGCCGGCGACCGAGCTGATCAGGATGTCGCGGTTGTAGACGTGCGAGAGCTCGTGGGCCAGGACGCCGCGCAGCTCGCGCCGGTCGAGCAGCTCGAGGATGCCCTGGGTCACGCAGACCGCGGCGTTGCGCGGGTTGCGGCCGGTGGCGAAGGCGTTGGGCTGGTCGGTCGGGCTGACGTAGAGCCGCGGCATCGGCTGCCGCGCCTCGGTCGCCAGCTCGCGCACCATCGCGTACAGCTGCGGCGCCTGGGTCTCGGTGACCGGGAAGGCGCGCATGGCCCGCAGCGCCAGCTTGTCCGAGTTGAAGTAGGCGTAGCCGTTGACCCCGAGGGCGATCACGAGGGCGACGAGGAGCCCGCCGCGGCCGCCGATCAGCGCACCGGCGGCCAGGATGAGCCCGCCCATGAGCCCGAGCAGGACGGCGGTCTTGAGTCCGTTGTTCCAGCGCTGCACGACCTGCCCAACGGTGCCGCGGGGAGAGCCGTTCCCGCGCCCGACGGGAGGAATGCGCAGCCCGCCGGGGTGGTTGTCGACCCAGAATGTGGAACCGCCTTCGGGTATCCGTACCCCGCACGGTTCCGCGCACGTAACCTCGGCCGGTGGAGGTACACCACTGATGACTGCCAGCACCCCGCCGACCAACGGCGCGCCCCTCGACGACGTGCACGCCCCGGTCGCCACCTCGGCCCCCGGCGGCCTGGTGAAGAGCGTGGTCGAGCTCGACCGCGTCGTGATCCGGTTGGCCGGTGACTCCGGCGACGGCATGCAGCTGACCGGCAACCGGTTCACCAGCGAGACGGCGTCCTTCGGGAACGACCTGTCGACGCTGCCGAACTTCCCCGCCGAGATCCGGGCGCCCACGGGGACCCTGCCGGGCGTCTCGTCCTTCCAGCTGCACTTCGCCGACCACGACATCATGACCCCCGGGGACGCCCCCGACGTCCTGGTGGCGATGAACCCGGCGGCGCTGAAGTCGAACCTGTCCGACCTGCCCGGCGGCGGCCTGCTCATCCTGGACTCCGACGAGTTCACCCCCCGGAACCTGGCGAAGGTCGGCTACGCGACCAACCCGCTCGAGGACGGCTCGCTCGAGGGCTGGCAGACCGTGCCGGTGCCGCTGACCTCGATGACGCTCGACGCGCTCGCCGACTCCGGCCTCGGCAAGAAGGAGGCCGAGCGCAGCAAGAACATGTTCACGCTCGGCCTGCTCAGCTGGATGTACCACCGCCCCACCGAGGGCACGGTGCGCTTCCTCGAGCGCCAGTTCCGCCGCAAGCCCGAGATCGCCGCGGCCAACATCGCCGCGTTCCGGGCGGGCTACAACTACGGCGAGACCACCGAGGCCTTCGCCGTCTCGTACGAGATCAAGCCGGCGCCGATGGCGGCGGGCGTGTACCGCAACATCTCGGGCAACCAGGCGTTGGCGCTGGGCATCGTGGCGGCGGGGCAGCGCTCGGGCCTCCCGGTCTTCCTGGGCGCGTACCCGATCACCCCGGCGTCGGACATCCTCCACGAGCTGTCCAAGCACAAGGCCTTCGGCGTCCGCACCTTCCAGGCCGAGGACGAGATCGCCGGCATCGGGGCGGCGCTCGGCGCCTCCTTCGGCGGCGCGCTGGGCGTGACGACGACGTCCGGGCCCGGGGTGGCCCTCAAGGCCGAGACCATCGGCCTGGCGGTCATGACCGAGCTCCCGCTGCTCATCGTCGACGTGCAGCGTGGCGGCCCCTCGACCGGCCTGCCCACGAAGACCGAGCAGTCGGACCTGCTGCAGGCGATGTTCGGCCGCAACGGCGAGGCGCCGCTGCCGGTCGTCGCGCCCCGCTCGCCCGGCGACTGCTTCGACGCCGCGGTGGAGGCCACGCGCATCGCGCTGACCTACCGCACGCCGGTCATGCTGCTCTCGGACGGCTACCTGGCCAACGGGGCCGAGCCGTGGGCGGTGCCCTCGGCCGACTCCCTGCCGGACCTCTCGGGCACGGTCGGTTTCGCCACCGGCCCGAACGCCGCGTCCACCGACGGCACCCCGGAGTTCCACCCCTACCAGCGCGACCCGGAGACCCTGGCGCGCGCGTGGGCGGTGCCGGGGACCGCGGGGCTGCAGCACCGCATCGGCGGGCTGGAGAAGGCCGACGGCAACGGCAACATCTCGTACGACCCGGCGAACCACGACTTCATGGTCCGCACCCGGCAGGCCAAGATCGACGGCATCGCGGCCTCCATCGGCCCGACCGACGTCGAGGACCCGGACGGCGACGCGTCGGTCGCCGTGATCGGCTGGGGCTCGACCTACGGGCCGATCGGTGCCGCCTGCCGGCGGATCCGGGCCTCGGGCCGCAAGGTGGCGCAGATCCACCTGCGGCACATCAACCCGTTCCCGGCCGACCTCGGCGAGGTCCTGGCCCGGTACGACCGGGTCGTCTGCCCGGAGATGAACCTGGGGCAGCTCGCCCTGCTGCTGCGCGCGAAGTACCTGGTCGACGTGCAGAGCCACACCCAGGTGAGCGGGATGCCCTTCCGCTCCGCCGAGCTCGCCGCGGTGATCCAGGACGCCATCGACACCGGCAGCACCGACACCACCAGCACCGACGCGGCACCGAACGGCGCCGCAGTGAACGGAGCCATGCAGTGACCACGCTGGACACGCACGTGCACGACCTCGGGATGCCGGGGAACCCGATCTCGGCCGCCGTCGCCACCTCGGTGGAGCTGTCGGGCGAGAAGAAGACCGACCTCAAGGCGAAGGACCTCAAGACCGACCAGGAGGTGCGCTGGTGCCCCGGGTGCGGTGACTACGTCATCCTCAACGCGGTCCAGAGCTTCCTGCCCAGCCTCGGCATCGCGCGCGAGGACATGGTGATCATCTCGGGGATCGGCTGCTCGTCGCGGTTCCCGTACTACATGAACACCTACGGCATGCACTCGATCCACGGGCGCGCCCCGGCGATCGCGACCGGCCTGGCCGCCTCGCGGCCGGACCTGTCGGTGTGGGTGGTCACCGGTGACGGCGACTCGCTGTCCATCGGTGGAAACCACCTCATCCACGCGCTGCGCCGCAACGTGAACATGACGATCCTGCTGTTCAACAACCGGATCTACGGGCTGACCAAGGGCCAGTACTCCCCCACCTCCGAGGTCGGGAAGGTCACCAAGTCCACGCCGATGGGCTCGCTGGACCACCCGTTCAACCCGATCTCGCTGGCCCTGGGCGCCGACGCCACCTTCGTCGGCCGCGCCATGGACTCCGACCGCAAGGGGCTCACCGACGTGCTGCGCCAGGCGGCGGAGCACAAGGGGACGTCGCTGGTCGAGATCTACCAGAACTGCAACATCTTCAACGACGGCGCCTTCGAGCTGCTCAAGGACCCGACCACCGGCACCCAGTGGTCGATCCCCCTCGAGCACGGCAAGCCGCTGGTCTTCGGTCCCGACGGTGCCGCCTGCGTGGTGCGCGACGACTTCGGTGGCCTGCGGATCGCCGAGACCAACCAGGTCGACGCCGCCGACATCGTGGTGCACGACGCGCAGCGGGAGAACCCGGCGTACGCGTTCGCGCTGTCGCGGCTGTCCTCGCAGGACCTGCGCTACACGCCCATGGGCGTGTTCCGCTCGGTGGAGAAGCCGACGTACGACGGGATGATGACCGAGCAGCTCGACACCGCCCGGGTGCAGCAGACCGCCGACCTGGACTCCCTCCTCGGTGGCGGCGACACCTGGACCGTCGGGTAGGGGAACACCGCGTCCCCGCGGGCCCGTCTCCTACCGGGAGGCGGGCCCGCGGTGCGTCCGGAGCAGGTCGGTGAGCACCGGGAGCGCCTCGTCGAGCTCCTCCCGGCGCGGCGCGGCGAACCCCAGCACCAGCCCTGCCCGCCGGCCGGGGACGTCGCCCTGGTGGTGCCGGCCGAGCCCGTCCAGCGCCAGACCCCGGCCCGCCCCGGCGGCCAGCACCGCCCGCTCGACCGCGACGTCCGGCAGCGGCACCACCACGTGCGCGCCCGCCGGATCGCCGTCGGCGGCGTGCCCCGCGGCGTGCACGGCGGCGCGGACGCGCTCCCGCCGGCCGGCCATCTCCCGGCGCAACCGGCGCAGGTGGCGAGCCAGGTCACCGGAGCCGGCGAGCGCGGTGAGCACCCGCTGCCCGGCGCGCGCCGGTCGGACGGCGGTCGCGGTCCGGCGGGCCACCAGCTCGGCGCGCAGCGACGCCGGGGCGACCAGCCAGCCCACGCCCAGGGTCGGGGTGAGGATCTTGCTGGTGGTGCCCAGGTGCACCACGACGTCCGGGCCCAGCGCACCGAGCAGCGGGAGCGGGGCGACGTCGAAGCGCAGTTCCCCGTCGTAGTCGTCCTCCAGCACCCACCAGCCCTCGGTGCGGGCGCGGGTGACCAGCTCCAGCCGGCGCGCGGCGGTCATCCGGCGGCCGGTCGGGAACTGGTGCGCCGGCGTGCAGTACACCGCCGCGAGCCCGCCCGGCAGGGCGTCGACGACCAGGCCGTCCTCGTCGACCGGCACGGGGACGACCTCGAGGCCCGCCTCGCGCAGCGCGGCCACCGCCCGCGAGTAGCCGGGGTCCTCCACGGCCACGCGGCTGCCCCCGGGCAGGAGGCGGGCCACCTCGGCCACCGCCGCCGAGGTGCCGCCCGTCGCGAGCACGTCGTCGGGCCCGGCCACCAGGCCGCGGTGCCGCAGCAGGTGGTCGGCGACGGCCAGCCGGAAGCCCGGGTCACCGGCGGGGTCCGGGCGGGCGTCGGGGGCCAGGTCGCCCGCCGCCCGCCAGGCCCGCCGCCACGCCGCCCGGTCCAGCACCTCCAAGCACGGCGACCCGGCGCGCAGGTCCACGAGCTCGGCCGGTGGGGCGTCCGCCGACGGGCGGGGTCCCGGGGCCGCCGGGGACGACGGCACGGCGCCCAGCACGAAGGTGCCCACCCCGCGGCGTCCGCCGGCCCACCCCTCGGCGAGCAGCTGGTCGTAGGCGGCGCTGGTGACGGTGCGGCTCACCCGCAGCGCCGCGGCCAGCTCGCGGGTGGAGGGCAGCCGGTCGCCGGGGCGGAGCACGCCACCGGCGGCGGCCGCGCGCAGCGCGTCGGCGAGCTGGGCGGCGAGCGGGGTGCCCGAGCCGCGGTCCAGCACGACGGGCGGGATGCCGGTCACGGTCCTCCTCCGTCGGGGTCGCACGCTCGGTGGCCTGCTGGAACGCTAGCGGATTGGCTGTTCCGGGAGGCCACCGAGGACCGCACGATGGGCGCATGCCGAGCACCGCACCCCTGTCCCCCACCGACCGGAGCACCGTCCGCCGGGGTGCCAGGCGCGCCCGCACCGACCGGGCCGACCTGTACGCGGTGCTCGACGCCGGGCTGGTCGGGCACCTCGCGGTGGTCCTGGACGGGGCGCCGGTGGTGCTGCCCACCGGGTACGGCCGGGACGGGGACACGCTCTACCTGCACGGCTCCACCGGCGCGGCGACGCTGCGCGCGGCGACCGGGGGCCCGGTGTGCTTCACCGTGACGCACCTCGACGGCGTGGTCTACGCCCGGTCGGCGTTCCACCACTCGGTCAACTACCGGTGCGCGGTGGTGCACGGGACGCCCCGGGCGGTGACCGACCCGGACGAGAAGCTGCTCGGGCTCGAGGTGCTGACCGAGCAGCTCGCCCCCGGCTCCTGGGCGGCGACCCGGCTGCCCGACCGCCGGGAGCTCGCGGCGACGGCGGTGCTCGCGCTCGACCTCGCGGAGGCCAGCGTCAAGATCCGCACCGGCCCGCCCGGGGACGACGAGCGCGACCTGGCCGCTCCGGTGTGGGCCGGGGTCCTCCCGGTGACCACGGTGCTCGGCGAGCCGCAGCCGTGCCCGCTCCTGCCCGAGGGGACCTCCGTCCCCGCACGGGTGGCCGGCCGCACGGCCCCCGCCGCGCCGTGAGCACGCGGCGAGGGCCCGCCCCTGCCGGGACGGGCCCTCGCGACGACCGTCCTCAGCGCCGGCCGGCGCCGACCACCTGGACCCACGTGTTCTTCGAGGCCAGCAGTCCGCCGGGCTCCTCGCCGGCGACCAGGCAGAACTGCAGCCACGCCTTGCCGTTCTTCAGGTAGCCGAGCGGCCGGGTGGGCGGCGGCGGAGGCACCTGCGGGTCGGCGAAGTCGCCGGGGTAGTTCGCGACGGGGTGCCGTCCGAGGGTGACGAGCTTGGTCTGCCAGCGGCCGTTGCAGGTCACCGCGACGTCCTGGGAGATGTTCGTGTCGTACCAGGCGTCGACGGTCGTGCTGCTGCCCTCGACCGTGGGGTTGGGGCCGCCCTGCTTCACCGACACCCACAGGTGGATCGGCTCGCCGCCCCAGCAGCGGTAGGTGCCGAGCACCTGCACGCTGTCGGCCTTCCACGGCGTCGTCCAGGCGATCGGCGTGACGAAGCCGATCTCCGGGGCGCGTGGCGGAGCCGGTGCCGTCGGCGCCGCGGAGGCACTGGACAGGCCGGTCAGGGACACGGCCAGTGCGGCGAGGACGACGAGCAGTGCGCGGATGCGGCGCATGGAGAACCCCCAGGTCGAGCCCGCGACGGGGCGGGCGAGCGAGTCAGCAGGCGAGACCCTGGCGGCCGCGGCGCATCCCCGGGCAGCTGTCGCGCGCCGCTCGCGCACGCCGGACGAGGTCAGGCGCGAGGCGTCACCCGGAGTAGCGAGTCCCCGCCGTCTCCGTTGTCGGTGGTGACGTACAGCAGGCCGTCGGTCCCCTGGCGCACCGACCGGATGCGGCCGTACCCCTCGAGCTCCGGCACCCGGAACTCCTCGACGACCTCCCCGGCGTCGTCCAGCCGGAGGGCCAGGACGCCCTGGCCCTTGAGCAGCGCCACGAGCAGCAGGCCGTCGAAGCCGCTCCAGCCATCCCCGTCGAGGAAGGTGGCCCCGCTGGTGGCCAGCGTCGGGGTACCCGAGGACCACACGGCCGGGACGGCGCCGGGGATGCCCGCATCGGTCATCGGCACGCTCTCGTCGTAGGACCCGCCACCGTCGGGGTCCCACCCGTAGTTGCCGCCGGCCCGCAGCAGGTTCACCTCGTCGTCGCGGTCGGGGCCGTGCTCGACGGCGAACACCTGCTCCCCGCCGGGCCGCACGGCCAGGCCCTGCACGTTGCGGTGCCCGAGCGTCCACACCTCGGGGGCACCGGTGGCCGCATCCACCCGGAGCACCTTGCCGCCGAGGGAGTCCGGGTCCTGCGGCACGGACCCGTCGGCGGTGTCGCCGGTACCGACCAGCAGGGCACCGTCGGGGGCGAACAGCAGCCGGCACCCGCCGTGCCGGCCGGACGACTCGTTCAGCGGCAGTCCCCCCACCAGGGGGTCGGCGACCCGCTCGGCCGCCGACCAGTCGGGCGCCACCGTCCATGCCACGACCTGGATGGCGCCCGCGTCGTCGCCCTGGCAGCTGTACAGCCGGCGGTTGTCCTCGAAGGCCGGGTCGAGCGCGAGCCCCATGAGCCCGGTCTCCCCGTCGACGAACAGGTCGTCGAGGTCGGCCCGCACCCCGCGCACGGCCCCGTCGGGCAGGACGGCGGTGAAGCCCCCGGCGCGCTCGTCGACCAGCAGCGTGCCGTCGGGCGCCTGGACGACGTCCCAGGGGTTGTCGAGACCGTCCACGACCACCTCCACCTGCAGGGCGGCCGACCCCTCCGGCGCAGTGGCCGGGGGCGGCGGGGCGTCGTCGTCCGGCGAGGCCTGGCAGCCGGTCACGAGCAGCAGCACCATCACGGCCCCCGTGCAGGGGCCCGCCGCGAGCCTGCGAGCGGTGGGGGGCACGGGGGTCCTTCCTCAGCTGGTGCGGGTCACCACGTAGTCGCACAGCGCGGACAGCGCCTCGCGGACCTCGCCCTCCGGGACGGCGACCAGCCGGGCGCGGGCCCGCTCGGCGTACTCGCGCGTGACGCCGGCGGCCCGCTGCAGCGACCGGGACGAGCGGAGCAGCTCGAGCGCCTCGGCGTGCTCGGCGTCGTCGGTGACCGGGGCGGCGACGAGCTCGCGCAGCCGCGCCTCGGCGGGGTCGTCACCGGCGAGGGCGAACAGCGCCGGGAGGGTGGCGATGCCCTCGCGCAGGTCGGTGCCCGGACGCTTCCCGGAGGCGCCCTCGACGCTGACGATGTCGATGAGGTCGTCGGAGAGCTGGAAGGCCACACCCACCTCCTCGCCGAAGGCGGTGAGCTCCTCCACCAGGCCGGCGTCGACGCCGGCGAAGGAGGCGCCGAAGCGCACCGACGTCGCGACCAGCGAGCCGGTCTTGTCCGCCAGCACCTCGAGGTAGTGGTCGACCGGGTCGTCGCCGGGCTGCGCGCCGACGGTCTCGCGGATCTGCCCGGTGACCAGCCGCTCGAAGGTGCGCGCCTGGATGCGGACCGCCTCGGGGCCGAGGTCGGCCAGCAGGTCCGAGGCCCGCGCGAAGAGCAGGTCCCCGGTGAGGATGGCGATGCTGTTGCTCCACCGGCTGTTGGCGCTGGGGGCCCCGCGCCGCACGGACGCCTCATCCATGACGTCGTCGTGGTAGAGCGTCGCGAGGTGGGTGAGCTCGCAGACCACCGCGGCGGAGGTGACCTCGGGCCGGCGGGCGTCGCCCAGCTGGGCGGCCAGCAGCGCGAGCATCGGCCGGAACCGCTTGCCGCCGGCTGCCATGAGGTGGCCCGCCGCCTCGCGCACGAACGGGTGCTCGCTGCCGACCGACGCGGTGAGCGACTGCTCCACCCTCGCCAGCCCCTCGGCCAGCGCCGCGCCGAGGGCGCCCTCGGGCAACCAGGGACCCATCGTGGAGGCCGGCGTGGAGATCCGGTGCCAGACCTCGGTGGGGGTGCCGTCGGCTGCGGCACGGGCTCCGGTCATATCAACCGACGAATCTAGCCGCCTCCCCGGCCAGGTCGAGCACCGCCCCGGGCACGATGCCCAGCGCGAGCGTGGCGGTGGCCGTCACGGCCAGCACGATGGTCGTCGGCACGCCGGGGACGCCCACCGTCGGGCCGTCCACCGCCGGCGGCGAGAAGTACATGAGCACGATGACCCGCAGGTAGAAGAACGCGGCCACGGCGCTGGCCAGCACCGCCACCAGCACGAGCGGCCAGGCGCCCTGCTCGACGGCGGCGCGGAACACCGCGAACTTGCCCGTGAAGCCCGCGGTGAGCGGGATGCCGGCCAGGGCCAGCAGGAACAGCGCCATCACCGCCGCGGTGAGCGGGGAGCGGCCGGCCAGCCCCGCCCACTGCGACAGGTGCCCGGCCTCGCCGTCGCCGTCGCGCACCAGGGTGAGGACGGCGAAGGCGCCGAGCGTGGTCAGCCCGTAGGTGAGCAGGTAGAACATCGTGGCCTCGAGGCCCGAGCCGCTGCCGTCCGCGCCCAGGCCGAGCACGCCGGTGAGGAGGAACCCGGCGTGCGCGATCGAGGAGTAGGCGAGCATCCGCTTGAGGTCGGTCTGGGTGAGACCCAGGACCGCGCCGACGACCATCGACACGATGGCCACCCCGTAGACCAGCGGCCGCCAGGTCCACTCCTCGTTGCCGAAGGCGACGTAGAGCAGCCGCAGGATCGCGCCGAACGCGGCGACCTTGGTGCAGGCGGCCATGAAGGCGGTGACCGGCGTCGGGGCGCCCTGGTAGACGTCCGGCGTCCAGCTGTGGAACGGGGCGACGCTGGCCTTGAACAGCAGCCCCACGACCAGCAGCGCCAGGCCGAGCACGAGCAGCAGGTCGCTGCCGCCCTCGGCTGCGGCCTCGCGGATCTCGCCCAGCCGGATCGTGCCGGTGGCGCCGTAGACCAGCGCGAGCCCGTACAGGAAGAACGCCGAGGCGAACGCCCCCAGCAGGAAGTACTTGACCGCCGCCTCCTGCGACAGCAGCCGGCGGCGCCGGGCCAGGCCGCTGATCAGGTAGAGCGGCAGGCTGAGCACCTCGAGCGCCACGAACATGATCAGCAGGTCGTTGGCGGTGACGAAGACCATCATGCCGCCGACGGCGAACAGGGCCAGCGGGTAGACCTCGGTCTGCACGCGCTGGGCCGTGGCCAGCTCGCGGTCCCGCGGGGTGCCGGCCGGGACGGCGGCCGAGGCGACGAAGGACGACCGCGCGGGGTCCAGCGAGCGCTCGGCGAACAGCAGCACCGCGAGGACGGCGAGCCCGGCGATGGTGGCCTGCAGGAACAACCCGGCGCCGTCGACGGCGAGCGCGCCGTCCGCGGTGACCTCCGCGTCCTCGCCGGTGACGTCGCGGGCGGCGGCGAGCCAGATCGTGGCCGCGAGCCCGCCGAGGGTGCCGGCCAGCGCGACGCCGACCTGGACGCGGTGCCGGACGTCGCGGGGCACGAAGGCCTCGACCAGGACGCCGGCGCAGGCCGCCCCGAAGACGAGCAGCAGGGGCGCCAGGGCCGCCCAGGAGAGGTCCGGGGCCTCGATCATCGGGTGCCTCCGAGGTCGTCCAGGGTGGCGGTGACCGCCGGCTCGATGAAGTCCAGCAGCAGCTGCGGTTGCACGCCGAGGACGATGATCAGCACGACCAGCGGGGCGGCCACCGCGATCTCCCGGACGCCGAGGTCGCGGAAGCGCACGGCCGCCGGTGCCGGTGCGGTGAGGACGGCGGTGGCGCCCGGCGCGGCGGGCTCGTCCGCCCCCGGTCCGTGCGCGGCGGCGTCGGCCGGCGGCGCGACCACGCCGCGCGCCGGGCCGTGCATCGTGCGCTGGTACATCAGGAGGATGTACAGCGCGGCCAGGATGATGCCGACCGTGGCCACGATGGTGTGCACCGGCCGCTCGGGGAACGAGCCGATCAGCACCAGGAACTCGCTGACGAAGCTGTTGGTGCCCGGCAGCGCCAGGGAGGCGAGGCCGGCGACCAGGAACACCGCGGCCAGCTTGGGCGCCTGGGCGGCCACCCCGCCGTAGTCGCCGATGTGCCGGGACCCGCCACGGGCGATGAGCATGCCGACGACGAGGAACAGCAGGCCGGTCGCGATGCCGTGGTTGACCATGTACAGCACCGCTCCGGTGGCCGCCTCGGTGGTGAAGGCGAAGATGCCCAGCGCGATGAAGCCGAAGTGCGAGATCGAGGTGTAGGCCACCAGCCGCTTCATGTCGCTCTGCCCCATGGCCAGCAGCGCGGCGTAGAGGACGCCGACCACGGCCAGCACCAGGACCAGCGGCGCGAAGTAGCGCGAGGCGTCGGGGAACAGCGGCAGGCAGTAGCGCAGGAAGCCGAAGGTGCCCACCTTGTCCAGGACGCCGACCAGGAGCACCGCCCCGCCGATCGGCGCCTCCGCGGCGGAGTCGGGCAGCCAGGTGTGCAGCGGGACCAGCGGCGCCTTGATCGCGAAGGCGACGAAGAAGCCGAGGAAGAGCAGCTTCTGCACGCCGGGGTCGATCTCGATCTGGCGGAGCGCGTCGAAGGCGAAGGTGCCCTCGCCGAGCTCGCTGCTGCTCACCACGTACAGCCCGATGACGGCGGCCAGCATGACCAGCCCGCCGACCAGGCTGTACAGGAAGAACTTCACCGCGGCGTACTGCCGGCGCGGCCCGCCGAAGCTGCCGATCAGGAAGTACATCGGGACGAGCATCGCCTCGAAGAAGACGTAGAACAGGAAGACGTCGGTCGCGGCGAAGACGCCGACCATCATCGCCTCGAGCAGCAGCAGCCAGGCGAAGAAGAAGCGCATCGAGCGCGGCTGCTCCCCCTCGGCCGGCACGGTGTCGGTGCCGGGGGCGCGGTCGTCCCAGGAGGCGCCGACGACCAGCGGGACCAGCAGGCCGATGAGCAGCAGCATCACGATCGCGATGCCGTCGACGCCGAGGGCGAAGTCGACGCCGAAGTCGGGGATCCACGCCACCGACGTCGTCAGCTGGAATCGCTCACCGCCGGTGTCGAAGGCGACGGCGGCCAGCACGGCGAGCACCAGGACGACCAGGCTCACGCCCAGCGCGAGCTGCTTGGCCAGCAGCTCGCGGCCCCTGGGCAGGGCGGCCACCACCGCCGCCCCGACCGCCGGCACGGCGATCATCGCGACGAGCCAGGGGAAGTCGGTCACAGGTCGTCCTCTCGGGAAGCGTGGGAGCCGGTCATCCCGACGTCACCGCCAGCAGCGCCCCGGCCACCAGGACCGCGCCGCCGAGCATGCTGAGCGCGTAGCTGCGGACGAAGCCGGTCTGGGTGCGGCCGAGCCGGGACGACGACCCGCCCAGCCCGGCGGCCAGGCCGTTGACCGCGCCGTCCACCCCGCGGTTGTCCACCCACACCAGCGCGCGGGTGAGCCACTGCCCGGGCCGCATGACCAGCGACTCGTTGACCGTGTCGGCGTAGAGCGCGTTGCGCGCCGCCCGCGTGACCGGCGAGACGCGCACCGGCGCCTCGACCGGCACCTCGCGGCGGCCGACGAACAGCCAGGCGGCCAGCACGCCGAGCAGCATCACCCCGGTGACCACGACGCCGACGACGAGCGGCTCGACGACGTGCTCGGCCTCGTGCTCGCCGAACACCGGCTCGAGCCAGTCCGAGAGCGGGAAGGCCTCCACCAGCAGGAAGCCGGCACCGATGGAGCCGAGCGAGAGCACGATCATCGGCACGGTCATGACCGTGGGCGACTCGTGCGGGTGGGGTGGGTGGGGATCATCAGCACCGCCCCAGCGCGCCCGGCCGAAGAACGTCATCAGCATCAGCCGGGTCATGTAGAAGGCGGTCAGCCCGGCACCGAGGACGGCGACGCCGCCGAGGACCCAGCCCCAGACGTCGTCCCGGTCCAGCGCGGCTTCGATGATCGCGTCCTTGGTGTAGAAGCCGGAGAGGAACGGGAAGCCGATCAGCGCCAGGTAGCCCAGCCCGAAGGTGGCGAAGGTGATCGGCAGCTTGTTCCACAGCCCGCCGAAGCGGCGCATGTCCACGCCGTCGTCCATCGCGTGCATGACCGAGCCGGCGCCGAGGAACAGCCCCGCCTTGAAGAAGCCGTGGGTGAGCAGGTGCGCCAGGCCCGCGACGTAGCCGGCCGGGCCCAGGCCCACGGCCAGGAACATGTAGCCGATCTGGCTGACCGTCGAGTAGGCCAGCACCTTCTTGATGTCGTCGAAGGCGCAGCCGGCGATGGCGCCGATGAGCAGCGTGATCGCGCCCACGGCGAGCACCACGGTGCGTGCGGTCGGGGTCTGGTCGTAGATCGGCGCCGAGCGCGCGATCAGGTAGACCCCGGCGGTGACCATCGTCGCGGCGTGGATGAGGGCCGAGACCGGGGTCGGGCCCTCCATGGCGTCGGGCAGCCAGGCCTGCAGCGGGAACTGGCCGGACTTGCCGCACGCGCCGAGCAGCAGCAGGAGCCCGATCGCGGTGAGCGTCCCGCCCGCCAGGGTGCCGGCCGAGCCGAGCACGCCCGCGTAGGACGTCGTCCCCAGCTGGGCGAACATGATGAAGATCGCCAGGGCCAGGCCGACGTCGCCGACCCGGTTCATGATGAACGCCTTCTTGGCCGCGGTGGCCGCCGCGGGCCGGGTGTACCAGAAGGCGATGAGCAGGTAGGACGCCAGGCCCACGCCCTCCCAGCCCACGTACAGCGCCACGAAGCTGTTGCCCAGGACCAGCAGCAGCATCGCCGCGACGAAGAGGTTGAGGTAGGCGAAGAACCGGCGGCGCGCGGGGTCGTGCGCCATGTAGCCGATCGAGTAGACGTGGATCAGCGAGCCGACGCCGGTGATCAGCAGCACGAACACCGCCGACAGCGGGTCGTAGAGCAGGCCCGCCCGCACGTCGAGCTCACCGGTGGAGATGAAGGTGAACAGGTCGACGTCGACCGCCCGGCCCTCGACGTCGGCCAGCCGGAAGGTGCAGAGCACGGCCAGCAGGAAGGAGGCGACCACCGTCGCCGTCCCGAGCAGGTGGCCCCAGCGGTCGGTGCGCCGGCCGCCCAGGAGCAGCACCGCGGCGCCCGCCAGCGGCAGCGCGATGAGCAGCCACGACCAGCCGAGCAGGCCCTCGGCCGCGAGCGCCTCGCCGGGCAGCACCTCAGCGGAGATGGTGTCCATGTCCCCGATCCCCGTCAGTACTTCAGCAGGTTGGCGTCGTCGACCGAGGCGGACCGGCGGGTCCGGTAGATCGACATGATGATGGCCAGGCCGATGACCACCTCGGCGGCGGCGACGACCATCACGAACAGCGCGATGATCTGGCCGTCGACGGTCCCGGTGGAGCGGGCGAAGGTGATCAGCGTCAGGTTCACCGCGTTGAGCATCAGCTCGACGCACATGAACACGACGATGGCGTTGCGGCGGACCAGCACGCCGACGGCGCCGATGGTGAACAGGATCGCCGCGAGCACGAGGTAGTGCGTGAGCGTCATGGCCGCGGGCTCCCGTCCGGTCCGTCGAGCGGGGCGGGGTCGAGGGTGCCGAGCGCCGCGTCCGGGGACCCCAGCTGCGCGCGGCCCGTGGGACGGGGCATCTCGTCGATCTCCTGGGGCTCGATGCCGGTGGCGTAGCTGTCGGGCGTGGTGCCCCCGTCCGGGAGCAGCGCGGGCGCCGCCACGGAGTTGGCCCGGGCGTAGACGCCGGGGCCGGGCAGCGTCTGCGGCCGGTCGGTGAGGAACCGGGCGCGGGAGAGCTCCTTCTGCGTCCGCCGGCTGCCCGGCTCGCGCTCGGCGTGCGTGTACACCAGCGCGCCGACCGCGGCGACGATGAGCAGGCCGCCGGTGATCTCGAAGGCCAGCAGGTAGCGGGTGTAGAGCAGCTCGGCGATCGAGGTGATGTTGTCGTCGCCCCCGGTGTCGCCGAGCCCGGTGACCACCAGGTCCTCGGTCGCCCGGGCGATGCCCGCCCCGACCAGCGCCGCGAAGCCGACGCCGAGGACGGCGGCGGCGATCCGCTGGCCGCGCAACGTCTCGACCACCGAGTCCGAGGAGTCGCGGCCGACCAGCATGAGCACGAAGAGGAACAGGATCATGATCGCGCCGGTGTAGACGATGATCTGGGCCGCGCCCAGGAACGGTGCGGACTGGATCACGTAGAAGACGCCGAGCGACAGCATCGTGGTGACCAGCCAGAGCGCCGAGTGGACGGCGTTGCGGCTGAAGACCATGCCCAGGGCACCGGCGAGCGCGAGCGGCCCGAGGATCCAGAAGGCGACGGTCTCCCCCGTGCCGATGACGACCTCGTTCACGCGGAGGCCCCGGCGGCCGTCGACCCGGTGGAGGGCACCGGCGTGCCAGGGGCCCGCAGGTAGTAGTCCTTCTCGTCGTCGCCGAGCCGCATGGGGTGCGGCGGCTGCTCCATGCCGGGCAGCAGCGGCGCCATGAGCTGCTCCTTGGTGTAGATCAGGTCCTGGCGGTTGTCGTCGGCGAGCTCGAAGTCGTTGCTCATGGTCAGCGAGCGGGTCGGGCAGGCCTCGATGCACAACCCGCAGAAGATGCAGCGCAGGTAGTTGATCTGGTAGACCGCGCCGTACCGCTCGCCCGGGGAGTAGCGCGCCTCCTCGGTGTTGTCCCCGCCCTCGACGTAGATCGCGTCGGCCGGGCAGGCCCACGCGCACAGCTCGCAGCCGACGCACTTCTCCAGGCCGTCGGGGTGCCGGTTGAGAACGTGCCGCCCGTGGTAGCGCGGCTTGGTCACCTTGGGCTCGTACGGGTACTGCTCGGTCGTCACCTTGCGGAAGATCTGCGCGAAGGTGACGCCGAAGCCCTGCACGGGCGCCGGGATCAGGCTGTCGCGGACCGCGGGCTCGGCGAGGTGGTCGGTCGAGGGCCGTGCCACCTCACCGCCGCGACGGCTCGCCGGGGTGCGGTCAGGCATCGCGGTCCTCCTCGACGGTGGTGGTGCCGCGCCGGCCGGTGCTGACGACCGCGGTCTCGTCGCCGGCGGCGGGCTGGCGCCGCAGCCGGGGCGACGGCGGCACCTTGAGGTCCATGGGCGGCACCGGGAAGCCGCCCTCGGAGCGGCTCGGCGCTCCGGTGGGGCGGCGCTGCGCACCGGCCGGCGGCAGCACCTCGGGCTCGTCGGACACGGTGTGCACCCCGCCGGCGGCGGCGTGCTCCGCGGCCGCCCGGGTGTCCCGGTTCGCCGACCGGCCGGCCAGCGCCAGGCCGACGAGCACCAGCAGGGCGACCGGCAGCCCGATGTAGAGCGCGACCGCGCCGGTGGACAGGTCGGTCTCCCGGGAGACGGTCCGCATCGTGGCGACGACGAGGATCCAGACCAGGGCGACCGGGACCAGGACCTTCCAGCCGAAGCGCATGAACTGGTCGTAGCGCAGCCGGGGCAGCGTGCCGCGCAGCCAGATGAAGACGAACAGCGCGGCGACGACCTTGAGGAAGAACCACAGCAGCGGCCACCAGCCGGAGTTGGCGCCGTCCCAGATCGACAGCGGCCAGGGTGCCCGCCAGCCGCCCAGGAAGAGGGTCGCGGCGAGCGCGGAGACGGTGACCATGTTGATGTACTCGGCCAGGAAGAACAGTGCGAACTTCAGCGACGAGTACTCGGTGTGGAAGCCGCCCACCAGCTCGCTCTCGGCCTCGGGGAGGTCGAAGGGCGCGCGGTTGGTCTCGCCCACGACGGCGATGGCGTAGATGACGAAGGAGACCGGGAGCAGGACGGCGTACCAGCTGGGGCCGGTGAACTCCCAGCCGAAGAACTCCACCTGGTTGCCGTCGGCCTGCGCGGCGACGATCTCCGAGGTCGACATCGACCCGGCGTAGAGGAAGACCGCGACGATGGACAGCCCCATCGCGATCTCGTAGCTGATCATCTGGGCTGCGCTGCGCATGCTGCCCAGGAGCGGGTAGGTGGAGCCGGACGCCCAGCCGCCGAGCACGATGCCGTAGATGCCCATCGCCGAGCAGGCGAGGACGACGAGCACGCCGATGGGGGCGTCGGTGAGCTGCAGCGGCGTCCGCTCGCCGAAGATGCTGACCGTCGGCCCCAGCGGGATGACCGAGAACGCCACGAAGGCCGGGACGGTGGCGATGACCGGCGCCAGGAAGTAGACCGGCTTGTCCGCCAGCGCCGGCATGATGTCTTCCTTGAACGCGAGCTTGAGCCCGTCGGCGAGGCTCTGCAGGTAGCCGCGCGGTCCGGTCCGGTTGGGCCCGATGCGCTGCTGCATGCGCGCGACGACCTTGCGCTCGAACACGATCGCGAACAGCGTCATCACGACCAGCACGACGAAGACGCCGAGCACCTTGATGAGGACGATCCACCAGACGTCGTTGCCGAAGTCCTCGAGCGTCGGCTGCTCGGGGCTGGCCAGCGGCATCACGCGGCACCTCCCACCGGGGTAGCGGCGGCGAGGCGGACGACCGCACCCGGGCCGGCGCCCAGCTGGGTGCGCACCTCGCTGCCCGGGGAGCGCATCGGCAGCCAGACCACGTGGTCGGGCATGGGGGTCACGACCAGCGGCAGGGTGACCGCGCCGGCGGGCCCGGCCACGGTGACCAGCGCGCCGTCGACGACGCCCAGCCGGGCCGCGGCCTCGGCCCCGAGCCGGACGACCGGGCGCCGGGCGGTGCCGTTGAGCTCCGGCTCCTCGCGGGTCAGGGTCCCGGCGTCCAGCAGCTGCCGCCACGAGGCGAGCAGCGCCTCGTCGGCTCGCAGCGAGGGCGCGGCGACGGGGGCCTCGTCCGGGCCGGGGACGCCGGTGGCGGGTCCGGTCGAGCCCAGCGCCGCGAGCTCGGCGCGCGCCGCCTCCGGGGTGGGCAGTCGGAGGTCGACGTCCATCGCGTCGGCCAGGCCGTGCAGCACGCGCCCGTCGCCCAGCCGGCCGGTGTCGTGCAGCGTGGCGTCGAAGGACCGCACCCGGCCCTCCCAGTCGAGGTAGCTGCCGGCCTTCTCCGACGCCGCGGCCACGGGCAGGACGACGTCGGCCCACTCGGTGACGGCCGTCGGGAACATCTCCAGGCTGACCACGAACCGGGCCTCGGCCAGCGCGTTCTCCGCCAGCAGCGGGTCGGGCAGGTCGGCGGGGTCGACGCCGCCGACCACCAGCCCGGCCAGCCGGCGGTCGCGGACCGCGGCGAGAATGCCGGTGGTGTCGCGGCCGGCCGACGCCGGCAGCGCCTCCGGTGCGATGCCCCAGCGGGCCGCGACGTCCGCGCGGGCGAGCGGGTCGGCGAGGGTGCGCCCACCGGGGAGCAGGCCGGGCAGCGCGCCGGCCTCCACGGCACCGCGCTCGCCGGCGCGGCGGGGGACCCAGGCGATCCGCGCGCCGGTGGCCCGCGCCAGCTCCAGCAGCGCGGTGAAGGCACCGGGGACCTCGGCGAGCCGCTCGCCGGCGAGGACGACGGCACCGGGGACCCGCAGCGCCTCGACGGCCGGGCCGCCCCAGGTGCCGGCGGCCAGCGCCTGCAGCGACCGCGCCTCCGCGCCGGGCAGCGTGGTCAGGACCGTGGCCTGCAGCTTCTGCGCGGCGCGGGTCGGGAAGGGCGCCAGGTCGAAGACCTGCGCTCCCGCGGTGCGCACCGCGCGCCGGAGCCGCAGGAAGACGATCGGCGACTCCTCCTCCGGCTCGAAGCCGGCGAGCAGGACGACCGGCGCCGAGCCCAGCTCGGCGTAGGTCACCCCGCCGCGGCCCGGGCCGGTGCCGGCCACCGTCGTGGTGAGGAAGGCCAGCTCCTCCGCGGAGTGCGCGCGGGCGCGCGCGTCGACGTCGTCGGTGCCGAGCGCCACCCGGGCGAACTTGGCGTAGGCGTAGGCGTCCTCGACGGTCAGCCGGCCGCCGGGCAGCACCCCGACGCCGCCGGCCTCGCGCGCGGCGGCGAGCCCCGCCGCCGCGGCCGCGAAGGCCTCGGGCCAGGAGGCGGGCTGGAGCCGGCCGTCGGCGTCGCGGACCAGCGGCGTCGTCAGCCGCTCGTTGGAGGTGGCGTAGCGGAACGCGTAGCGACCCTTGTCGCAGGTCCACTCCTCGTTGACCGCCGGGTCCTCGCCGGCCTGGCGGCGGGTGACCTTGCCGCGCCGGAAGTCGGTGCGCATCGCGCAGCCCGAGGCGCAGTGCTCGCAGACGCTGTCCTCGCTGCGCAGGTCGAACGGGCGGGCGCGGAACCGGTACTGCGTGCTCGTGAGCGCGCCGACCGGGCAGATCTGCGTGGTGTTGCCGGAGAAGTAGGACTCGAACGGCTCGTCCTCGTAGATCGCCACCTGCTCCAGCGCGCCGCGCTCGAACAGCTCGATGAACGGGTCACCGGCGACCTGCTGGGAGAACCGGGTGCAGCGGGCGCACAGCACGCACCGCTCGCGGTCGAGCAGGATCTCGGTGCTGATCGCCAGCGGCTTCGGGTAGGTCCGCTTCTCGTCGACGAAGCGGCTCTCGGTGCGGCCGTGGCCCATCGCCTGGTTCTGCAGCGGGCACTCGCCGCCCTTGTCGCAGGTCGGGCAGTCCAGCGGGTGGTTGACCAGCAGCAGCTCCATCGTGCCCTGCTGCGCCTTGTCGGCCACCGGGCTGGAGAGCTGGGTGCGCACCGCCATGCCCTCGGTCACCGGCATCGTGCACGAGGCCACCGGCTTGCGCTGCCCCTCGACCTCCACCAGGCACTGCCGGCAGGCGCCGACCGGCTCCAGCAGCGGGTGGTCGCAGAACCGCGGGATGAAGACGCCGACCTGCTCGGCGGCGCGGATGATCAGCGTGCCCTTGGGCACCGCCACGTCGAAGCCGTCGATGGTGCAGTGGACGGCATCCGGCGGGGTGTGCGGGCCGGGGGCACCGGGCGGGACCGCCGGCGCCGGCGTCGGGTTCGTCAGGGTCATGCCGTTGCTCCGACCGGCTCGAGGCGGAGGCTGCGGCCCAGCCGGGCCTGCTCCTCCGGGGGCAGCAGGGCGACGTAGTCGTCCTTGAAGTACTTCAGCGAGCTGGAGATGCAGCTCGTCGCGCCGTCGCCGAGCGCGCAGAAGGAGCGGCCGAGGATGTTGTCGCAGGTGTCGACCAGCAGGTCGAGGTCCTGCGCGGTGCCGCGGCCGTGCGCGATCCGCTCGAGGATCTGCACCAGCCAGTAGGTGCCCTCACGGCAGGGCGTGCACTTGCCGCAGCTCTCGTGGGCGTAGAACTCGGTGAAGCGCAGGGTGGCCTCGACGATCGAGTCGGTCTCGTCGAACACCATGAGCGCGGTCGTGCCGAGCATGGAGCCGGCCGCGGCCACCGAGTCGAAGTCCAGCGGGACGTCGAGGTGCTCGGCGGTGAAGTACGGCGTCGACGAGCCACCCGGCGTCCAGAACTTCAGCTCGTGCCCCGGGCGGACGCCGCCGGCCATGGCCAGCAGTTCGCGCATCGTCGTCCCCATGGGGGCCTCGTACTGGCCGGGGCGGACGACGCGGCCCGACAGCGAGTAGATCTTGGGGCCGGGCGACTTCTCGGGGCCGAAGGCCTTGAACCACTCCGCCCCGCCGCGGACGACGAACGGCACGCTGGCCAGCGTCTCGACGTTGTTGATGACCGTCGGGGCGCCGTAGAGGCCGGCGACCGCCGGGAACGGGGGCTTGAGCCGCGGCTGGCCGCGGTAGCCCTCGAGCGAGTCCAGCAGCGCGGTCTCCTCGCCGCAGATGTAGGCACCGGCGCCGGCGTGCACCACCAGCTCGAGGTCGTAGCCCGAGCCGAGGATGTCGGTGCCGAGGTAGCCGGCCGCGTAGGCCTCCTCGACGGCGGCGACCAGTCGGCGGTGGGCGTGCACGGCCTCGCCGCGGACGTAGATGACGGCGAAGTGCGAGCGGATGGCGTAGGCGGAGATGATCACGCCTTCGACCAGCGAGTGCGGATCGGCCATCATCAGCGGCAGGTCCTTGCAGGTGCCCGGCTCGCCCTCGTCGGCGTTGACCACGAGGTACTTGGGCATCGCGGCCGGGCCGGTCGGCGTCTCCCCCGGCTTGGGCTGCGGGATGAAGCTCCACTTCATGCCGGTCGGGAAGCCGGCGCCGCCGCGGCCGCGCAGCCCGGAGTCCTTGACCATCGTGACCAGCTCGTCGGGGGTCATCGACAGCGCGGTGCGCAGGGCGGCATAGCCCTCGCTGGCCTCGTAGGTCGACAGCCGCCAGGACTTCTCGGCGCCCCAGCGGGTGGTGAGGACGGGGGTGAGGGGCATCGCCTCAGGCCTTCCCGGGACCCTGGCCGGACGTGCCCGGCTCGGTCCCTGCGGGTGTGTCGGTGCCTTGCTCGTCCAGCCCGCCGGGGGGCCGGCCGCGGCCGTACTCGGCGCCCTTGTCCGGGTGGGCCTGCGCGGCGCCGGCCCGCTCGGCGGGGTTGTCGGCGGCGGCGACGCGCGCGTCGGCGGCCTCCTCGGCCGGGGTCTCCCCGGTGCGCCCGGAGGGGGCGACCGTCGCGGCCGGCTCCGCGGTGTCGGGCGCGGGAGCGCCGGCCCGGGCCGGCATGGCGGGTGCGGACTCGCCGCGCTCCTCGGCCAGCCGCAGCCCGGCCAGCGTCGGGCCGAGCGCGCCGGGCGCGTCGACGGCCGCGCTCGCGGCGGCGGCGTCCGCGTGCTGCGAGAAGCCGGCCAGCTGGCGGGAGATGCCGCGGAAGTCGGTGAGCGGGGCACCGCGCGTGGGCGCCGGCTTCTCGCCGCGGCGCAGCGCCGCGACCAGCTCCCGCGCGCTGTCGACGTCCTGCTGGTCGTAGAACTCGTAGTCGACCGTGACCACCGGGGCGTAGTCGCAGGCGGCCAGGCACTCGGCGTGCTCGAGGGTGATCGAGCCGTCGGCGGCGGTCTCGTCGTGGTGCACGCCCAGGTCGGCGGAGAGCGCGTCCATGATCCGCTGCCCGCCGAGCACGCTGCACAGCGTGTTGGTGCAGACGCTGACCAGGTGCCGGCCGGTCGGGCGGCGCTTGTACATCGTGTAGAACGTCGCGACCGCGCCCACCTCGGCCTTGGTCAGGTGCAGCTCCTCCGCGCACAGCGCGACACCCTCGGGCGAGACGTAGCCCTGGTAGCTCTGCACCAGGTGCAGCATCGGCAGCAGGGCCGACCGCGCCTTCGGGTAGCGGGCGATGATCTCCCGCGCCTCGAGCCGGGTCTGCTCGGTCAGCGGCGGGAGGTCCGCCGGCGCGGGCTGGACCGGGCTCGAGTCGAGCCCCGTCACCGCCGTCCCCTCGGCGGAACCAGGAAGTGCACTCATCTAGCGATCCACTCCACCCATGACCGGGTCGATCGATGCGATGGCCGCGATGACGTCGGCGATCATGCCGCCCTCGCTCATCGCCGCCGTGGCCTGCAGGTTGACGAAGCTGGGGTCGCGCACGTGGACGCGCCACGGGCGGGTGCTGCCGTCGCTGACGACGTGGAAGCCCAGCTCGCCGCGCGGGGACTCGACCGGCAGGTAGACCTGCCCGGCCGGCACCCGGAAGCCCTCGGTGACCAGCTTGAAGTGGTGGATCAGGGCCTCCATCGACTGACCCATGATGTGCCGGACGTGGTCCAGCGAGTTGCCCATGCCGTCGGCGCCCAGGGACAGCTGCGCGGGCCAGGCGATCTTCTTGTCGTCGACCATGACGGGGCCCGGCTCGAGCCGGTCCAGCGCCTGCGCGACGATCTTCAGCGACTCGTTGACCTCGGCCATGCGCACCAGGTACCGGCCCCAGGCGTCGCTGGTGTCGGCGGTCGGCACCTCGAAGTCGTAGGTCTCGTAGCCGAGGTAGGGCTCCACCTTGCGCAGGTCCCAGGGCAGGCCCGCCGCGCGCAGCACCGGCCCGGTGACGCCGAGCGCCACGCAGCCGGTGACGTCGAGGTAGCCGGCGTCCTTGAGCCGGTTCTGCCAGATCGGCTGACCGGTCAGCAGTCGGTGGAAGTCGGCCACCCGCTTCGGGAAGATCCGCAGGAACTCGCGGATGCTGTCGGTGGCCCCCTCGGGCAGGTCCTGAGCCAGGCCGCCGGGCCGGATGTAGGCGTGGTTCATCCGCAGGCCGGTGATCTCCTCGAGCAGGTCGAGGACCATCTCCCGCTCGCGGAAGCCGTTGGTCATGCCCGTGAGGGCACCCATCTCCATGCCGAAGGTGGCCAGCGCGACCAGGTGCGAGGCGATCCGGTTGAGCTCCATGACGAGCACGCGGATCGTCTGGGCGCGCTGCGGCGCCTCGATGCCGAGCAGCTTCTCGACCGCGAGGCAGTAGCCGGCCTCGTTGAACAGCGGGGACAGGTAGTCCATCCGCGTCACGAAGGTCGTGCCCTGCACCCAGTTGCGGTACTCGGTGTTCTTCTCGATACCGGTGTGCAGGTAGCCGATGACCACGCGGGCCTTGGTGACCGTCTCGCCCTCGAGGTCGAGCACGAGCCGGAGGACGCCGTGGGTCGAGGGGTGCTGCGGGCCCATGTTGACCACGAGCCGTTCCTCGCCCTGCGCGTCGGCGAAGGCGAGGTCCCAGTCGCCACCGGTGACGGTGTAGACGCGGCCCTCGGTGGTCTCCCGGGAGCCGGCGTAGGGGTCGTAGGTGGTGCTCATCGGTACGCCCTCCGCGTGTCCGGGGGCGGGATCGTCGCGTCGTGGTACTCGACCGGGACGCCGCCCAGCGGGTAGTCCTTGCGCTGCGGGTGCCCGTCCCAGTCGTCGGGCATGAGGATCCGGGTGAGCGCGGGGTGTCCGTCGAAGACGATCCCGAACATGTCGAACGTCTCCCGCTCGTGCCAGTCCGCCGTCGGGTAGACGCCGGTGAGGGAGGGGACGTGCGGGTCCTCCGCGGTGACGGCGACCTCGAGCCGGATCCGCCGGCGGTAGGTCATCGACGTCAGGTGCACCACGACGTGCAGCCGGGGCCGGTGCGGGGCGACCGCGGGGCCGCCGCTGTCGAGGTAGTCGACGCCGGAGACGCTGCTGCACAGCTCGAACCGCAGCGCCTCGTCGTCCCGCAGCGCCTGTGCCAGCGTGAGCAGGTGCTCCCGGGCGACGAAATAGGTGATCTCGCCCCGGTCGACCAGCACCCGCTGCACGGCGGCGGCGTAGGTCGCCTCGCCGACGGCGTCGACGAGCGCGTCGGTGACCTCGTCGAACCAGCCGCCGTACGGGCGCTCGGTCGAGTGCAGCGCCACCGCGCCGCCGGGCTCGACCCGCACCAGGCCGCCGAAGCCCGAGGTGTCGCCGCTGCCGCTGACCCCGAAGGCGCCCTTGCGGAAGCCACCCGAGGGTGCGGTCGCGTCCTCGTACCCGGCCTCCTCGCGGCCGGGTACGACCTCGCCGCCGTCGTTGCTCATCGCCAGGCCTTCCCCATGCCGCTCGGCCGCTCCTCCGGCAGCAGGACGGCGTTGCCCCCGCGCTGGTCGATGGCGAACTGGCCGGTGCGCCCCGCGGCGGCGGCCTCCTCGTAGGCGCGGCGGGCGGCCTTGTCCACGCGCACCGTCGAGGGCATCTCGACGTGCAGCTCCTTCGCCGTCCCCTCGGCCCGGGCGCGGGCGAGCTCGCGGGCGCGCTTCTCGCCCAGCGGCTCGTTCATGATCTTGTGGTGCAGCTTGAGGATCGCGTCGGTGAGCATCTCCGGCCGCGGCGGGCAGCCGGGCAGGTACATGTCCACCGGGACGACGTGGTCGACGCCCTGCACGACGGCGTAGTTGTTGAACATGCCGCCGGAGCTGGCGCAGACGCCCATGGCGAGCACCCAGCGGGGCTCGGGCATCTGGTCGTAGATCTGCCGCAGGACCGGCGCCATCTTCTGGCTCACCCGGCCGGCGACGATCATCAGGTCCGCCTGGCGGGGCGAGGCCCGGAAGACCTCCATGCCGAAGCGGGCGAGGTCGTAGCGGCCGGCGCCGGTCGCCATCATCTCGATCGCGCAGCAGGCCAGGCCGAAGGTGGCCGGCCACAGCGAGGACTTGCGCGTCCAGTTGACCAGCTTCTCCACGCTGGTCAGCAGCACGCCGCTGGGCAGTTTCTCCTCGAGACCCATGGTCAGACTCCCCTCAGTCCCACTCGAGCCCGCCGCGCCGCCACTCGTAGGCGAACGCGATGAAGACGGTGGCGATGAAGACGACCATCGCAACCAGGCCGGAGACGCCGAGCGCCTCGTTGTGCACGGCCCACGGGTAGAGGAAGACGATCTCGATGTCGAAGACGATGAAGAGCATCGCGGTCAGGTAGTACTTCACCGGGAAGCGGCCGCCGGTGAGCGGCTGGTCGACCGGCTCGATCCCGCACTCGTAGGCGTCGAGCTTTGCCCGGTTGAAGCGGCGGGGGCCGACGTAGGGCGCGGCGGTGACCGAGAACAGCGCGAACGCCGCGGCCAGCGCGAAGAGCCCCAGGATCGGGACGTAGGTCGACAGCATCAGCGCCACCCTAGAGTGAGGACGATCACGTTCCGCGCAGCGGCGGAACGGGTTGTCGTCGTGTCGACGCGGCAAGTCATCTCAGACCGCCGGGGCCAGGCGCGTGAGGGCGGTGACGGCGCGGTCGACCGCGTCGCCGTCCCGGCCGTCGGTGAGGTTGCCCATGAGCCGCAGCGCCGCCGCGACCAGCGCCGGCCGCTTGAGCCCGTGGGCGGTGGTGAAGCGGACGACGTCCGGGCGGGCGAGCAGCGCGAGGAAGCCCATGCCCAGCCGGTGGTGCCGGCCGTAGGCGGCGCGCAGCCGATCGGGGTAGCGGCGGAGCACCTGCTCGCGGGCCGGGCCGCCGGGCCGGTCGAGCGCCTCGGCCGCGGCCTCGCCCGCCATGCGCCCGGTCTCCAGCGCGTAGCTGATGCCCTCGCCGTTGAAGGGGTTGACCGTGCCGGCGGCGTCGCCGGCCAGCAGCAGGCCCCGGGTGTAGGCCGGTCCGCGGTTGAGCGCCATCGGCAGGCCCGCCCCGCGCAGCGGCGTGACGGCGTCGTCCTCGCCCAGCCCGTCCTCGGCGGGGAAGGTGTCCAGCCAGGTGCGCAGCACCTGGCGGTGGTCGGCGCCGGTGCCCCGGCGGGTGTCGAGCAGGCCGAAGCCGACGTTGGCGGTGCCGTCGCCCATGCCGAAGATCCAGCCGTAGCCGGGCATCGAGTCGCGGGACGGCCCGTCCGCGGTCAGGTCGAAGGAGATGTCGAGGTAGTCGTCGGCCGCCCGGCGGCTGCGCACGTAGCGGCGGACGGCGACGCCCAGCGGCCGGTCCTCGCGCCGCACCAGGCCCAGCGACTTGGCCAGCCGGCCGGAGAGCCCCTCCGCGGAGACGACGAGCGGCGCCCGCCACTGCTGCGGCTCGCGGTCGGGGCCGGCCTCGGCGTGCACGCCCGCCACCCGGCCGGCGTCGTCGAGGAGCGGCTCGGTGACCGTGATGCCGGTGTGCAGGCGGGCGCCCGCGGCCTCGGCGTGCGCGGCCAGCCGGGCGTCGAGCTCGCTCCGGCGCAGGACCAGCGAGTAGTCGGGCCAGGACTGCAGGCGCGGCCAGTCCACCTCCGTGACGACACCGCCGCCGTGCACCCGCAGGCCCTTGTGCCGGACCCACCCGGCGGCCGGGGAGGTGTCGAGCCCGAGGTCCTGCAGCGCCTTGACCCCCCGTGGCGTGAGGCCGTCGCCGCAGACCTTTTCGCGCGGGAAGGCGGCCTTCTCCAGGACGACGACGTCACGACCGGACTGCCGCAGCTGCCATGCAGCCGCCGATCCGGCCGGACCGGCACCGACGACGATGACGTCGGCGGTGCGGTCGCTCGTCCCTGGCACGCTTCCCACTCCCTCGCCGACTTTGTGAAATGCTTCACAAGCGAACCCGATCCCCACTGTAGGCCGGGGTGTGACCAATACGACAGCCGCCCCCCGGGGAGGGATGCGTCACACCTGTCGCGAGGCAGGCTTCGGCCAGGTCCTGACCGGCAGGAACGGCGCGGGCAGTCAGAACGGTGGCTCGTCCTCCGGGCCTGACGAAGCCGGCGCGGGAGCGGGGAGGGCTGCCTGCTCGCGGGGGTCGCGCAGGCCGGGTGGTCGGGTGGTGCGGGTGATGCCGGTCGGGGTGGTCACGGTGAGGATTCCGTCGGGTTGCATCTCGAACCGCCAGCCGCGGGCGAAGGTCTTGAGCCGGTGGTGGGTGCGGCACAGGCAGCAGAGGTTGGAGCAACCGGTGCGTCCGCCGCAGTCGTAGGGGACGACGTGGTCGAGGTCGGTGCGTCCGGCGGGCTGGGCGCAGCCGGGGTGGCGGCAGGTGCGGTCGCGGAGCCGGAGGAAGCGTTCCTGGGCCGCGGTGTGCGCGTAGCCGGGCACCTCGGCCGGTGGGCCGAGGACGGGGCACCCGCAGTCGGCGGTCCGGCCGTGGTCGGGGCAACCGCGGGCGGCCAGCCGGGTGAGCTCCGCGGCGGTGACGGTGGCCAGCAGGACGCCGGCGTCGTCGGAGAGTGCGAGGGAGAGGCCGCCGCCAGCAGGTGCCTGCACGCCCAGGGCACCGAGCTGGGCGAGCAGCTCGCGGAGGTGGGCGGCGGTGATCGGGGTGCCGTTCACGGTGGGGCCGGTGTCACCGGAGGCCGCCCGCGCCACCTTCTCCGCGGTGCCGGCCGGGGCAGAGGTGCGCTCGGGGTAGGGGCGCCCCGGCCGGTGGAGTGCGGACACGGGTGCGTGCAGCGTCAGGTGGGCGGTCACGTCCGGTGCGTCGCCGCCGCCGGGGTTCAGCACGCGGGCGGCGTGCGCCTCGGCGCGCAGCAACTCGATCGGCCGGTCATCGCCGGCAGTCCTCGCGAGCTGCGCCGCCCGGTCGATGACCGACCACATCGCCGCCGCCACCGGTGCGGGCAGCTCCGTGGACAGGTTCGACATGCCGTCGCCGGTCGGGTGGAGGCGCACCGCGGCGCGCCGCTCGGCCTCCAGGCGGCGCCGTTCGGCGAACTCCTCGTCCGCCGCCTCGGCGGCGGCGATCAGCCGCTTGCGCAGCCGCCCCGACGACAGCTCCGCGGCCAGCGGCAGCACCGCCGGCACGACCACCGCGACCACCTCGTCGGAGGCGGTGGCCAGCACGTCGGCGAACACCCGCGCCCGGAACCAGTCCAACCGGCCCGCGGCGCACTCGGCATGCACCGCCGGCATCCGCTCCACCAGCTGGAACGCATCGAGCAGCACGTCGGCAGCGAAGGACCGCGAGCAGTTCAGCACCATCGCCAGCTCGTCCGGCAGGAACTCCGAGGTGCCCGGCACCGGCGAGCCCGCACCCCGACGGCGCGCACCCGGGTGCCCGGGCGGCGGGTCGTCGGCGTCGGGGCGGTCGGCGGCCAGCCCCATCAGCAGCTCCGCCTCGTAGGCGGCGTCCATCGCCTTCCGGGCCTGCACCCGCTGCAGCTCGGCGACCATCTCCGCCGTGGACAGCAGCTCCAGCGGCAACCCCGGCGCCGATGGGGGCTGCGCCAGCCACCACTCGACCAGCCCGCCCTCGCGAGGCCGCTCCTCGGTCACCATCATGCATCGAACATACGTTCGAGGTACGACAATTCTTACACCCCCGAGCCCGAACCTCTCCCAGGGCGCGGCGCCGATCGCGGCCAGGCACCAGCTGTAGTGCAGCTTCAGCGGGTCGCTGTCGCAGACGGCGACCCCGTTGCTGCGCTCCAGCTCCAGCGCCTCGGCCCACCGGCCGCTGTCGACCCGCACCCAGTGGTCCGCCTGCGCGGCGAGGTCACTGCCGTCGGGTTCAGCGCCGGTGGGCACGTACTCGTGGACGAATCGAGGTGCGTGCGCGCGGCACCAGGTCGTCTTCTCTGCAGCGCTAGGTCGCTCCACCGCCACGATCACTCAGGGTTCCTCCTCAAGTGGGAGCGCCGGCGTCCCTGGGTGGGCCGCCCAGGGTCACGCCCGCCGCCGCTGCCGGTCGGCATCGACAGGGTGGAAGCGGGCCCTACGTGTGACTCCGCAGCACCTCGCGGACCTCGTCGTCGGTGGTCTGGGCGAAGCTCCGGTACGCCCCGCCGACGGCGCGGAACGCCGGCGGCGCCAGCAGGCAGACGACGTCGTCGCAGAGCGGGGCGACCGCATCCAGCGCGCTCGGCGCGGCCACCGGGACGGCGACCACGGTGCGTCCGGGCCGCTGCGCCGCGAGGGCCTGCAGGGCGGCCCGCACCGTCGACCCGGTGGCGAGCCCGTCGTCCACCAGGACGACGGTCCGGCCCTGGACGGCAGGAGCCGGGCGGTGACCGCGGTAGGCGGCCGCGCGACGGCGCAGCTCGGCGAGCTCGCGGTCGCGCACCCGCGCGAAGGTCGCGTCGTCCACCCCGGCGGCCGCCAGCACCCGCTCGGTGCGGACGGTCTCGACGGCGTCCCCCAGCGCCGCGACGGCCCCCATCGCGAGCTCGGGCTGCACGGGCAGCCCGAGCTTGCGGACCAGCAGGACGTCCAGCGGCGCCCCGAGCGCGGCGGCCACCTCGGCGGCGACCACCGCTCCCCCGCGGGGGAGGCCGAGCACGAGCACGTCGCCGGGCTCCGCACCGGCCAGCCGCTCCCCGAGCAGCCGGCCCGCCGCGCGGCGGTCGGCGAACGGTGCCCGGCGCACGGGTCAGACCGGCTGCGGTCCCGACGGCGGGGGCGCGATCGGGTCACCCGGGTCGGGCACCGGGTAGGGAGCCGGCTCGGGTGGCGGGATGGGGTCGGTCGGCGACGGCGACGGCGGCTGCGGTGACGGCGGGCTCGTCATGGGACGACGCTAGACCCGGCGGCACCGTCTTCCCACCCCCTCGCCTGCGGCCGTCCGGGCCCGGGCGGGGGCCGGGAATCGGCGTTGCACCGGGCTCCGCGCACGGCCTAGCGTCGCGCTCCCCGGCAGTGGAGCGGAGCCCGCATGACGTGCCACCTGGTCGCGCTGACCATCGACGCCCTCGACCCGCCCGGCCTCGCGGCCTTCTGGTCCGGGGTGCTCGGCCGGCCGGCGGCGGCGGACCCCCGCGGCGGCATCGCGCTCCTCCCGCCGGACGACGCCGGCTTCGCCATCCGCTTCACGCCGACCGAGGCGCCCAAGTCCGTGCCGAACCAGATGCACTTCGACCTGACGAGCACCTCCGCCGGCGACCAGCAGGCCACCGTGGACCGGGCGGTCGAACTGGGCGGGAGGCACATCGACATCGGCCAGCGCCCCGACGAAGGACACGTGGTGCTCGCCGACCCGGAGGGGAACGAGTTCTGCGTCATCGAGCCCGGCAACCGCTTCCTCGCCGGCTGCGGCGTCCTGGGCGCGGTCTCCTCCGACGGCTCCCAGGCGGTCGGGTACTTCTGGAGCCGCGCGCTGGGCTGGCCACTCGTCTGGGACCAGGACCAGGAGACAGCCGTGCAGTCACCGCGCGGCGGGTCGAAGATCACCTGGGGCGGACCCCCGGTGCGGGCCAAGGAGGGCAAGAACCGGCTGCACCTCGACCTGGCCCCCGACGCCGGGAGCGACCAGGAGGGCGAGGTCGAGCGGCTCCTCGCGCTCGGAGCGAGCCGGCTGGACATCGGCCAGGGCGCCGACGCGCGCTGGGTCGTGCTGGCCGACCCCGACGGCAACGAGTTCTGCGTGCTCGACCGCGGTTGAGCCCGTGCTCAGGCCGGACGGCGTCCCCGGTGCAGGGCGACGGCGCCACCGGTGAGGTTCTGCCAGGCCACGTCGGCCCAGCCGGCCTGCTGGAGGCGGCCGGCGAGCTCGGGCTGGCCGGGCCAGGCCCGGATGGACTCGGCCAGGTAGACGTAGGCCTCGGGGTTGCTGCTCACCGCGCGGGCGATCCGCGGCAGCGCCCGCATCAGGTACTCGAGGTAGACGGTGCGGAACGGCGTCCAGGTGGGCCGGGAGAACTCGCAGACCACCAGCGTGCCGCCGGGCCGGGTCACCCGGAGGAACTCGCGCAGGGCGGCGTCGGGGTCGGCCACGTTGCGCAGGCCGAAGGAGATGACCACGCCGTCGACGCTCTGGTCGGCCAGCGGCAGCGCCATCGCGTCACCGGCCACCTTGGGCACCGGCCGCGCGGCACCGGCCCGCAGCATCCCCTGCGAGAAGTCGCACGCGATGGCCCGCACCCCGCCGGTGGCGAGCTCCACGGTGGACACCGCCGTCCCGGCAGCGACGTCGAGCACCGTCTCCCCCGGCCGGGCAGCGAGCGCCTGCCGGGTGGCGCGGCGCCAGGAGGCGTCCAGACCGCCGGAGAGCACGGTGTTGGTGACGTCGTAGCGCTTCGCGACGCCGTCGAACATGGCGGCGACGTCGGCCGGGCGCTTGTCGAGGTCGGCCCGGCGTCCGGCGGTGTGCGGGGTGTCTCGCCGGTCTGCCACGGCGTCGACGCTACAAGGCCTTCTACGCTGGACTCGTGCCCGCGCCCGCTCTCACCGCCCGCCCCGCGGCCGCGCGCACCGTCACGACCGTCCGGACCGAGGCGGCCGCCGCACTCCCCGCCCTGGTCCCCGCGCACGCCGGGCTGTCCTGGGTGCGCCGCGGCGAGGGCCTCGTCGGCTGGGGCGAGGCGGCCCGCCTGGAGGTCTCCGGCCCGACCGCGCTGGCCGACGCCGCCGCCTGGTGGGACGAGTACACCGCCGGGCTCGACGTCGCCGACGACCTCGACGTCCCGGGATCCGGGCCGGTGCTGTTCGGCAGCATCGCCTTCGACCCGGCGGCCGGGACGTCGGTCTTCGTCGTCCCGGAGGTCGTCGTCGGCCGCCGCGACGGCGTCAGCTGGCTCACCACCGTCGGCACCGACGCGCCCGCGCAGCTGCCCGCCGCCGGGCCGGTCGACGGACCGGCACCGCGGCTGCGCTACGCCGACGGCGCCCTCGACCCCGCCAGCTGGTGCGCCGCCGTCGCCACCGCCGTGGACCGGATCGTCGCCGGCGACCTGGACAAGGTGGTGCTCGCGCGCGACCTGCTGGTCACCGCCGAGCCCGCGCTGGACCCCCGGCGGCTGCTGCGCCGGCTGGCCGCGCGCTTCCCCGACTGCTGGACCTTCGCCGTCGACGGCCTGCTCGGCGCCACCCCGGAGCTGCTGCTGCGCCGCACCGGCCGGGAGCTGTCCTCGCGCGTGCTCGCCGGGACGGCGGCCCGCGGCGCCGGCGCCGAGGACGACCGCCTCGCCGCGGCGCTGTTGGCCTCGGCGAAGGACCGCGCGGAGCACGCCTGGGCCGTCGAGTCCCTCGTCCGCGCGCTCGACCCCTACTGCAGCCGGCTGACCGCCCCGGACGAGCCCGCGCTGCTGACCCTCGCGAACGTGCGGCACCTGGCGACCGACGTGGTCGGCACCCAGCGCGGCACGGCGGGCCTGCTGGAGCTGGTCGGCGCGGTGCACCCCACCGCCGCCGTCTGCGGCACCCCGACCGCCGACGCCGCCGCGCTCATCCGCGAGCTCGAGGGCATGGACCGCGGCCGCTACGCCGGCCCGGTCGGCTGGATGGACGCCCGCGGCGACGGCGAGTTCGGGCTGGCGCTGCGCTGCGCCGAACTGACCCCCGACGGCGGCGCGCGCCTGTTCGCCGGCTGCGGCATCGTGGCCGGCTCCGAGCCGGCCGCCGAGCTGGCCGAGACGCAGGCGAAGTTCGCCGCGTTCCAGGACGCGCTCGAGGGCTGACCGACCGCTACCCCGACGCGAGCGCCTCCGCGGCGGCCGCGCGGAGCTCGGCCGCCAGGGCGGCCTCCGTCCGCTGGTCGGTGCGGACGACGACGACCCGGGGACCGCCGAGGGACAGCGCCGCCGTCAGCTCGTCCGCCGTCGCCACCCTGGACGCAGCCCAGCCCAGCGCCGTGGCCACCGCCACCAGGTCGCGGCCGTGCGGCGTCCCGAACACCCGGCGGTAGCCCTCGGCGTAGCGCTCCTCGCCCGGCTCGAGCTGGGCGAAGATGCCGCCGCCGTCGTTGTCCGGCACGACCACGGTCAGGTCCGGGACCTGCTCCCCCTCACCGGTCAGCAGGCCGGTGAGGTCGTGCAGGAACGTCAGGTCGCCCATCAGCGCGAACGCCGGGCCGCCGTGCACGAGCGCCGCACCGATCGCGGTGGACATGGTCCCGTCGATGCCGGCGACGCCCCGGTTGGCCAGCACGGCCAGGTCCGCCCGCGGCACCGCGAGCCGGTCCACGTCGCGCACCGGGGTCGAGGACCCGAGCACCAGCAGCGCAGCGGACGGCAGCGCGGCGACGACGTCGCGGGCGACGCGGGCGGCGGTCAGCTCCGGAGCGGCGTCGAGCAGCGCGTCGACGGCGGCGCCCACCCGGTCGGCGGCCGAGCGCCAGGCGTCCGCCCAGGCCTCGTCGACGGCCCCCGTCCCGGCCGCGGCGAGGTCCCGTCCGACCCGCGTGCTGCTGCGCACCGCGTCGGCCCACCGCGGCGCCGCGCTCACCGTCTCGACCGTCACCTCCGGGTCCGCCAGCAGCGCGTTGACCGGCCGGGACAGCGTCGGCCGGCCCAGCACCACGACGTGCTCGGGCCGGTGCGCGGGCAGCCAGTCCCGGGCGCCGAGGAGCAGGACCCCGCCCCGCAGGCTCGCCCCCCACGCGGGGCTGCTGGGCTCGGCGAGCACCGGCCGGCCGAGCTCCCCGGCCGGCACCGCTCCGTCGCCGCCGATGACGAGCGTCCGCGCCGGCAGCCCGCCGGCCTCCATCGCGGGGGCCGCCGGCCGGGTGACGGCCGTCCACGGGGCGCCGTCGGGGCGGCCGGCCCACGGGCCGTCGAGGCCGCCGTCGGCGTCCTCGGGCATCAGCGGGTCGCGCAGCGCCAGGTTGAGGTGCACCGGCCCCGGGTCGCCGGACAACGTCCCGGCCGCGGTGACCAGCGCCTTGGCCACCAGCGAGCGCCAGTACCGGTTCTGCGCCGCCTCGCGGCCGGCCTCCGGGACGCCGACGTCGACCGCCCACCGCACCGCCCCGCCGTACAGCCCGGCCTGCTCGATGGTCTGGTTCGCGCCGGTCGACCGCAGCTCCGGCGGCCGGTCCGCGGTGAGCGCCAGCAGCGGGACACCCGCGGCGTCGGCCTCCAGCACGGCGGCGTGCAGGTGCGCCGCCGCCGTCCCGGAGGTGGTGAGGACCGGCACCGGCCGGCCGGACGCCTTGGCCAGCCCCAGCGCGAGGAAGGCCGCCGTCCGCTCGTCGATGCGCACGTGCAGCCGCAGCCGCCCCGCGCGCTCGGCTGCCGCGAGGGTCAGGGCGACGGGCGCCGAGCGCGAGCCGGGGGCCAGGACGGCGTCGGTCACCCCGCCGCGCAGCAGCTCGTCGACCAGCACGCGGGCGAAGGCGGTCGAGGGGTTCACGCGGCGCTCACCGCGGCGACCCGGTCGGCCCACCGCTGCGCGGTCGCGGCGTCGGCGGCCACCGCGTCGAGGCGGTCGGGCTCGGGCCGCACCACCGGCAGCGCGCCGTCCACGGGCAGCAACGGGCTGCTCGACACGTCGTCGGTGAACAGCGCGACCGTGGCCAGCCCGCAGGCGAAGGGCAGCTCCGGCAGCGCGGCGGCCAGCGCCACCCCGGCCGCGATGCCGACCGAGCTCTCCAGCGCCGAGGAGACGACGCAGGGCAGCCCGTGCGCCTCCGCCACGCGCAGCGCGGCCCGCACGCCACCCAGCGGCTGCACCTTGAGGACGACGACGTCGCCGGCCTCGCGCAGGTCCACCTGCAGCGGGTCGGCCGAGCGCCGCACCCCCTCGTCGACGGCGACGCGGACGTCGATCCGCCGGCGCAGCGCGGCCAGCTCGGGCAGCGTCGCGCACGGCTGCTCGACGTACTCCAGGCCGACGGCGGCGTCGAGCGCCCGGATGCGGGTGACGGCGGTGTCCACGTCCCAGGCGGCGTTGGCGTCCACCCGGACCGCACCGGAGGGGCCGAGCGCATCGCGGACGGCCTCCACGCGGGCCAGGTCGTCGGCCTCGGCCTGCCCCGGCTCGGCGATCTTCACCTTGGCGGTGCGGCAGCCCGACGCGGACACGATCGCGTGCGCCCGCTCGGCGTCCACGGCGGGCACGGTGACGTTCACCGGCACCGAGGAGCGCACCGGTGCCGGCCACCCCTCGGTGGCGGCCTCCACGGCGGCGGCCCACCAGCGCCGGCTCTCGTCGACGTCGTAGTCCCAGAACGGGGAGAACTCGCCCCAGCCGGCCGGGCCGCGCAGGAGGACGCCGTCGCGGACGTCGATGCCGCGGAAGCGGGTGCGCATGGGGAACGACCAGACCCGCGCGTCCAGCGCCGGTGCACCGCCGACCACGGGCTTCGGGATCACGCCGGTCACTGTATGGGGCCCGGCCGTACGCTCGTCCCTCGTGGCCCGGCACCTCTCCCTCGTCCCCGCGGCCGAGCTGACGCAGGACCACGTGCGCGCGGCGCTGGCCGGCGAGCAGCCGCTGGCCGTGCTCCCCGCGGGCCCGCCGGCGGCGGTCGAGGCCGCCCGGGCGGTGCTGCGCGCCGACGAACCGCTCGAGCCCCGGGCCGATCTCGTCGTGATCACCTCCGGCTCCACCGGAGCGGGCCGCGGCGTGCTGCTGCCCGCGGGCGCCGTGCGGGCATCGGCCGCCGCCACCCTCGACCGGCTGGGCGGGCCGGGCAGCTGGCTGCTCGCGCTGCCCGTCTCGGCCATCGCCGGGCTGCAGATCCTCTGCCGCAGCGAGCTCGCCGGCCGCCCGGCGGTCACGCTGCACCGCGGGGAGGCGCTCGCGGCCGCTGTCGCGCGCATGCCGGCCGGTGACCGCCGGTACACCTCGCTGGTGCCCACCCAGCTCGTCCGCTACCTGGACACCGAGCCCGACGCGCTGCGCAGCTTCGACGCCGTGCTCGTCGGGGGCGCCGCGACCGACCCCGCGCTGCTGGCCCGCGCCCGTGCGGCCGGCGTCCGCGTGGTCACGACCTACGGGATGACCGAGACCGCCGGTGGCTGCGTGTACGACGGCGTCCCGCTCGAGGGCGTGACCGTCCGCTCCGCCGCTGAGGGCGTCGAGCTGGCGGGCCCCGTGCTGGCGTCGGGCTACCGGCTCGACCCCGAGGGCACAGCCGCCGCCTTCGCCGGCGGCTGGTTCCGCACCCGCGACGCCGGCACGCTCGACGACGACGGCCGGCTCACGGTGCACGGCCGGCTGGACGACGTCGTCATCAGCGGCGGCGTGAACGTGGCGCCCGCCGCGGTCGAGGCGGCGCTGCGCGAGCACCCCGGCGTGGCCGACGCCGTCGTCCTCGGCCGGCCGGACCCGGAGTGGGGTCAGCGGGTCGTCGCCGCCGTCGTCCCCTCGGGGGGACCCGCTCCCGCTCCCGAGCTGGCCGAGCTGCGCCGCTGGGTGGCCGACCGGCTGGGTCCCCCCGCGGCACCACGGCAGCTGCACGTCCTCGACGCCGTCCCGACCCTGCACACCGGCAAGCCCGACCGCCGCGCGGTCGCCGCCCTGATCCCGGAGGTCTGAGTGGCCACCCCCGCCCAGTGGATCGCCGGCGCCCGGCCCCGCACCCTCCCCGCCGCGCTCGCGCCGGTGCTCGTGGGCACCGGCGCCGCCGCCGCGCTCGACGGCTTCCGCCTCCCGGAGGCGCTGCTCGCGCTGGTGGTCGCGCTCGCCCTGCAGGTCGCGGTCAACTACGCCAACGACTACTCCGACGGCACCCGCGGCACCGACGCCGACCGGGTGGGACCCATGCGGCTGGTCGGCTCCGGCGCCGCGTCCCCGCGGGCGGTGCTGGTCGCCGCGCTGCTCTCCTTCGCCGCCGCGGCCGTCGCCGGGCTGGTCCTCGCGGCGCTGTCCAGCTGGTGGCTGGTCGCCGTCGGCGCGGTGTGCATCCTCGCCGCCTGGACCTACACCGGCGGGCCGATCCCGTACGGCTACCGGGCGCTCGGCGAGGTCTTCGTCTTCGTCTTCTTCGGCCTGGTCGCCGTCGTCGGCACGACCTACGTGCAGACCGGCACGCTGCCGGGGCTGGCCGTCGCCGTGTCGGTGCCCATCGGGCTGCTGATCGTGGCGATCCTGGTCGTCAACAACCTGCGCGACATCGCGGGTGACGAGGTCGCGGGCAAGCGCACCCTCGCGGTGCTGCTCGGCGAGCGGGCCACCCGGTACGCCTACACCGCGCTGCTGGCCGTCGCGCTGCTCGTGGTGGTGGCCGTGGGCGTCGTCCGCCCCTGGGTGCTGATCACCCTGCTCGCGGTGCCGCCGGCCGTCCCGCCGGTCCGCACCGTGCTCTCCGGCGGCCGAGGCCCGGCGCTCATCGCCGCCCTGGCCGGCACCGGCCGGCTCACGCTGGTGACCGGCGTTCTGCTCGGTGCCGGCCTCGCGCTGAGCGGCTGAGGGACGGGCGGCTGAGCGCTAGGCGGGCGGCTGCTCGCCGCTGAGCCGGCTGCGCAGCTGCTCCTTCTCGGCCCGCCGGGCGGCGCTGCGCGCGACGAGCGCCTCGCTCAGCCGCTCCCGGGAGGGGCGCAGCAGGAAGTAGGCGATCGGCATCGACAGCAGCAGGCCGAAGAGCATGCTGGAGAAGGGGTCCAGGCCCACCCACAGGAGGAAGAGCGACGCCACGGCGAAGATGCCGAGGCGGCCCACGGTGTGCATCAGCAGCCAGGGCAGCACCTTCGGCGGGGTCGCCGGGCCGCCGGCCGGGCCGGCCGGGGTCACCGGGGATGCCCCCCTCACGTCGTCGGTCTCAGCCATGCCGGCCCTCCCACTTGGTCGAGAGCACCACGGTGGTGCGGGTGCGTGCCACGCCCCTGATCCGGTTCAACGCGTTGACGGTGGCCTCGAGTGCCGGGATGTCCGCCACACGGACCTTGAGCACGTAGCCCTCGCTGCCGGCGACCCGCCAGCAGTCCTCGATGCCGGGCACCTCGCGCATGGCGGCCTCGAGGCCGGTGTCGTCGACCGAGTCGCTCTCGATCACGCCGATCAGCGCGGTGACGTCCAGGCCGACCGCCGCGGGCTCGATGACCGCGCGGTAGCCGGAGATCACGCCGGCCGCCTCGAGCTTGCCCACCCGCTCGTGCACCGCGGGCGAGGAGAGCCCCACCTGCCGGGCGAGCTCGGCGTAGCTGGCCCGGCCGTTGGCCCGCAGCAGCTCGATCAGGTGCCGGTCCACGGCGTCGATGGCGTTGTCTCCGTCCTGGTGGCGACGGCGTCCGTGCCGGCCGCCCGTTCGTGGGTCACCCCCGAGTATCGCCGCGGACGTACGCTGGTCGTGGACGAGGGGGTGGGACCGTGATCTTCCTGGTGGTGCTCGTGGCGGCGATCGTGGTGATCGCGCTGGTCATGCGTGCGGCGGCCAGCCCGGGCGGGCCCGGAGGTGGTCTGCGCGCCCCGCGGCCGCCCCGCCGTCCCCGGCCGCAGCGGCCCACCCGGCCGCTCGCCCCCGACGACGACCCCGAGTTCCTGCGCGAGCTGGAGCGCCGCACCCGCCGGGACGACGGCTCCCCCGCGTAGCCGCACCGAGCAGCCCGGAGGTCGCCTGGCGGTCGGCCCCGTCCGGAGGCTCGCCGCGAGCGTGCGAGCGGTGAGGGGGACGGGGTCCTTCCACTAGGCGGCCGGGCTCGCCCCGAACAGCCGCCGCCAGCCCCGGCGCGGCTCCGGCACCGCCCGCTCGGCGGCGCCGTCGGACGGCCTGACCTCGTCCAGCTCGCCCGGCCAGCCCACCGCGCCGCCTCCGCTCGGCGGGGGCTCGGGCCAGCCGGTGCTCCCGCTGCGGGGTGTGGCGTCCTCCGCGTGCGCCGCGGCCGGTGCCCCGGTGCGGCGGGCGAGCGCGTCGGCCACGAGCGGGTGCACCGTCGCGTCCTCCGCCGCCGTGTGCTTACCCACGGTGACCTCCACCGGACCTCGGACCAGCCGTCATGGCTGCATTGGAGCACGCGGGTCCGGCATCGACCGGCGACACGCGGTCCGCCGCGCCGCGGTATCACCCACCGTGACCGCGGGCGGGCCGGAAGGGGCTGCGGCTACTCGACGCCGGCGTAGCTGTGCAGCCCGCTGGACACCAGGTTCACGAAGGTCAGGTTGAAGACCATGATCACCAGGCCGACGACGTTGACCCAGGCCGCGGGGCGCCCCCGCCAGCCGGCCGTCGTCCGCGCGTGCAGGTAGCCCGCGTAGACGACCCAGGCGATGAACGACCAGGTCTCCTTCGGGTCCCAGCCCCAGAACCGGCCCCAGGCGCTCTCCGCCCAGATGGCCCCCGCGATGACAGCGAACGTCCAGATCGGGAAGCCGAAGACGGCGGTGCGGTGGGCCAGCCGGTCGAGCACCGACGAGGCCGGCAGCCGCGAGACGAAGCCGGTGCCGCGCTCGCCGGCCGGCTTCTGCTCGTCCTTGCTGCGCACCAGGTAGAGCACGCTGGCGATGCCGCTGACCATGAAGATGCCGAAACCGATGATGGCCGCGCTGACGTGGATGGCCAGCCAGCTCGACCGCAGGGCGGCGATCAGCGGGCCGCCCTCGACGTAGAGGAACAGCCCGATGGCGACCATGCCCAGCACCACCGGGGCCAGGACGAAGACGCCGATGTGCCGCAGGGCCGGCGAGCGCAGCGCCAGCACGACGTAGGCGACGACCGCCACGAGCACGACCGCGGTCGCGAACTCGTACATGTTGCCCCAGGGCAGCCGGTCGAGCGCGAACCCGCGGCAGGCCAGGACGGCGGCGTGCGCCAGCGCCCCGAGGACGGTCAGTCCGATGCCGATCGCACTGAGGCGCTGGGCCCGGCGGCGCTCCCCGGCACCGGCGTCCCCGGCGGCGTCCGCGTCGTCCGGGACCGGCCCACCGCCGGCGGCGACCAGCTCGCGGGTCTGCGCCCGTGACCGCCCGAAGGCGAGCTCCGCGCAGAAGGCGACCAGCGCGACGGAGTACAGCGCCACGGCGATCGAGAAGAAGGTGTCCGACAGGTCGAGGAGCGACTGGTCAGGCGTCACGCGGGGCCTCCGGGTGCGTTGCGGTGCGGGCGGCGAACGCGGCCCCCACGTCGTCGGTGAGGGCGGCGAAGCGGGGAGCGCTCTCGCCGCTGCCCCGCGTCAGCGAGGCCAGCGTCAGCACGGTACCGCCGCCGTCCGGGGAGGGGGCGACCCGGGCGAAGACCCGCTCCCGCCGCAGCAGCAGCAGACCGAGCAGGCCGGTGAGCAGCGAGATGGCCGCCACCAGCACCCAGACCTGCCCCGGGTCGTGCGAGTACTGGAGCGCGGCGAACTCCTTGAAGCCGCTGAAGGTGATGACCGTGCCGTCCTCGAGGGTCATCGAGTCACCCAGCGACAGGTTGGCCGCGCCCGCCTCGGTCAGCCGCCCGCGCTCGATCTGCCCGGCGTCCAGCGAGTAGACCGACTGCGGCAGCCCGGAGTCCAGGCCGAGGTAGCCCTGGTAGGCGACGACGGCGACCTTCGGGTCCAGCGGGCGCGGGTCGATCGAGGTGAGGACGCCGCCCTGCACCAGACCGGTCGGGGCGAAGAACCCCTCGAGGGCCAGCTGCTCGGCCCCGCCGCCCGCCCCGACGTCGGGCAGCTTGAGCGCGCCCTCGCTGGCCATGGTCGAGGGGTCCGACGGCAGGAACGGCACCGAGAGGTCCGAGTAGGACTCCCCGTCCGGCAGCGTGACGCTGAACGTCGGGCTGAAGCCGTGCCCGGTCAGGTAGAGGCGGTCGCCGTCGAACCGCAGCGGGTCGTTGACGCCGATCGTCGTCGCCGTCCCCTCCTCGCCGGGGGCGCCGTAGCGGATGTCCGCGGTGAACGACGACGCGGTCAGGTCCGGCTCGTACTCGGCCTCGAACCGCTCCAGGTCCACGCAGGTCGGCGAGAGGTCGCCGGTGTCGACGAGCGGGCCCGACGAGTAGGTGTCGTACTGCTGGAACGAGTTGCAGAACCCGTCGCCCTCGGTGACCAGGATGCTGCCCTCGTAGCCCCAGAGCTTGCCGCCGGCCAGGCCGAGCAGCAGCGCCACCAGCGACAGGTGGAACAGCAGGTTGCCGGTCTCCTTGAGGTAGCCCTTCTCCGCGGAGACGTCGTCCCCGCGGCGGACGACGCGGTAGCGGCGGACCCGCAGCTCCTCCTCGACGACGTCGAGCGCCTCGGTGGGCGGCAGCGTGGTGGCCACCGTCCCCGAGTCGGGCAGCCGCAGCAGGTTGCGCGGCGCCGGCGGCGGGGCGGAGCGCAGCGCGCGGGCGTGCTCGACGGCGCGCGGCAGCACGCAGCCGATGAGCGAGACGAACAGCAGCAGGTAGACCGCGGCGAACCACGGCGAGCTGAAGACGTCGAACAGGTACAGCCGGTCGAGCACCGGCGCGAGGTCCGGGTGGTCGGCGAAGTACCGGCGGACGTTGGTCTGCGACAGCGAGCGCTGGGGCAGCAGCGACCCGGGGACCGCGGCCAGCGCGAGCAGGAAGAGCAGCACGATCGCCGTGCGCATCGCGGTGAGCCGGCGCCACCAGCCGAGCAGCCGGGCGGCGACGCGGCGGCCCGCGGACGGGCGCGCCGGGGGGACGGGTGCCGCGGGCGGCGCGGGGGCGGTGGTCGTCACCATGCTCTCCGTTCGCTCCCGCGCGCCGATCCGCTCCTCGCTCGTTCCTCGCTGCGATGCTCCCGCCGCTGTCCGCTCACAGGGAGGTCTCCGCGAAGCCGCTGGTGGCCAGCCACGAGCGCAGCCACTGCATCATCTCGGTCCACGCGCCGGTGAGCAGCAGCAGCCCGACCAGCACCAGCACCGCGCCGCCGACGCGGGTGACCGTGCGCGCGTGCACCCGCAGGAAGGTCGTGGCCCCCACGGCCCAGCGGGCGCCGAGCGCGACGAGCACGAACGGCACGCCCAGGCCCAGGCAGTAGGCCAGGCCGAGCAGCGCGCCGCGGCCGGCGGTGGCCTCGGCGAAGGCGAGGTTCTGCACGGCGGCCAGGGTCGGCCCGAGGCACGGGGTCCAGCCCAGCCCGAAGACGACGCCGAGCAGCGGGGCGCCCGCCAGTCCCACCGTGGGCCGCACGGTCAGCCGCTTGGTGCGCTGCAGCAGCGGCAGCCAGCCGAGGAAGCCCAGGCCGACCAGGACGGTGACCCCGCCCATGACCTGGGTGATGACCTCGTTGTGGACCAGCAGCAGCCGGCCCAGCCCGCCGAACGCGGTGGTGATGGCCACGAAGACGGCGGTGAAGCCGGAGACGAACAGGACCGCGCCCAGCACCATGCGGCCGCGGGGGGCGCGCTCGTCGGTGCGCACCGCGGTGGCGGTCGCGCCGCCGGCCGCCGTCGTCCCCGCCGGAGCCGCCGTCGTCCGAGCCGTCGCGGCCTGGGCGCCGGAGCCGACCAGGCCGGTGACGTAGGAGAGGTAGCCCGGCACCAGCGGGAGCACGCACGGCGAGGCGAAGCTGATCAGCCCGACCAGGGCGGCGACCGCGGCCGCGACGAGCAGCGGGCCGTCGGTCACCAGGTCGGCGAAGGTCTCCCCCACCTCAGCCCTCCCCCAGCAACCGGTCGATCACCGCGCGCAGGTCGTCCTGCCGCAGCTCGCCGGTGTACACCGCGGCGACCCGGCCCTCCGGGTCCAGCACGATGGTGGACGGGATGGCGCTGGCCGGGTAGTCCCGGAAGGCCAGCGCCACCTCGCCCCGCGGGTCGGACAGCGAGGGGAACTCGATGCCGAAGTTGCGCTCGAAGGCGCGGGCGAGCTGCTCGGTGTCCTTCACGTTGACCCCGAGGAACTGCACGCCCTGGTCGCGCACGTCGGCGTAGACCTCCTGGAACTCCGGCGACTCGACCCGGCAGGGCCCGCACCAGGACCCCCAGAAGTTGACGACGGCGACGTCCCCGGTCAGCTCGGTGGAGGAGAAGTCCCCGCCGTCCAGCAGCGTGCCGCTGAACTCCGGCGCGCCGGCCCGCTCGTCCTCGGGGATGACCTCGCCGCGCGGGGTGCCCTCGACGAACCGGAACTCGCCGCCGTTGTTGACGTCGACGGCGCCGTCGCCGGTGGTGCAGCCGGTGAGCGCGAGCGCTCCGGCGGCCAGCACGAGCAGCAGCCTCCTCATGCGCCGGGCACCGCGTCCGGGTCGGTGGCGCCGGCGGGCTCCGCGTAGGTGAGCCCGGCGAAGCGGTCGCCGTCGTAGGTCACCGACGTGACGCTGGCCAGGGCGCACTCGCGGCGGCGGGGGTCGTGCAGGTAGCTGCGGCCCTCGAGGTGCAGGCGCACCGTCCAGATGGGCAGCTGGTGGCTGACCAGCACCGCCTCGTGCCCGCGGGCGGCGTCGCGGGCGGCCTCGACCGCCCCGAGCATGCGGGCGGCGATCTCCACGTAGGGCTCGCCCCACGACGGCTGGAACGGGTTGCGCAGCTTCCACCAGTTGCGTGGCGCCCGGAAGACGCCGCCGGCCCCGCCGACGACCATGCCCTCGAACGCGTTGCCCGCCTCGATCAGCCGGTCGTCGGTGCCGATGGGCAGCCCGGTCGCCTCGGCCAGCGGCCCGGCGGTCTGCTGCGCGCGCTCCAGCGGGCTGGAGACCAGGTGGGTGACGTCGTGCCCGGCGAACCACTCGGCGGCCGCGACCGCCATCGCCTCGCCGGTCGTCGAGAGCCGGAACCCCGGGAGCCGCCCGTAGAGGACCTTGCCCGGGTTGTGCACCTCGCCGTGCCGCAGCAGGTGCACCGTCGTCGTCCCGCTCACGAGGACCGCTCGCTCTGCACCGGGCCGGTGGCGGCGGTGCCGGCCTCCGCGGCGGCGCGGGCCGCGGCGGGCAGCGCCTCGAGGACGCGGTCCAGCGCCTCGCCGGAGAGCGCCGCGTTCACGAACCACGACTCGAAGGCCGACGGCGGGAGGTAGACGCCGCGGGCGAGCATCGCGTGGAAGAAGGCGGTGTAGCGGCCGACGTCCTGGGTGCGGGCGTCGTCGTAGTTGCGCACCTGGCGCTCGTCGGGGACGAAGAAGACCGAGAACATGCTGCCGGCCTGCTGCACCCGGTGCGGCACGCCGGCGGCGAACAGCGCGGCGCTGGCGGCGCCGCGGAGCACGGCGGCGACCTCGTCGCAGTGCGCGTAGACCTCGTCGGTGCAGTGCCGCAGCGTGGTCAGCCCGGCGGCGACGGCGACGGGGTTCCCCGACAGCGTGCCCGCCTGGTAGACCGGCCCGGCCGGGGCCAGGTGCTCCATCAGGTCGGCGCGGCCGCCGAACGCCGCGGCCGGCAGCCCGCCGCCCATGACCTTGCCGAAGGTGAACAGGTCGGCGTCGACCGGGTCCAGGCCGTACCAGCCCGAGCGGGACACCCGGAAGCCGGTCATGACCTCGTCGAGGACCAGCAGGGCGCCGTGCGCGGCGGTGATCCGCCGCAGCGCGGCGTTGAAGCCGGGCTCCGGCGGGACGACGCCCATGTTCCCGGCGGCCGCCTCGCTGATGACGCAGGCGATCTGCGGCCCGCGCTCGGCGAAGACGGCCTCGACGGCGGCGACGTCGTTGTAGGGCAGCACCACGGTGTCCGCGGCCGCCCCGGTGGTGACGCCGGGGGTGTCGGGCAGGCCGAGGGTGGCCACCCCGGAGCCGGCCGAGGCCAGCAGGGCGTCGACGTGGCCGTGGTAGTTGCCGGCGAACTTCACGACCAGCGGGCGCCCGGTGACGCCGCGGGCCAGCCGGACCGCCGACAGCACCGCCTCGGTGCCGGAGTTGACCAGCCGGACCCGCTCGACCGGCGCCATCCGGTCGCGGATCTCCTCGGCCAGGTCCAGCTCGCCCTCGGTGGGCGCGCCGAAGGTGAGCCCGCGGCGCGCGGCGGCGGTGACGGCCTCGACGACGGCGGGGTGCGCGTGCCCGAGCAGCAGCGGCCCCCACGAGCTGACCAGGTCGACGTAGCGGCGCCCGTCGGCGTCGGTGAGCCACGGGCCCGAGCCCTCGACCATGAACCGGGGGGTGCCCCCGACGGCCTGGAACGCGCGCACCGGGCTGTTCACCCCGCCCGGGGTGACGGCGCGACCGCGGGCGAAGAGGTCGGCGGAGACCGGGGCCTCGTAGGGGAACGGCGAGCTGTCCGGCGAGGTCACGACCCCAGTGTCCCTTCTCCTCCTGTGCGCCGGTCCGAGGTGTCCGACACAGCGCCGGAGGCGTCCGGGACAGCGGCCAGCAGCACCGAGCGCAGCGCCGCGGGGTCGCGCGTGGGCACCAGCACGGTGCGCCCCCCGGTCAGCCGCAGCGGCAGGCCCGAGCGGCCCGGGGGCAGCGACCAGCCCCCGCCCAGCACCGGCGCGCCGGCGTCCACCCCGCCCTCGACGGCGGCCAGGTGCCCGGCATCGACGTCGCGGAGGCGGACCTCGTCCGGCCCCACGGCCAGGACGGCGTCGTCGACGCGGACGGTCCAGACCCGGCGGGCCGACAGGCAGCCGATCCCCACCGCGCCGAGCACGCCGACGGCGGCCAGCAGCCAGAGCAGCGGCGGGACGTCCGGGCCCGGCAGCACCAGGTCCAGGACGACGAAGAGCCCGAGTGCCCCGGCGACGATCCAGAACGGTCGCCAGGAGCCCCCGGGCTCGACGTAGCGGCTCATGTCAGCCGCGGGCCAGCCAGCGCGCGGCCTCGACCGCCCAGTAGGTGAGCACCTGCCCGGCACCCGCCCGGCGGATGGCGACCAGCGTCTCGAGGATCGCCCGCTCGCGGTCCACCCAGCCGTTGGCCGCGGCCGCCTCGAGCATCGCGTACTCGCCGCTGACCTGGTACGCCGACACCGGCACCTGCACCGCGTCGGCGACCTGCCGGACGATGTCCAGGTAGGGCAGCGCGGGCTTCACCATGACGGCGTCCGCGCCCTCGGCGAGGTCCTGCGCCACCTCGCGCAGCGCCTCGGCGGCGTTGGGCGGGTCCATCTGGTAGGTCGAGCGGTCGCCGAACTGCGGCGCACCCTCGGCCGCCTCGCGAAAGGGCCCGTAGAACCCCGAGGCGTACTTGGCGGCGTAGGCCAGGATGGGCACCTCGGTGAACGCGGCGCTGTCCAGCCCGGCCCGGATGGCCGCGACCTGGCCGTCCATCATCCCGCTGGGGGCGACGAGGTGGGCGCCGGCCTGCGCCTGGGCGATGGCCACCGCTGCGTAGCGGTCCAGCGTCGGGTCGTTGTCGACGACACCGGCCGGCGTCACGACGCCGCAGTGCCCGTGGTCGGTGTACTCGCACAGGCAGAGGTCGGCCATGAGCACCAGTTCGTCGCCGAGGTCGGAGCGCAGCTGCTGCAGCGCCACGTTGACGATGCCGTCCGCGGCGTCGGCCTGCGACCCGACCGGGTCCTTCTCGGCCGGGATGCCGAAGAGCATCAGCCCGCCGATGCCGGCCTCGGCCGCCTCGTGCGCGGCCTTGCGCAGCGAGTCCAGGGAGTGCTGGACGACGCCGGGCATGGAGCCGATCGGCACCGGCTCGGCGAGGTCCTGCTTGACGAAGACCGGCAGCACCAGGTCGGCCGGGGCCACCCGGGTCTGCGCGGTGAGCCGCCGCAGCGCGGGCGTCGACCGGAGCCGGCGCCCGCGCGCGAAGCCGGCGCTCACTTGCCCTCGCCGTCCTCCGACTCGCGCAGCGACAGGGCGTACTCGGCCAGGGCGTCCACCAGCGGCGCGACGGCGGCCGTCTCGGGCTGCACGTCGACGCGCAGGCCGAACTCCTGCGCGCTGGCCGCGGTCTGCGGCCCGATCACGGCGACCACGGTCTTCGCGTGCGGCTTGCCGGCGATGCCGACGAGGTTGCGCACCGTGCTCGACGAGGTGAAGCAGACGGCGTCGAAGCCGCCGCCCTTGATCGCCTCGCGGACCGACGCGGCCGGCGGGGCGGCGCGGACGGTGCGGTACGCGGTGACGTCGTCGACCTCCCAGCCGCGCTCGACCAGCCCGGCGGCGAGCACCTCGGTGGCGATGTCGGCGTGCGGCAGGAGCACGCGGTCGATCGGGTCGAGGACGTCGTCGTACTCGGGGAACTCGGCCAGCAGGCCCTGGCTGGACTGCTCGCCCGCCGGCACCAGCTCGGGCACGATGCCGAACGCGCGCACGGCCTCGGCGGTCTGCTCGCCGACGCAGGCGACCTTGACGCCGGCGAAGGCACGGGCGTCCAGGCCCAGCTCGGCGAACTTCTCGCGGACGGCCTTCACCGCGTTGAACGAGGTGAACACGATCCAGCCGTAGCGGCCGGTCACCAGGCCCTTGACGGCGCGGTCCATCTGCGCCGGGCTGCGCGGGGGCTCCACGGCGATGGTGGGCACCTCGACCGGCACGGCGCCGTAGGCGCGCAGCCGGTCGCTCATCTCGCCGGCCTGGTCCTTGGTGCGGGGCACCAGCACCCGCCAGCCGAACAGCGGGCGGCTCTCCCACCACGACATGCGGGCGCGCTTGTCGACGGCCGCGCCCACGGTGACCACCACGGTGCCGGAGAAGGAGTCCAGCCCGGCCGCCTTCTCGGCGACGGCGGTCAGCTTGGCGACGACGCTCTTCTGCGACGTCTGCGAGCCGGCGGTGGTGACGACGACCGGCGTGTTCCCGGACAGGCCGCCCTCGACCAGCCGGCCGGCGGCGTCGGGGAGCTCCTCGACGGCGGCGCGGAGCACCAGGGTGCCGCCGGTGGACGAGGCGGCCGCGGCCAGCGCGCCGAGGTCCACGCCGCTGGCCAGGTCGGCGGTCAGCGCGGTGCTGCCCGCGGCGACGCCGGCGAAGGCGGGGACCGCGGTCGCCGGCGCGACGCCGGGGACGACGTCGAAGCCGATCGAGGTGCGGCCGACGGCCTGCACCTCCTTGATCGCCTCGTCGTCGGTGTACGGGTCGCCGGCGACCAGCCGGACGACGACGGCGCCGCTCTTGGCCGCGGCGACCGCGGTCTTGGCGATCTCGGCCGGCTCGCCGCTCACCGGGACGAGCTCGGCGGCGGGGTTGAGCGCCTGGACGGCCTCCTGGAGGGCGGCCGGTACGTCGACGCCGACGAGGACCTGGGCGGCCTCGGTCAGCGCCGCGGTGGCGCGGGCGGTCAGCATGCCGGGGTCGCCCGGTCCGGCGCCGACGAAGACGACCCGGCCGGTGCTGCCGACGGTCTTGCGGAAGCGCGTCATCGCGTGCTCCTGATCCTGGCCCGGAGGGCCTTTGTTGCGGGGGTCGAAGGGGTGGCGGGCACTACCGGCTCGCCGCCATGAGCTCGGCCGCGCCGCGGTCGAGCAGGTCTGCGGCCAGCGCGCGGCCCAGCGCCGCGGCGTCGGCCAGCGGCCCGGTGAGGGAGCCGCGGACGCCGTCGCTGCCGTCGAGGGCGGTCACCGAGGCGCGCAGGAAGAGCTCGGGGCCGTCCTCGCCCTCGGCCACCTCGGCGTAGGCGGCGACCGGCGCGCTGCAGCCGGCCTCGAGGGTGGCCAGCGTGCTCCGCTCGGCGAGGGCGCAGGCGCGGGTCCGGGAGTCCTCGAGCCGGCCGAGCAGCTCGCGGGTGCGGGCGTCGCTGGTCCGGCACTCGACGGCGAGAGCGCCCTGCGCGGGGGCGGGGAGCACCTGCAGCGGGTCGAGGGTCTCGGTGATGACGTCGAGGCGGCCCAGCCGGGACAGCCCGGCCCGCGCCAGGACGACGGCGTCCAGGTCGCCGGGACCGGTGGCGGAGCCCGCGACCCGGCCCAGGCGGGTGTCGACGTTGCCGCGGATCGGCACGACCTCCAGGCCCAGGCCGAGCGCGCGCAGCTGGGCGACGCGGCGGGGCGCGCCGGTGCCCACGGTGGACCCGGCCGGCAGCTCGCCGAGGGTGAGCCCGTCGCGGGCGACGAGCGCGTCGCGCGGGTCCTCGCGGGGCGGGACGGCGGCGAGGATCAGCCCGGGCTCGGGTGCGGTCGGGAGGTCCTTGTAGCTGTGCACGGCGAGGTCGATCTCGCCGGCGAGCAGCGCGTCGCGCAGCGCCGTGACGAAGACGCCCGTACCGCCGAGCTGCGCGATCGCGGCCTGCGAGCGGTCGCCCTCGGTGGTGATGTGCACCAGCTCCACCGGGGTGCCGGTGGCGGCGGTGATGGCGTCGGCCACGCCCTGCGACTGGGTGCGGGCCAGGGCGCTGGCGCGGGTGCCCAGGCGGAGCACGGCGGTGCCCGGGTCCGCCTCGGTCGGGGTGGTCGTCGTGGTCACGCGGCACCCCCGGCGCGCTCGGGGTCGACGGTGACGGCGTCGGCCAGGCTGGCGGTGTCGGCCGCGACCTCGGCGTCGATGCCCAGGCCGAACAGCGCCCGCAGGGCGCCGGCGTAGTCGGTGCCGCCGGGAGCGGCGGCGAGCTCCTTCACCCGCACGGTGGGCTCGTGCAGCAGCTTGTCGACCACCCGGCGGACGGTGCGGGCGATCTCCTGCCGGGAGCGGGGGTCGAGGTCGGGCAGCCGGGCGGAGAGCCGCAGCAGCTCGGCGTCGACCACCTCGGCGGCCTGGCTGCGCAGCGCCGACACGGTGGGGGCCACGGCGGCGGCCTGCTGCTCGGCGCGCAGCAGCGCGGCCTCGGCCTCGATCATCGCGTGCGCGGCGGCGATGTCGTCGGCCGCGACCGGCCCGGCCGAGGGCAGGCCGGACTCGCGGGCGGCCACCCGCTCCCCCTGCAGCAGGGCGAGGTCGACGACGTGCACGCCGGGCAGGGCGGCGACGCCGGGGTCGACGTCCCGGGGCAGCGCGAGGTCGACCACGGCGATCGGCCGGCCGTCGCGCCGCGCCATGGCGGTGGCGACGGCGTCGGTGCTCACGACGATGCCGGACGCCCCGGTGCAGGAGACGAGCACGTCGGCCTCGACCAGCTCCTCGGCCGCGTCGGCCAGCTCGATCGCGCGGCCGCCCAGCGTCGTGGCCAGCCGCTGCGCGGAGGTGTGCGTGCGGCTGCCGATGACGACGTCGGCGCCGCGGCGGGCCAGCGTGGTCGCCGCCAGGGCGCCCATCGAGCCGGCACCGACGACGAGCGCGCGGCGGCCGGCGAGGTCGCCGATGCGGGCCTCGGCACGGTCCAGCGCGACCGACACCAGCGAGGCCCCGGCGCGGTCGATGCCGGTCTCGGAGTGGACCCGCTTCCCGACGCGCAGCGCCCGCTGGGCGATCGGGTGCAGGGCGCGCCCGACGGTGCCCTCCTCGCGGGCGAGCGCGTAGGCCGCGCGCAGCTGGCCGAGGACCTGCGTCTCGCCGACGACCATCGAGTCCAGCCCGGCGGCGACGGTGAACAGGTGCGCGACGGCCTGGTCCTCGTAGTGGACGGTGACGTACGGGGACAGCTCCTCGACCGAGGCGCCGGCCTGCCGGGCGAGCACCCGGCTGACGTCGGTGACGCCGCCGTGGAAGCGCTCGACCTCGGCGAAGACCTCGATCCGGTTGCAGGTGGCCAGCACCAGGGCCTCGGCGACGTGGTCGCCGTCGACCAGCTCGTGCAGCGCCTTGACCCGGTCGTCGTCGGTCATCGCGAACTGCTCGAGCAGCGCGACGGGAGCGGTCCGGTGGCTGATGCCCACCGCCAGGAGGCTCATGCCGACTCCCCCACGCCGGACGGGACGAGCCGCTGCTGGCCGAGGAACGCCAGCACCTGCAGCTCGACGGAGAGGTCGACCTTGCGGACGTCGACGCCGTCGGGGGCGGCGAGCGTCACCGGTGCGAAGTTCAAGATGCTCCTCACCCCGGCCGCCGCCAGCCGGTCGCAGACCGGCTGGGCCACGTCGGCCGGTGTCGTGATGACCCCGATGGAGGCGCCGGTCGCGGTGACCACGTCGTCGAGCTCGTCGAGGCCGCGGATCTCCAGCTCGCCGATCCGCTGGCCGATGCGCGCGGGCAAGGCGTCGAAGAGCCCGACGAACTCGAACCCGCGGGTGCCGAAGCCGGCGTAGTCGGCCAGGGCCGAGCCGAGGTTTCCGATGCCGACCAGCACGCAGGCCAGCGACCGCTCGACGCCGAGCACCCGGGTGAGCCGGTCGCGCAGCGCGCCGACGTCGTAGCCGACCCCGCGGACGCCGCACGGGCCGAGGTGCGAGAGGTCCTTGCGCAGGCCGGCCGGGTTGACGCCGGCGGCGGATGCGAGCTCGTTGGAGGAGACGGTGCTCCGGCCGCCGTCGGCCAGCGTGCTGAGCACCCGGAGGTACACGGCCAGGCGGGCGACGGTGGCCTCCGGGATGGTCCGGGGCCGCGGCTGCATCAACGGGCTCTCCACAGCGGCCGCGCCCGGGGGCCCGGTGACGACCGGGGCGGGCGAGGCACGCACAATGACGACGACGGCGACAAGGTTCAGGTTCCTCGTGCGCGGGCACTGTTCTGCCCGCGCTGGCCACGGTAGCCGCTTGTGAACGCTGGAACAAAGTCGCCGACGCCACGTCGGCGCGCTGACCGGCCCGTTCGGGTGGCGCTGTGGCGGACACCACCCCGCCGGGGGCCGTGCACCGCCCGTTCACCGGTGGTTCAGCCGACTCCCTGACCGAGGTCGCGGCGCAGCCGGGGCACGTCGACGGTGAAGTAGGAGTGCTCGCGGCCGTCCAGGAGCACCACCGGCACCCGGTCTCCGAACTCCGCCTGCAGCTCGGGGTCGGCGTCCACGTCGACCCGCTGGACCACGAGCCCGGCGTCGGCCGCGATCCGGTCCAGCGTCTCGCCGGCCACCTCGCACAGGTGGCAGCCGGCGCGGGTCAGCAGCTGCAGCCGGTTCCCCGGGTCAGCCACCGGCCGCGTCCTCCGCGTCGGTCAGGCCGAGCTCGCGGAGCCGGGCGCGGCTGACCTTCCCGGTCAGGGAGTGCGGGAGGCTCGGCAGGAAGTGCACCGAGGTCGGCACCTTGTACCGGGCCAGCGAGCCCGCGGCGTGCTCGCGCAGCTCCTCGATGGTGATCCGCTGGCCGGGCTCCAGGGCCACCACCGCGCGCACCGCGGCCCCCGTGCGGGGGTCGGGCACGCCGATGACCGCGCTCTCGGCGACCGCCGGGTGCGCGTCGAGCACCCGCTCCACCTCGGCGGGGTAGACGTTGAAGCCGCTGACGAGGATCAGGTCGCTGCGCCGGTCGACCAGGTGCAGGTCGCCCTCGGCGTCGCGGTAGGCGAGGTCGCCGGTGCCCAGCCAGCCGTCGGCGTCGGGGCCGTCGGCGCCGTCGGGCCAGTAGCCGGAGAAGAGGTTCGGCCCGCGGATCCACAGCTCGCCGGGGCCCTCCCCCGGGCCGTCGTCGGGGCCCTCCTCCTCCGCGCCGGCCCGCGACTCGCCGTCGGCCGGTACGGCGTCGTCGATGTCGCTCGGGTCGGCGGTGTCGGCGGTGTCGCGCAGGACCACCTCGATGCCGGGCAGCGGGCCGCCGATGCAGTCGGGCTTGGCGCGACCGGTGGCGAGGGTGCTGGCCACGACGGGCGCGGCCTCGGTGAGCCCGTAGCCCTCCCAGACGGTGACCGCGGCCCGCTCGCGCATCGCCGTCCACACCTCCTCGGGCAGCGGTGCCGCACCGGACGAGGCGAGCCGCACGGAGGCGAAGGCGCGGCGCAGCTCGGCGTCGTTGCCGGCGGCGTCGGCCACCGCCAGCCAGGCCTGGTACATCGGCGGCGCCCCCGGCACGGCGCTGATCCGCTCGTCGGCCATGACCTGGAGGGTGGCGCGCGGGTCGAAGCCCTCCTCCAGCACGGCGCAGGCCCCGGCGGCGGCGACCATGCCGAAGCCGGCGTTGAGGCCGTAGACGTGGAACAGCGGGAGCACGAGCAGCACCCGGTCGTCGGGGCGCACCGGCGGCGGGTCCATGGCCAGGCACTGCTCCTGGTTGGCCCGCAGCGCGCCGGAGGTCAGCATCGCGCCGCGCGGGCGTCCGGTCGTGCCGCTCGTGTAGCAGAGGAAGGCCAGCGCGGCGGGGTCGTCGGCGATGGCGGGCGGCGCGGCGTCGGCCTCCGGCGCCCCGGGGCACACCGGCACGCCGGCGACGTCGTCGCGCTCCGCGGGGCCCACCAGCAGCGCGGCCCCCGAGTCGGTGAGCACGTACTCGAGCTCGGGCTCGGTGTAGGCGGTGTTGACCGGCACGACCACCAGCCCCGCCCGCAGCGCGCCCAGCACCGCGCGCAGCCACGGCAGGCCGTTGGGCAGCTGGACGGCCACGCGGTCCCCGGCCCGCAGGTCGCGCGCGGCGTACCCGGCGGCGGCCCGGTCGACGGCGGCGTCGAGCTCGGCCCAGGTGAGCCGCTCGTCCCGGGTGACCACGGCCGGCGCGTCCGGGCGCGACCGGGCCGCGGACCGCACGAGCGCGGCCAGCGACGTCCCTGCCTCGAGGTCCTGCACATCTCCTCCGGTGGAGCGGGCCTCGCGCTGCACCGGGTTCCCCGGCGGTGCGTCCGGCGGCTGGCGTGGACGGGCAGGGGCGATGTTGTCACCATGGGACGAACCCCGCAGCTCACGCGCCGGTGCGCGCGTGCACGACGGGGAGGGAACGGTCCAGGTCCGCGGGCCGACGAGGAGGTCTCCGCCCGCATGCCGCAACCCCTGGACGCCGAGCAGCCGGCCTCCCCCGCTGCCCGGCGGCCGTCGCCCTCCCCCCGTCCGCGGCCCTCGCCGCGCCCGCGGCCGACCCCCTTCCCGCGGGCGAGCAGCGAGGCCTTCGCCGAGCCGACCACCACCGCCACCGACGTCCCGGCGGTGGCGGCCGCCGCGGCGGACGTCGCACCGCAGCCGCCGGACGACGGCCCCGACGTCTGGGAGTGGGTGCGGCGCACCCAGGCCGGCGACGCCGAGGCGTTCGGCCTGCTCTACGACCACTACGTCCCACTGGTGTACCGGTACGTGCACAACCGCGTCGGCGACCGGGCCACCGCCGAGGACGTCACCAGCGAGACGTTCGTGCGGGCGCTGCGCCGGATCGACTCGCTGAGCTTCCAGGGGCGCGACGTCGGCGCCTGGCTGGTCACCATCGCCCGCAACATCGTCCTCGACCACGTGAAGAGCAGCCGCTACCGCCTCGAGGTCGCGACCGCGGACATGCGCGACGCCGACCGCGCCACCGACGGGCCCGAGGACGCCGTCGTGGCGCACCTGACCAACCGCGAGCTGCTGGCCTGCGTCCAGCAGCTGGGCAGCGAGCAGCAGGAGTGCATCGTCCTGCGCTTCATCCACGGCCTGTCGGTCGCCGAGACCGCGCAGGTCATGGGCAAGAAGGACGGCGCGATCAAGGCGCTGCAGCACCGCGCCGTGCGCCGCCTGGCCGGTCTCCTGCCGGACGAGTTGCGGTGACCCCGATTATCAGGTATCGCCCCGTAACCTCCCGTCGTCCCGTCTCGTTGTCCGGTGCGCGAGGGCAGGTGCGCCCCGCCCGAACCACGACAGGAGGGACCCCGTGACCACGCACGCGAGCGACGCGGCGCCGTCCCGTCGTGCTGGCCGGGAAGCCGACGAGACCCGCGTCGTCGCCCTGCTGCAGGGGCTCGCACCGCACCTGGACGCCGAGCCCGACCCGGCGTTCCGCCAGGCGACGCGGCAGCGGCTGGTCGCGATGGCCGCCGTCCGCACGCCGGAGCCGGTCCGGCCCTCGCCGGTGCGCCGGCTGCTGGCCGCCCGCGCACCCGACGCCCCCACCGGCCGCTGGCGCACCCGGTTGACCGCCGGTCTGGCGGGGGCGGCACTGACCGTGACCTCGTTCGCCACGCTGGTGGCGCTGTCCACCGGGGCCGGCCCCGGCGACGTCCTCTACGGCCTCAAGCGGGGCACCGAGCAGACGCAGCTGGCGCTGGCCGGCGACTCGCGCGGCCAGGTGCTGCTCGACCTGGCGCGCACCCGGCTGGACGAGCTGGCCGACCTCGACGGCGACGCCTCGTTGGCGGAGGCGACGCTCGGCACGATGGACCGGCAGACCACCGACGGTGCCTCGTGGTTCGCCGCGCGGGCCCTCGACGTCGCCGACCCCGCACCCCTGGACCGGCTCTCGGGCTGGGCCGCCGAGCAGTCCGCGCAGCTCGACGCCGCCCGCGGCGTGCTGCCGGCCCCCGCCGCGGACGACGTCGACCGCTCGCTGGGCCTGCTCCGGGAGATCACCGCGCGGGCCGACGGCCTGCGCGCGGTGCTCGCCTGCCCGGCCGGCGCCGCCCCGACGGGCACCGACCGGCTCGGTCCCGTGCCCGCCGGGTGCCTGCCCGCGCCCGCCTCGCCCGTGGAGTCCCCCGGCACCGGCGGAGCCGCGGTCCCGGCGCCCGGGACCCGCCCGGCGCCGGCCCCCGCGCCGGACCCCGGCGGACCGGCGGTGCCCCCGGCCACGACCGCCGCTCCCGCGCCCACCATCGCCCCGGCCCCGCAGGCGCCGCCCGTCCTCACGGCGCCGCCGACCGCCCCGGCGCCGCGCCCGTCGACGCCGGGCGGCGGGCTGCTGCCGCCGCTGCTGACCCCCGTGGTGCCGCCGCCGGCGACCCCCGCCCCGACGAGCGCCACCCCGCCTCCGGTGGTCGCCGTGCCGCTGCCCCTGCCCTGCCTGGACGTGCCGTCGCTGCTGCAGGTCGGGCGGTGCTGAGCATCGGTCTCGGCGGCCCGGCCCGGGACGGCTAGGGTCGTCCCCGTCGGCGTCGCGCCCTCTCGGGCCGACCGGATCGCAGGGAGGACACCCGTGCCGCGACTGCCCTTCCGCAGCCGCAAGGACCTCCTCGTCCTGCCCGCCGACGCGGGCCCGGAGGAGACCCGGGCGCACGTGGCCGGCGCCGCGTCGGCCGCCGCGGCCGACGTCGAGCCGCCGCCGGCCGTCGAGCCGGACCGCACCGCGGCCGCGTTCTTCGACGTCGACAACACGATGATGATGGGCGCCTCGCTCTTCTGGTTCGCCCGCGGCCTGGCCGCCCGCAAGTACTTCTCGACCCGCGACATGCTCGGCTTCGTCTGGCAGCAGGCCAAGTTCCGGATCGGCGGCAACGAGGGCAACCCCGACGACATGCTGACCATCCGGGAGAACGCCCTGGCGTTCGTGGCCGGGCGGCCGGTGTCGGAGATCGTGCAGGCCAGCGAGGAGATCTACGACGAGCTGATGGCCGACCGGATCTGGGCCGGCACGCGGGCGCTCGCCCAGCAGCACCTGGACAACGGCCAGCGCGTCTGGCTGGTCACCGCGACCCCGGTCGAGCTCGCCTCGATCATCGCCCACCGGCTCGGCCTCACCGGCGCGCTCGGCACGGTCGCCGAGGTGGTCGACGGCCAGTACACCGGCCGGCTGGTCGGCGAGCTCATGCACGGGCCGGCGAAGGCGGAGGCGGTGCTCGCCCTGGCCGAGCGCGAGGGCCTGGACCTGTCCCGCTGCACCGCCTACAGCGACTCGGCCAACGACCTGCCGATGCTCTCGCTGGTGGGCACGGCCGTCGCGGTCAACCCCGACACCGAGCTGCGCGCCGTCGCCAAGGCGCGGGGCTGGACGGTGCGCGACTTCCGCACCGGGCGCAAGGCCGCCAAGATCGGCGTCCCGACGGTCGCCGCCGCCGCGCTGTCCGGTGGCCTGGTCGGCGGCGCGCTCGCCCTGCGTCGCCGCAGCAATGAAAGGACCGCCCTTCTCCCCACGACTCGCAAGCTCGCCGCGGGCTCCCTGAAGGGCGGCCGTTCCAGCCTCTTCCGCTAGCCGAAGACGCCCTTGCGCTGCATGAGCAGGCGGTAGAGCGACTGCTGGATCGTCTCGCGGACCTGGTCGGTCAGGTTGAACACGAGCATCGGGTCCTCGGCGGCGGCTGGGCCGTAGGACGCCGTCTCGATGGGCTCACCGAAGGCGATCAGCCACTTCGACGGCAGCGGCACCAGCCCCAGCGGGCCGAGCAGCGGGAACGTCGGGGTGATCGGGAAGTAGGGCAGGCCCAGCAGCCGCGCGGCCGCCTTGGCGTTGCCGAGCATCGGGTAGATCTCCTCGGCGCCCACGATGGCGCACGGGATGATCGGCGCCCCGGTCCGCAGAGCAGCACTGACGAAACCCCCGCGGCCGAACCGCTGCAGCGTGTAGCGCTCGTGGAACGGCTTGCCGATGCCCTTGAAGCCCTCGGGGAAGACGCCGACGATCTCGCCCTCGGTGAGCAGCCTCTCGGCGTCCTCGTTGCAGGCCAGCGTGGTCCCGAGCTTGCGCGACAGGGAACCGAAGAAGGGCAGCTCGAAGACCAGGTCGGCGCCGAGCAGCCGCAGCCGCCGCTGCGCCGGGTGCTCGTCGTGCAGCGCCACCGTCGTCATGAGCGCGTCGACCGGCAGGGTGCCCGAGTGGTTGGCCACCAGCAGCGCGCCGCTGTCGGCGGGCACGTTCTCCAGTCCCTGGGTCTCGACCCGGAACCACTTCTCGAAGAACGGCCGCAGGATCGGCAGCAGCACGTGGTCGGTGAGGTCGGGGTCGAAGCCGAACTCGTCGGTCGCGTAGTCGCCGGTCACCCGGCGGCGGAGGAACTCCAGCCCGCCGGCGAGCTGCTCCTCCCACCCGGCCGGGGGCGACGGCGGGACGAACGGCTCGTCGTCGTCCGGCCGCAGCGGGATCACCCGCGCCTCAGGCATCGCGCACCGCCCGCAGACCCGGGGACGGCGGTGCCGGGTGGAGCCGCTCGCCGACCTTCGCCGCGGCGTCGCCCACACCGGTGAGCACCGCGCGCAGGCGGGCGGACGTCGACTCGACCAGCTGCGGCGGGACGACCGGCGGCACCGTCGTCGCGTAGTCGGCCAGCGCCTCGGCGGTGGTGTACCGCGGGACCGTGCCGAACTCGGTGCGCAGCACGGTGGTGTCCACGACCCGCCCGAAGTTGAGGAAGCGCATCTGCTCCGGTGAGTAGTCGACGAAGCCGAACCGGCGCGAGACGCGGCCGACCGAGCCCAGCGCCGGCGTCGGCAGCGGGACCTCGATCCGGCCCAGCCGGCGGATCGCCTGGGAGAGCAGCAGCGTGCCCTCGCCGCCCACGTTGACCGTCCCCACGAAGTTGCCGGTCGTGGCGCGCACGAGGACCGCCAGGGCGTCGTCCTCGTGCAGCAGCTGGACGCGCGCGTCGTACCCGAGCGCCGTCGGGACGACGGGCATCCGCAGGAACCCGGTGAGCAGCGAGTCGATCCGCGGGCCGATGAAGTTGGTGAACCGCAGCACGGCGATGTCGACGTCGGGCCGCCGGCGCCCGAAGGAGCGCACGTAGCCCTCGATGTCGACGCTGTCCTTGGCGAAGCCGCCGGAGGGGACCTGCCGCGCCTGCATCTTCTCGGTGAAGACGGCGGGGTCGCGCGAGGAGGCGCCGTAGACGGCGGTCGTCGACTTGAGCACGAACCGCCGGACCGACGGCGCGGCCTGGCAGGCGGCGAGCAGCTGCATCGTGCCGATGACGTTGAGCTCCTTCATCGGCGTGCGCCCGCCCGACCCGGCCGGGGTCGAGCTGATGTTCATGTGCACGACGGTGTCCACCGACGCCGCCGCGATGACCTTCCCGATCAGCGGGTTGCGGATGTCGGCCCGCACGAACTCGGTGCGGCCCAGCCGGCGCAGCATGGCCGGCGACGGGGGCACGGTGTCCACCCCGATGACCCGCTCGATGGAGGGGTCGGCCGCGAGCTCGGCCGCCAGCGCTCCACCCAGCCACCGGCTCACACCGGTGACCAGGACGACCGCGGGCGGCACGAGCGTCAGCTCACTTCTTGTTGCGTCGCTGGACGCGCGTCTTCTTCAGCAGCTTGCGGTGCTTCTTCTTCGCCATCCGCTTGCGCCGCTTCTTGATGACAGAACCCACGTGGTGCTCCCGACTTCGTCGCAGATGATCAGCTCGTACGCGACAGCGGGGCCTTGCTCCGGTGTCGCCCGGCGACCGAGCGTACCCGAGCCGCCCCGCGGCGACGTTGCCGCGGGCGGCTGGGAACTCGAAGACGGAGGTGTCGTGCCGAGTGGGCCCCGGAGGGGTCCGTGCAGACGCGACGGTGCGGCTCAGCTGTCCGGGGGACGGCTCCTGGCCGCGGTGTCGTCCGGAGGACGACGATCTCGTAGCTCAGGCGATGTCGGTGTAGGCGTCGCGCAGGTAGTCCTGCACGGCGCGCTCCGGGACGCGGAACGAGCGGCCGACGCGGACGGCCGACAGGTCGCCGGCGTGGACGAGGCGGTACACGGTCATCTTGGAGACGCGCATCATCGCGGCGACCTCGGCGACGGTCAGGAAGGTGACGGCGGCGCGGGGCGCGGGGACGGCGGGGCGGCCGATCGGCATGGCGGCCGGGTGGGCGGCGGGCACGGGACGGGCGACGGCGGAGGCCTGCATCGGGCGACCCATCGGGCGCTGCCCGGGGACTGCCGGGCGGACGACGGTGGCGGCGTGGCGCTGGGGCATGGTCATTTCTTCGTCTCCGGACCTAGCCCGTGTCGTGGCGCCGGCTTCCCCACCGGCAACTGAACACGCACGAGCTGGCACTGAGCGTAAGGGGACTGGCGTGACAGGAGCGATGGATGAATCGAACAGACGGACCGATCCGTCCTGGGCAGATGTGCACCTATGTCGACCGATCGACAAGTGGATCGGCGCGTCACCCGACCGGGTGACGACGACACGACGCAGCGTGCTCGATTTGTCGACCTCGTGGCGCTACTGTGTTCGCCCGCTCGCAGCGGGTGAGCACGACGAGCGCACAGCCGGAACAGCGGTCACCCGCGACCCGGCACGGGCCACCGGACCCGCCCGCCCCAGGCCGTCCCGCTCCGGTCAGCTGCTCGCGGCGCCGAGCTCCAGCGAGCGGGCGTGCGCGGCCTGCACCGCGGCGGCCATCGCCGCCCGCACCGCGTGCCGGTCCAGCTCCCCGATGGCCGCGACCGTCGTCCCGCCGGGGCTGCTCACCGCCGCCCGCAGCGCGACCGGGTCCTGTCCGGAGTCGCGCATCATCACGGACGCACCCAGCGCGGTCTGCACGACCAGGTCGGCCGAGAGCTCGCGGGACAGGCCCAGCGCCACGCCGGCGTCGACCATCGCCTCGACCAGGTAGAAGAAGTACGCCGGGCCGCTGCCGGACAGCGCGGTCACGGCGTCCTGCTGCTCCTCGGGCACCCGCCGCACCTGCCCGACGGCGGCCAGCAGCTCCTCGGCCTCGTCCAGGTGCGCCCCGGTCGCGTGCGCGCCCGGGGAGAGCACGCTCATCCCCTCCTCGACCAGCGCCGGGGTGTTGGGCATGACCCGCACGACCGGCACCCCGGGCGCCAGCGCCGCCTCGATGCGCGCCGTCGTCACGCCCGCGGCCACGGAGACGACCACGTGCTCCGCGTCGACGTGGTCGGCGAGCAGCCCCAGCAGCACGTCGATGTCCTGCGGCTTCACCGCCAGGAGCAGGACGCGGGCCCGCGCGGCGGCGTCCGTGAGGTCGGCCAGCTCGACCCCGTACCGGTCGACCAGCTCCGCGCCCCGCTCGTTGCTGCGTTCGCAGACGAGGACGTCGTCGGGGCCGCTGCGCCGCACCATGCCGGCCAGCAACGCCTCGCCGATCCGGCCGCCACCGATGACCGCCAGGCCCCGCCGCCCGGAGGCGCTCACCGGAGACCGCCGGCGACCACGGCGAGCGCGCCCGGCCCGGACGGGACGGCGACCCGCACCGCGTTGCCCGCGGCGACCAGCCGCCGGCGGTCGGAGGTTCGGATTCCCCAGGGCATGACGAGCTCCCAGCTGTCGGACGCGCGGCCGTGCCAGGCCGCCCGTTCTCCGGTGATGGCGATCAGGCGCGGGTCGCCGGTGGCGACGGCAGGGCTCCCGGACCCGGCGAGCAGGACGTCGACGCAGCGCACGAACGCGAGCCGGGCGGCGGCTCCGCGGCCCGGCCGCAGCCGCACCCGCTCCCCGGCGAGGACGCGGCACCGCGCCTCGGCGTCCGGCTCCCCCGCCTCTACGACGGCCCGGGCGCCCGGCAGCCCGGCCAGCAGCGCGTCCACCCAGCCGGCCGGACCCGCGAGCGCGACGCCCAGCCCGGCCGCGGCCGCGTCGGCCGCCGGCCCGCGGGCGTCGGCGAGCCGCTGCACCGGGAGCGTGAGCTCCCAGTCCCCCGGCGGTCCCGCGGCCGCCACGCGGTCCACGAGGGCGGTCAGCTCCGCGGCCGCGTCCGCACCCGGGGCCGGCCGGTGCTCGAACGCGGCGGCACACCCCTCCTCGGCCAGCCCGGCGGCGATCCGCAGCGCGTCCTCGGCGCGCGGCCCGGCGACCAGCCGGCCGGTCAGCAGGCCGCCGACGAGCGGGGTCCCGACCAGCCGCTGCACCTCGGGGCGGGCGAGCACGGACACGGTCGAACCGTAGTGCGCCGGGGTGTCGGCCGCCGGGGCCCCGGGTAGCGCGGCCCCATGGCAGGAGAACTGGACGGGATGAGGGTGGCGGTCCTGGCGACCGACGGCGTCGAGCAGGTCGAGCTCGACCGGCCGTGGCAGGCGCTGGAGGAGGCCGGCGCCGAGCCGGAGCTGGTGTCGCTGGAGGCGGGCACGATCACCGCCTACGAGCACATCGACAAGGGCGGCACGAGGAAGGTCGACACCACGGTCGCCGACGCGGACCCCGACGACTACGCGGCGCTGGTGCTGCCGGGCGGGGTGATCAACGGCGACTTCGTCCGCGCCGACGCCGACGCGGTGGCCTTCGTCAAGGCGTTCTTCGACGCCGGCAAGCCGGTGGCGGCGATCTGCCACGCACCCTGGGTGCTGGCCGAGGCCGACGTCGTGCGCGGGCGCCGGATGACGTCCTGGCCGTCGCTGCAGACCGACCTGCGCAACGCCGGGGCCACCTGGGTGGACGAGGAGGTCGTCGTCGACGGCACCCTGATCACCAGCCGCAACCCCGACGACCTCGACGCGTTCGGGGCGGCCATCGTGGAGGAGTTCGCCGCCGCGCGGGACGAGTCCGCGGCCGACGCCACGGTCTGAACCGCCTGCTCGCCCCGGGCGTCAGCTCGCGGCGAGCAGCTGGGCGGCCGGCACGATGGTGAGCAGCGTGCCGGCCAGCACCAGCCCGGCGAGCAGCCTCGGACCGACCGGTCCTGCTCCCTGCCGGGCGCGCCACGCCCCCACGGCGGCGACCAGGCCGGTCACCGCGATCGGCACCAGGAGCAGTGCCAGGTAGGGGGCCATCTCCCACAGCAGCGTGGCGGCGAAGAACACGCCGACGCCGGCGGCCAGGGCGATGACCAGCTCGCCCAGGAAGCGCAGCCACGCGAGCGGGCTGGCGTCGCCGTCGAGGTCGTCGACGTCGGGGCGGACCACCGGGATCGGGCCGGTCGAGGAGAGCTCCTGCCGGGCGGCGACCGCACGCTGCGCCGGGCGGGCGGCCCGCACGCCGGTGCGGCCGGTGTCCCGGTCCTCGCGGAGGCCGGCGCGCCGGTCGCGCAGGGCGCCCGGCGCGATGTCGGGCAGCGGCGCGGAGGGATGGGGCACCGCGGGGGCGCGGTCCGCGCGCAGCCCCTGGATCGCGGCGGTCGTGGGTCCGCCGCCCGCGCGCCGGTCCTGGGTCGGCCGCACGGGCGGGAAGCCGGCCCCGGAGCGCGACGAGCCGGCGGAGGCGGCGCGGGAGCTGTCCGCGCGTGCGGCACGGGGGGAGGCGGCCGGGACCGCGCCCTCCACGTCGCTGCGGCGCCGGCCGAACGCCGGCCGGCCGGCAGCGGGCTCGGCATCGGCCCGGCGCTGGCGGACGGGTTCCTCGTCGGGCTCGTCCCAGCGGCGACGCCGCGCCGCCTTGGACGTGTCGATGCCCGCCTCGCGCAGGATCTCCGCGAGCGGACGCCCCCCGGTGTCCGGATTCCAGTCCGGTTCGGCCATCACGCTCCTGTCAACGAGTCCAACCTGCGCAGGATCACTCCCTCACGGAGCGCCCACGGGCAGATACGGACGAACGGTACGTCCAGAAGGCGCATGGAGGCGGCAGCGACAGCCGCTCCCGCAGGAACCTGGTGCGCGCGGGTCGCCGAGACGCCCGGCAGCTCGGCGAGGGCACCGGACTCGATCCGGGACACGAAGCGCACCACCTGGTCCAGACCGGTCGCGGTGAGCTGGCGCGGGACGCGGATGCCGGCCGACGACGGCGCCGCTCCGCTCAGCCGCGCCAGCGTGCGGAAGGTCTTGCTCGTGGCGGCCACGAGGTCGGGCGGGCCCGCCGCCTGCAGCCGCCCGACCACCGGCTCGAGCAGGGCGGTGGCGTGCTCGTCGAGCGCCGCGAGGGCCGCCAGGTCCGGGCGGCCCCCGTCGAGGGCGTCGGGCAGGAAGCGCCGGGTCATGCGGCCCGCGCCCAGCGGGACGGAGACGGCCACGTCGGGCAGCTCGTCGATGCCGACGGCCAGCTCCAGCGACCCGCCGCCGATGTCGAGCACCAGCAGCCGGCCCGCGCTCCAGCCGAACCACCGGCGGACGGCGAGGAAGGTGAGCCGGGCCTCGTCCTCACCGGTGAGCACCTGCAGCTCCACACCGGTCGAGCGCCGGATCCGCTCCAGCACCTCCTCGCCGTTGCGCGCCTCGCGGATCGCCGACGTGGCCAGCGCCATGAACTCGTCGCACCGCTGCTTCTCGGCCTGGTCGCAGGCCTCCTGCACCGCCTGGAGCAGCAGCTTCTCGCCCAGCGGTGACAGCAGCTCGTCGGACCCGACGTGCTCGGCCAGGCGGACCGCCCAGCGGTCGTCGTGCATCGGCGTCGGGTGCGCGCCGCGGTGGGCGTCGACGACGAGCAGGTGGACCGTGTTGGAACCGACGTCGAGGACACCCAGCCGCATGCGCCCAGTCTGCCGTTCACCGCCGCCCTAGGCTGGGCGGGTGCCCGACGACCCGCCTCCCGAGGTGGACCTCGACTTCGCCCGGGAGTGGGTGGAGTTCGCCGACCCCGCCGATCCCGGGCACGTCGTCCGCGCCGACCTGACCTGGCTCACCTCCGCGTGGACCTGCGTCTTCGGCCGCGGCTGCGCCGGCGTCGTCGAGGGCCGCCCGGACGACGGCTGCTGCAGCCACGGCGCCTTCTTCACCGACGAGGACGACCTGGCGCGGGTCACCGCCGCCGTCGCCGACCTCGAGGACGAGGACTGGCAGCTCGCGCCGGTCGGCCGCGGCGCGTGGACCGAGGAGGACAGCTCGGACGACGCCGAGGAGGGCGCCCGCTCGCTGCGCACCCGCGTCGTCGACGGCGCCTGCGTGTTCCTCAACCGGCCGGGGTTCCCGGGCGGCGGTGGCTGCGCGCTGCACCGGATGGCGCTGCGGCACGACCTGCACCCGCTGACGACCAAGCCCGACGTCTGCTGGCAGCTGCCGGTGCGGCGAGAGCAGGAGCACGTGGACCGGCCCGACGGGACGCGCGTGCTGGTGGACACGATCGGCGAGTTCGACCGGCGCGGCTGGGGGCCGGGCGGGCACGACCTGCACTGGTGGTGCACCGGCGCGCCGGCCGCGCACGTCTCCCCCGAGCCGCTGGTGGACACCTACGCCGCCGAGCTGACCGCCCTGGTCGGCCCGAGCGCCTACGCCGAGTTACGCCGGCTGGCCGAGCTCCGCCTCGACCAGGGCCTGGTCGCCCCGCACCCCGCCTCGCCCGTACCCGTGCAGCTGCACCGCCGCCGCCCCACCTGAGCGGAAGGTCTGCCGGTAGGCGCGCGGCGAGACGCCGCGCCGGCGCGCGAACTGCTCGCGCAGCCCGGCCGCGGTACCGAAGCCGACCAGCCGGGCGATCTCCTCGACCGGGGCGTCGGTCTCCTCCAGCAGCGTCTCGGCCGCCGACAGCCGCTGCCCGAGCAGCCAGGCGTGCGGCGTCGTCCCCGTCGTCGCCTTGAACCGGCGGGCGAAGGTGCGCGGGCTCATCAGCGCGCGGCGCGCCAGCACCTCCACGCTCAGGTCCTCGGCCAGGTGGGCCGAGGCCCACTCCAGGACCACACCGAGCAGGTCGTCCTCGCAGCGGGCGACCGGGGCGTCGATGAACTGCGCCTGCCCGCCGTCGCGGTGCGGGGGCACGACCATCTCGCGGGCCAGCGCGTTGGAGGCGGCCGCGCCCCACTCGCGGCGCACCAGGTGCAGGAGGGTGTCCACGCCGGCCGCCGTCCCCGCGCCGGTGAGGATCGCGCCGTTGTCGACGTAGAGGACGCCCGCGTCGACCTCCAGGTCCGGGAAGCGCGCGGCGAGCTCGCCGGCCCACCGCCAGTGCGTGGTGACCCGCAGGCCCTCCAGCAGACCGGCGGCGGCGAGCACGAAGACGCCGGTGCAGGAGCTGATCAGCGTCGCGCCGCGGGCGTGCGCGGCGCGCAGCTTGTCGAGCAGGGCGTCGGAGGGGACGTGGTCGAACAGCTCCCACGCGGTGACCAGGACGATGTCCGACCGGTCCAGCCGGTCCAGATCGGACTCGACCACGACGCCCAGGCCCGTGTCGGTGCGCAGCACGCCCGGCTCCTCGGCGACCAGCCCGAAGTCGAACAGCGGCAGGCCCAGGTGCCGGCGGTCGTAGCCGAACACCTCGAGGCAGACGCCGAGGCCGAAGCTGCCGATCAGGCCGTCGGCGACGACGGCGCTGACCACGAGCGGCCGGTCCGGGCGGTCGAGGAGCGTCATGCCGGCATCATGGCAGAAAACCTGCGTCCGCGGCCAGTCCTGCCACTCGTGCGGAACGGGCCCGCTGAGCAGGCTGACCGCATGTTGATGATCACCTGCACGGTCACCGGGAGCCGCGAGCTCGCCTCGCTGGACGCGATCCGCTCGATCGCCAACCTGCCCGACGCCATCGCCGTCACGGTCACCTGCCCGGCCTGCGGCCAGGAGCACGTGCACCGCACCGGCCGCCACGTCGAGGAGGCCCGCCGGGCGCGCACCGTCGAGGTCGCCGTCCGACGAGCGGCGGCGGGCATCCCGGCCTAGCATCGAACACATGAGCGAATCGACGCAGAACGACCCGACCGCCGAGAAGGACCCGTCCACCTGGGTGACCGGCGACGAGCCGGCCACCGGCGCGCAGAAGAGCTATCTCGAGACGCTGACCCGGACCACCGACGAGGAGGTCCCCGAGGACCTCACGAAGGCGGAGGCCTCGCAGAAGATCGACGAGCTCAAGCACTGAGCCCGGCGGTCCTTCGTCAGGCCTCCAGCTTGTAGCCCAGACCCCGCACTGTGAGCAGGTACTTCGGGTTCGCGGGGTCGGGCTCGAGCTTGGCCCGCAGCCGCTTGACGTGGACGTCGAGGGTCTTGGTGTCACCCACGTAGTCCGACCCCCACACCCGGTCGATGAGCTGCGCGCGGGTGAGCACCCGGCCGGCGTTGCGCAGCAGGAACTCGAGCAGGTCGAACTCCTTGAGCGGGAGGGCGACCGGCTCCCCGTCGAGCGCGACGACGTGCCGCTCGACGTCCATCCGGACCGGCCCGGCCTCCAGCACTGCGTCCGACGACGCCTGCTCGACCGACTCGCCCCGACGGCGGAGCACCGCGCGGATGCGCGCGACCAGCTCGCGGGCCGAGTAGGGCTTGGTGACGTAGTCGTCGGCGCCCAGCTCGAGGCCGACGACCTTGTCGATCTCGCCGTCCTTGGCGGTCAGCATGATGATCGGCACGCCGCTGCGCGAGCGCAGCTGGCGGCAGACCTCGGTGCCGGGCAGCCCGGGCAGCATGAGGTCGAGCAGCACGATGTCGGCGCCGCCGCGGTCGAACTCGGCCAGTGCCTCCGGGCCGGTCGAGGCGACGACGGCGTCGAAGCCCTCGCGGCGCAGCATGTAGGAGAGCGCGTCGGAGAAGGACTCCTCGTCCTCGACGACCAGCACGCGGGTCATGGGGTCCCCTTCCCGGGGTCGGCGGCGACGGCGTCGCCTGCAGGTGGTGCGGGGGTCTCGGGCGGTGCGGCGGCGAGCGGGATGCGCAGGGTGAACGTCGAGCCCAGCCCCTCCTCGCTCCAGACGGTCACCGATCCGCCGTGGTTGCTGGCGACGTGCTTGACGATGGCCAGGCCGAGCCCGGTGCCGCCGGTGCTGCTGGCCCGGGACTGGTCCACCCGGTAGAAGCGCTCGAACACCCGGTGGCGGTCCTGGCGCGGGATGCCGATGCCGCTGTCGGTGACCGCGATCTCGGCGAACCCCGACCGGGCGCGGGCGGCGACGGCGATCCGCGACTCCCCGGTGCTGTAGGCCACCGCGTTGGCCAGCAGGTTGGTGACGGCGGTCGCCAGCTGGCTCTCCACCCCGCGCACGACCAGGCCCTGCTGGCCGCCGACGGCGATGTCGAGCTTCTTCGCGCGGGCCGCGGTGCGGGTGCGGTCGACGGCCTCGGCCAGCACGCCGTCGACCGGCACCGGGACGAGCTCGGGCAGCGGGTCGCCGCCCTGCAGCCGGGAGAGGTCGATGAGCTCGCGCACGAGCCGGCCGAGCCGGTCGGCCTCGTGGGCGATCCGCGCGGCGAAGCGCTGCACCGCCTCGGGGTCGTCGGCCGCGCCCTCGATCGCCTCGGCGAGCAGGGCCAGCGCACCCACCGGCGTCTTCAGCTCGTGGCCGACGTTGGCGACGAAGTCGCGCCGCACGGCCTCGGTGCGGCGGGCCTCGGTGACGTCCTCGAGCACCAGGGCCACCGGCCCCGGCGGCGGCGCGGCGCCGCTCTCCAGCCGCACGCCGTGGACGCCCATCATCCGGGGCCCTGCGCCGACGAGGCTGCCCGGCAGCCGGACGTCGGTGCGCCGGCCCCCACCGGTGCGGACGGCCTGGGCCAGCTCCAGCAGCTCGGGCACGAGCAGGCGGGTGCCGCGCACGATGCCCAGCGCGCGGGCGGCGGGGTTGGCCAGCGCGACGGCGTCGTCGGCGTCGACGACGAGCACCGCCGGGTCCATGAGGTCGAGCAGCCGGCGGGCCATGGCCGCCTCGGGCAGCGGCACGGCGGGCACGTCGGGGGCTGGCCCGTCGAAGGTGCGCCGGGACCCGAGCACGATCGTGACGGCCACGGTCGCACCCAGGGCGAGGCCCACCACGAGGGCCACCAGCGGACTCACGGTTCCGATGCTAGGTCCGGGGGAAGCACCCTCCAGACCGAACACCTGATCGGGCGCCCCTGACGAGGGAGTGTTCACGTGGGCGTGGGTGGCCGTTCACCTCGCCGCGGCCGGGTGCCCCGGGGACCGGCCTAGGGTCGGGCAGGACCGCGCGGTGAGGTGCCGCGCCGCGAGGAGGACGACGTGCGGGACAGCTACCACGAGGAACTCGACGACATCCGCGGCTGCCTGGTGGAGATGGCCAACACCGTGGGCTCCCAGATGAGCACGGCCACCACCGCGCTGCTGGACGCCGACGTCGCCCTCGCCGACCTGGTCATCGCCGGTGACGAGCAGATCGACGCCACGAGGGAGAGCATCGACCAGCGCTGCTTCACCCTGCTGGCGCGCCAGCAGCCGGTCGCGACCGACCTGCGCACGATCGTCGTCGCCACCCGCATCGCCAGCGACCTCGAGCGGATGGGCGACCTCGCCGAGCACATCGCCAAGGTGGCCCGGATGCGCTTCCCCGACCACGCGGTGCCGCAGGAGGTGCGCCCGGCGTTCCTCGAGGCCGGACACGTGGCGGAGATGCTGGTGGCCAAGGCCGGCACCGTCGTCGCCACCCAGAACGTCGCCAAGGCCCGCGAGCTCGAGACCGACGACGACGCGATGGACCGCATCCACCGCGGCCTGTTCCGCGAGCTGCTCGCCGACAGCTGGCCCTACGGCGTCGAGACGGCGATCGACGTGACGCTGCTCGGCCGGTACTACGAGCGCTTCGCCGACCACGCGGTCAGCGTCGCCCGCCGGGTGGTCTACCTGGTCACCGGCGAGCGCCACGTCCCCGAGGCCAGCACCCCGATCTGAGCTACTTCTTGCCCTGGTTCTTGACGGCCTCGATGGCCGCGGCCGCGGCGTCGGGGTCGAGGTACTGGCCGCCGGGGGTCACCGGGCGCAGGTCCTCGTCGAGGTCGTAGCGCAGCGGGACGCCGGTGGGGATGTTGAGGCCGACGACCTCGTCGTCTCCGAGGCCGTCGAGGTGCTTCACCAGCGCGCGCAGGCTGTTGCCGTGCGCGGCGACCAGCACGGTCTTCCCCTGCCGCAGGTCCGGCACGATCGCGTCGTACCAGTACGGCAGCATCCGGACGACGACGTCGGCGAGGCACTCGGTCGCCGGCCGGGCCTCCGGCGGGAGGAAGGAGTAGCGGGCGTCGCCGTCCTGGGCGAACTCGCTGCCGGGCTCGATGGGCGGCGGCGGGGTGTCGTACGAGCGGCGCCAGGTCATGAACTGCTCCTCGCCGAACTCCGCGAGGGTCTGCGCCTTGTCCTTGCCCTGCAGCGCGCCGTAGTGCCGCTCGTTCAGCCGCCACGAGCGCTTCACCGGGATCCACTGCCGGTCGGCCTGGTGCAGCGCCAGCTCGGCGGTCATGATCGCCCGCCGCAGCAGCGAGGTGTGCGAGACGTCGGGCAGCAGGTCGTGCTCCACGAGCAGCTGACCCCCGCGGGCCGCCTCGGCGCGGCCCTTGTCGGTGAGCGGGACGTCGACCCAGCCGGTGAACAGGTTGGCCTTGTTCCACTCGCTCTCGCCGTGGCGGAGCAGCACGAGGGTTCCCGTAGAAGTCACCGGCTCATCCTGCCCGAACGCCGGGCGCGGGCGACGGGGACCCTGGCGCGGTCCGCCGACCGGGCAGCCACACCAGCACCACGACGACGGCGATCGCACCGGCAGCCGCCGTCCCGACGGCGGTGACGTGCATGGCGTCGACGAAGGCCTCGCGGGCCGGCTCCACCAGCTCCCCCGCCGCCTGCGCCGCCTCCGGGTCGTCGCCCGCCCGCACCTGCTCGACCACCGCCAGCGTGCCGACGATCGACTCCCCGGCCTGCTCGCGCACCTCGGCGGGCAGCGCGTCCGTGGCGTCCCCCAGTTCGGCCGTGTAGGCGCCGGCGAGGACCGATCCGAGGATGGCCACGCCCAGCGCGCCCCCGACCTGGCGCACCGAGTTGTTCACCGCCGCGCCCGCGCCGGCCTTCTCGCGCGGGACGACGGACATGATCGACTCGGTCGCCGGCGCCATGACCGCACCCATGCCGACGCCCTGCACCGACAGGATCACCAGCAGCAGCCAGACCGGCGAGTCCACACCCAGCAGCTGGAAGCCCAGGAACGACAGGGTGATCATCGTGAAGCCGGTCGCGCACACCGCCTTGGCGCCGAACCGCTCCGCGAGGCCCGAGGTGCGGGGCGCCGTGACCGCCATGCCCAGCGCCACCGGGATGAGGGTCGCGCCGGCCTGCAGCGGGCTGAACCCGAGCACGCCCTGCAGGTAGAAGACGACGTAGAAGGTCGCACCCAGGAGAGCGAAGAAGTTCAGCCCGAGGGCGCCCGCGGCGGCGGAGAAGGCCGGGTTGCGGAACAGCGAGACGTCCAGCGCCGGGTGGGCCGACCGCCGCTGCAGCTGCACGAACAGGGCGAGCAGCAGCAGCCCGCCGATCAGCGGCACGAGGACGCCGGGCGTCGTCCAGCCGGCGCCCTCGCCGCCGCGGATGATCCCGTAGACCAGCCCGGCCAGCGCCACGATCGAGAGCAGCACCCCCGGGATGTCCAGGCGGCCCGGCGAGGGGTCCTTCGACTCCGGGACGACGGCGACCACACCGATGATGCCGAGCACCGCCACCGGCACGCCGACGAGGAAGACCGCACCCCACCAGAAGTGCTCGAGGACCGCGCCGCCGGCCAGCGGGCCACCGGCCACGGCGATGCCGGCGGTCCCGGCCCAGACACCGATGGCCCGGCCGCGCTCGGGGCCGGGGAAGACGTTGGTGATGACGGCGAGGGTGGTCGGCTGCACGGCCGCGCCGCCGATGCCCATGACCGCCCGCCACGCGATCAGCTCCCCCGGGCTGTCGCTCATGGCGGCGAGCACCGAGCCGATCGCGAAGATCGACAGCCCGATGACCAGCACGCGGCGCCGGCCGATGCGGTCGCCGATGACGCCCCAGCTGAACAGCAGCCCGGCGAACACGAGGATGTAGGCGTCGACGGCCCACTGGAGCTCGGCCTGGGTGGCACCGAGGTCGCGCTGCAGCGTGGGCAGGGCGACGTTGAGGATGGTGTTGCCCATGATCACCACGAGCAGGCACACCGTCATGGTGGCGAGCACCCACCAGCGGCGGGCGTAGCCGGGAGGAGCCTCCTCGGCCGCGGTGCGGTCCGTCGTCACTCCCCGCCGGCGGCGCGGCCGTCGGCGTCCGGGCGACGGCTCGGGTCGGCGAAGGCCGCGAAGGCCTCCAGGTTGCGCAGCGACTCGCCGCGCTTCACCCGCCAGTCCCACTCGCGGCGGATCGACGTCCCGAAGCCGATCTCCAGCATCGTGTTGAAGTGGTCGTCGGCGTAGCTGAGCACCGAGCCGAGGATCCGGTCGAGCTCCTCGGGGGTCACCGCGGCGTGCGGCAGCCGGCCGGTCAGGTAGACGTCACCGACGTTGTCGATCGAGTAGGAGACGCCGTACATCCGGGCGTTGTGCTGCAGCAGGAAGGTCCACAGCTGCTCGCGGTTCTCGTCGGGCTGGCGGCAGACGAAGGCCTCGACCCGCAGGGCGTGCTCGCCCACGCTCAGCCCGCACACCGTCTTGAGCTTCTTGGTGCCCGGCAGATCGACCAGCCAGACGCCGGGCGAGGGGTGCTCGTGCACCAGCTCCCCGTCGCGCAGCACCTGGTCGATGACCGCGTCGAGCTCCGCGACGGTCCTCATCGCGCCACCTGCACACCGGGGAGCACCCGCAGCGGGGCCAGCAGCCGCTCGCGCGCCGGCGAGAAGGGTGCGGCGGCCATGTCGCGGGCCGCCGAGGCGTAGGCCTCGACGAGCGCGTCGGCCGTGCGGTCCCAGGAGAACTGCCCGGCGTGCCGGCGGGCGCCGGCGGCCAGCAGCTCGCGCCGCGCGAGGACGGCCCGCACCGCGGCGGCGTAGTCGGCCGGGTCGTGGCCGGCGACCAGCACGCCGGAGACGCCGTCGCGCACCGCCGTCGGCAGGCCGCCGACGGCCGCGGCGACGACGGGCGTGCCGCAGGCCTGCGACTCCAGCGCGACCAGGCCGAAGGACTCGTTGTGGCTGGGGACGACGGTGACGTCCGCGGCCCGGTAGTGCTCGGCGAGCCGCTCGGGCGGCTGCGGCGGGAAGAACGTGACGACGTCGGCGATGCCGAGGGAGCCGGCCAGCTCCAGCAGCTGCTCCGGGGCGTCCAGGCCCGAGCCGCTGGGGGCGCCGACGACGTGCACGCGCAGCCGGCTGCGCAGCCCGGGGTCGTCGGCGAGCAGGCGGGCGGCGGTGTGCAGCAGCACGTCGGGTGCCTTGAGCGGCTGGATGCGGCCGACGAAGAGCAGCACGACGGCGTCCTGCGGCATGCCGACCGCGCGGCGGGCGGCCGCCCGGTCCCGGGGCGAGAAGCGGTCCAGGTCGACGCCGGGCGGCACGACGAGGGTGCGCGCGGGGTCGGCGCCGTAGAGGCGGACCAGCTGCCGGGCCTCCTCGTCGGTGTTGGCGATCAGCCGGTCGGCCTCGGCGACCACCTGCTGCTCGCCGATGACCCGCGAGCGGGGTTCGGGCCGGTCGCCGGCGGCGAGCGCCTCGTTCTTGACCTTCGCCAGCGTGTGCGCGGTGTGGATCAGCGGCACGCTCCAGCGGTCCCGCGCCAGCCAGCCGACCTGGCCCGACAACCAGTAGTGCGAGTGGACGACGTCGTAGTAGCCCGGCTCGTGCTGGGCCTCCTCGCGCAGCACCGCGGCGGTGAAGGCGCACAGCTGGGCGGGCAGCTCCTCCTTGCCCAGGCCCTCGAACGGGCCGGCGTGCACGTGCCGGACCGTGACGCCGGGGGTCATCTCGACCACGGGCGGGAGGTCGCTGGAGGTGGCGCGGGTGAAGATGTCCACCGCGATGCCGCGGGCGGCCAGCCGCCGGGAGGCCTCGACGATGTAGACGTTCATGCCGCCGGCGTCGCCGGCACCGGGCTGGTCGAGCGGGCTCGTGTGCACCGAGAGCGTGGCCACGCGCCGGGGCGCGCCGGAGCGGGTGCGGCGGTGAGCGGGCACGTGCTTCCCCTCCCGCTCTGCGGTTCCCGTGGGCCGGACCGTCGCTCGCAGCAACGTCGGCAACCCCTGTCGGCCTTCCATCCTGCAACAGCGTCAGGATGTGCACATGTCAGGTGTCCCACCTCTCACCCGGACCGGTGCTCCCGAGCGGCCCGGGGCCGGCCGCACCGCCGTCGTCACGGGGGCGTCGAGCGGCATCGGCGCGGCCACCGCGGCGCGGCTGGCGGCCGACGGGTTCGACGTCGTCCTCGGCGCGCGGCGGGTGGACCGGCTGACCGCGCTCGCCGACTCGATCGGCGCCCGGGCGCTGCCGCTGGACATCACCGACGCGGCGTCGGTCGAGGCCTTCGCCGGTGCGCTGGACCGGGTGGACGTGCTGGTCAACAACGCGGGCGGGGCCTTCGACGCGAACGCCGTGGCCGACGCCGACCTCGACTCGTGGGCCCGCACCTACGAGGTCAACGTGCTCGGGACGGTGCGGCTGACCCAGGCGCTGCTGCCCGCCCTGATCGCCTCGGGCGCGGGTGACGTGCTGTTCGTGGGCTCGACGGCCGGGCTGACCACCTACGAGGGCGGCAGCTCGTACACCGCGGCCAAGCACGGGCTGCACGCCATGGTCGGGGCGCTGCGGCTGGAGCTGGTGGCCGAACCGGTGCGGGTCATCGAGATCGCACCCGGGATGGTGCGCACCGAGGAGTTCTCGCTCAACCGGCTCGGCTCGGCGGACGAGGCCGACGCGGTCTACCGCGGGGTGCGCGAGCCGCTGGTGGCCGACGACGTCGCCGACTGCATCGCCTGGGCGCTCACCCGCCCGCACCACGTGAACGTGGATCTGATGGTGGTCCGCCCGCGCGCCCAGGCCGCCCAGCACAAGGTCCACCGCGAGCACAGCTGACCCGACCCCCTCCCCGGCGAGATCGCCGATCTCGCACGCTGAGGGCCTCGAAACCGTGCGAGATCGCCGATCTCGCCGGGTCCTAGGGGCGGACAGCGGTGGGTTCGCGGTCGAGCGTCACACCGAAGCGCTCCTGCACCGTCGCGATGATGCGGTCGGCGAAGCCGAGCAGCTCGGCGGCGGTGGCGCCGTCCTCGGTGGTGAGCGCCAGGCTGTGCCGCGACGACGTCCCGACCCGGCCGTCGCGGGTTCCGCGGCCGAAGCCGGCGTGCTGCACCAGCCAGGCCGCGCTGAGCTTGACCCGGTCGTCCCCTGCGGGCCAGCTCGGGCAGCCCTCGACGGCCTGCTCGGCCGGCACGACCGGGTTGGTGAAGAACGAGCCGGCGCTGCGGGAGTCGGGGTCGGCCGGGTCCCACACCATCCCCTTGCTGCGCCGGAGCCCGAGCACCGCCGCGCGGACGTCGGCCAGCGGTGCCCGCTCCCCGATGTCCACGCCGAGCGTCCGGGCCAGCTCGGCGTACCCGACCGGGCGGGACAGCGGTCCGGCCTCCAGGGCGAACTCCACGTCCAGGACGACGAACCGGCCGGGCTCGCGCTTGAGCCGGCTGTCCCGGTAGGCGAAGCCGCACTCGCCCGGGGTCAGCACCCGCTCGGTCTTCTCGGCGCGGTCGTAGGCGCGGACGGCGGTGATCGTCTGGGCGACCTCCTGGCCGTAGGCGCCGACGTTCTGCACCGGCGTCGCCCCGGTCGAGCCCGGGATGCCCGACAGCGCCTCCATGCCGGCCAGCTGCTCGGCCACGGTGCGCGCGACCAAACCGTCCCAGTCCTCACCGGCCTGCACGGTGAGCCGGTCGCCGTCCCGCCGGATCCCGCGGGTGCGGACGGCGACGACGTCGCCGGGCCAGCCCTCGTCCGGCGCGACGACGTTGGAGCCGCCGCCGAGCAGCAGCAGCGGGCGGCCGGCCTCGTCGGCGTCGCGCACGGCCCCGACCAGCTCGTCGGCGGTCGAGACCTCCAGCAGCCGCTCGATCGGGCCGCCGACGGCGAGGGTGGTGAGGTCCGCCAGCCGGACGTCGCGTCGAACCTGCACGGCACCACGCTAGCCCGGACTACGCTGCGGCACGGTGAGCGGAGCGGAGAGCGGGCACAAGCAGCGCGCCTCGCTGCCCGCCCAGCACCAGCGCAAGGCACCCCGGCTGGCCGCCGGCCGGGCGCGCGCGCTCGGGCTGCCCACGCGGGGCACCACCAACGCCAACCGGCTGCGCCGCGTCGACCGCTGGCTGCTGGCCACCCAGGTGCCGCGGCTGCGCGACTCCGCCCGCCCGCTGGTGGTCGACCTCGGCTACGGCGCCTCCGCCGTCACCACCCTGGAGCTGGTGGAACGGCTCGGCCCCGAGGTGCAGGGACTGGAGGTCGTGGGTCTGGAGATCGACCCGGCCCGCGTCGCCGCGGTCGCCGACGACCGGGACCCGCCGCGGGTGGACTTCCGCGTCGGCGGCTTCGAGCTCGCCGGGCTGCAGCCGGTGCTCGTGCGGGCGTTCAACGTGCTGCGCCAGTACGACGAGGAGTCCGCCGCCCGGGCCTGGGACACGATGCGGGCCGGGCTGGCGCCGGGCGGGCTGGTCGTCGAGGGCACGTGCGACGAGTGGGGACGCCGCTCGGCGTGGGTGGCGCTGGACGCCGAGGGGCCGCTCACCCTGACGCTGGCCGCACGGGTGTCCGACATCGACCGGCCCTCGGACCTGGCCGAGCGGTTGCCCAAGGCGCTCATCCACCACAACGTGCCGGGCCGCCCGGTGCACGAGTTCCTCCGCGCGTTCGACGCCGCCTGGGCCACCGCGGCCGGACTGTCGACCTTCGGGCCCCGGCAGCGCTGGGCCGGCGCGGTCGAGGCGCTCGCCGAGCAGGGCTGGCCGCTGGTCGGCTCGTCGCGGCGGTGGCGGCACGGCGAGGTCACCGTGCGGTGGTCGGCGGTCGCGCCCGTCTGACACCCCGGAGGACGCCATCCGGTCGTGCGCGGTCTACCGGAGCGCGACCCGGCGGTGCCATGCTGCGGCGGTGACCGGCACCGCGGCCGACCGGACCTCCTTCTGGCAGCGGCCCGCCACGTGGAAGCCCGTCCTGCTGCTCGCCGGCTACCTGGTGTTCTACCTGGCGGTCATCGCGTTGATCGGGCTGCTGTTCGGCGACCGGATCGACGACGACGTCGTGGCCGACCCGGTCAGCACGTTCTTCGGGCTCACGCTGCCCATCGGGATCGGCGCGGTCGCGCTGCTGCTCTTCACCTGGCGGGTCGGCCTGCTGCGCCGGGTGTTCGGCCCGCAGCCGGTCCGGGGGCGCGGCTGGATGTGGATCGGGCCCGTCCTCGTCGCCGGCGCGGTTGCCGGGCACCTCGGCGCGACCGACTGGGACCGCTGGAGCGGCGCCGAGGTCGCCTCGCTGGCCCTGCTGGGTCTCTGCGTCGGCGTCGCCGAGGAGCTGGCCACGCGGGGCCTCGCCGTCACGATGCTGCGCGACGCCGGGCACTCCGAGCGGTTCGTCGTCGTCGTGTCCTCGGTGCTGTTCGCGGCGATGCACACGGTCAACCTGCTCGCCGGCATGGAGCTGCGGACGGTCGCGGCGACGCTGGTCTACACCTTCTGCTTCGGCGTCTGCATGTACCTCGCCATGCGCGTGACCGGCACGATCTGGGCCGCCATCGTCCTGCACGGGCTCACCGACCCGACGACGATCCTGTCGACCGGCGGCGTCGACGAGGCGGTCGGCGCCCAGGACACCGGCGGGTGGTCCGCCCTGGCCGGCGTCAGCACCTTCGCCTTCATGGCGTTCGCGTTCGTCGCGGTGTTCCTCGTCCGGGGGAACGCCCGCCGGTCGGCGCAGCAGCCACCCGGCTAGACGGGTCGGCGACCGCGGCCGGTTTACGTCGTATCCTGCTGCGCGTGACTGACCCGCTCGGGATCCTCGGTGACGAGCTCCAGCACCTGCACGACGAGCTCGGGATGGCGCACCAGCAGGTCGCCCAGCTCGAGACGGGCCTGCTCAGCAACCGGCGCATCGGGATCGCCATCGGCGTCGTCATGGAGCGGTACAAGCTCTCCGCCGACGAGGCGTTCGGTGTGCTGCAGCGCCTCTCGCAGGAGCGGAACGAGAAGCTCCGGGCGATCGCCGAGCGCATCGTCGACACCGGCGAGCTGCCCGGCGCCTAGCGCTGCCGGCGGATCCGGTCCAGCAGCGCGTCCACCAGGGCGGTCTGCTGCTCCGCCGTCGCGCTGCGCGGGTGCAGCGCGGCCTGGGTGCTCAGCCCGTCGTTCAGCACGTGCAGCTCGTGGACGACGGCCTCGACGTCCACCCCCGGCCGCAGCTCCCCCCGGTCGCGCGCCTGCTCGAGCCGGACGCGCAGCGTGCCGCGGAAACCCTCCACCTCGGCGCCGTACAGGTCCACCAGCCGGGGGTTGCCGACCGCCTGCCCCCAGAAGCTCACCTCCACGACGGCCAGGAAGCGGCGCCGCTCGTCCAGGGGCAGGCACTCGAGCACGTACTGGCGCACCGAGGCCAGACCGGTCAGCCCGCGGTCCAGCCGCGCGTGCACCTCGGCGTGCGCGGCGAGCATGGCCGAGGCCATGAGCTCGGCCTTGTCGGCGAAGTAGTGCGCCAGGACGCCGCTGGAGCAGCCGGCCTCGCGGGCGATGCCGCGGGTCGTGGCGCTGGCGATGCCCTCCCGCGCGATCACCCGCCAGGTCGCCTCGATGATCGACCGGCGACGCTCGTCGTGGTCGACGATCTTCGGCACCCGGACTCCCGGTGGACGACGGCGGTCAGGACAGCGCCGGCCACCGGTCCACGAGCCCGAGCCGCTGCTCGAGCACGTGAGCGACCCGGAGGACGTCGATGTCCTGGTTCCGCCGGCCGACGATCTGCACACCCACCGGGAGACCCGCCGCGGTCCAGCCGCACGGGATGGAGATCGCCGGCTGCCCGGTGAGGTTGAAGGGGTTGAGCAGGTAGGAGCGCCCCCGGGCACCCAGCCGCACGCCCTCGATCTCCTGCGGTCCCGGGCCGGGCTCCGCGGACCACGCCTCGAGCGGCATCGCGGGTGTGACCAGGAGGTCGATCTCCTCGAAGAGGGTCCGGGCGGCGTCGTACAGGCGGCCCCGCTGGACCTCGGCGGCCCGCAGGTCGACCGCCGAGTGCGACCGGCCGTACTCGATGAGCCGCTTCAGGTCCTCCTCCAGCCAGTCGGGCTCCTGGTCGGCGAACGGCCCGACGCCCACGGCCAGGCCGCTGCTGTAGATGACCCGGTGGAAGCGGCTCGGGTCTTCCCACCCGGGGGCGCCCTCCTCCACCGCGCAGCCGAGCTCGGCCAGCACGCCGACCGCCGCGCCGACGATCTGCACCACCTCCGCGCTGACCGCCCCGTACCCGAGGTCCGGGCTCCAGCGGACCTTCCGCCCGGCGAGCGGCCGGTCGGACCCCGGCAGCGGCACGAACGGCTCCAGGTCGGTGGTCAGCGAGAGCGGGTCGCGGTCGTCGCTGCCGGCCATGACCGACGTCATGAGGGCGGCGTCGGCGACGGTCCGGGTGAGCGGGCCCTGGTGGGTGCGGTGCGTCCAGTACTCGCGGACCGGGTGCACGGGGATGCGGCCGAAGGAGGGCTTGAAGCCCACGACCCCGCACAGCGCGGCCGGGATGCGGATGGACCCCGCGCCGTCCGACCCCTGCGCCAGCGGGCCCATCCCGGCGGCCACCGCCGCCGCGGCGCCGCCGGAGGAGGCGCCGGTGGTCCGCGTGGTGTCCCACGGGTTGACGGTCGGCTCCGCGACCAGGTTGTCGGCCATGTCCTTCCAGCCGAAGGCCGGGGTGTTGGTCTTGCCCAGCAGGACGCCGCCGCTGGCGCGCAGCCGCCCCGCGACGACGCTGTCGGTGTCGGGCACGTGGTCGACGAAGAACCGGGTCCCCTGCGTGGTGCGGATGCCGGCGGTGTTCTCGAGGTCCTTGATCGAGTACGGGATCCCGTCCATGTCGCTGATCCGCTCGCCGCGGTGCGCCCGCTCCGTCGCGGCCGCCGCCTCGGCGCGCGCGAGGTCGTCGGTGACCGTGATGAACGCGTGCACCTGCGGCTCGACGGCATCCATCCGGTCGAGCACCGAGTCCAGGATCTCCGTCGGCGAGACCTCCCCGGCCTCGATCATCCGGGCCAGGTCGGTAGCTGGCGTCGCCCACAGCTGGTCGCTCACGTGCGCTCCTGTCGTCGTGCCGCTCGGCGGCGGGGAGGGGTGCTCGTCACCGCGGCAGGCTCCGGCGGCGGTCGGCGAGGAAGGCGAGCGTGGAGTCCAGGTCCCGCAGGCCGGCGTCGGAGCCCAGGCCCCCGGCGGTGAGCGTGCCGGAGGCGATGCCCAGCCAGGCCGCCTCCTCCAGCGGCCAGCCCAGCGTCAGCCCGCGGATCACCCCGGCGCAGAAGGCGTCGCCGCAGCCGGTGGAGTCGACGACGTCGCCGGGGATGGCCGGGAGCGAGAACTCGCCGTCCTCCCCCACGCCGAAGCACCCGTCGGCGTCCATCTTCACGACGACCGCCCGCGCGCCGAGGTCCCGCAGCGCCCGCGCGCCCTCCTGGGGCGAGGACAGGCCGGTCAGCTTCGCGACCTCGTCCCGGTTGGGCATGAAGACGTCGACGTGCGGCAGGGACGGGGCGAAGGCGGCGAGCGCGTCGGAGCGCTTGACGCCGAGGCAGTCGGCGGTCGTGATCGCGCCGTGCGCCCGTGCGTGGGCCAGCAACTCCTGCGACGGGTCCCCGTCCAGGCCCGGAAGCGCGGAGACCCCGCCGTAGTGCAGGGCGTCGAGGCCGGTGAGGGCGTCCCAGGGCAGGTCGTCCCGGCCCAGCGCGGCGTTCGCCCCCCGCACGTGCCACGCCGGGCGGACGCCCGCGCTGCTGATCGGGAGCATGGTGGCCGAGGTCGGGTGCTCCGGCTTCACGACGAGTCCGCTCGCGTCGACCCCCTCCTGCTCGAGCAGGGTGCGCACGAAGGCGCCGACGTTGTCCGCCCCGACGGCGCCCACGGCCAGCACGTCGGCACCCAGCCGGGCGAGGTCGACCGCCGTCCCCCCGGCCGTGCCGGCCACCGTCATGCGGATCTCGTCGATGACCACCGCCGACTGGGTGGTGGGCAGCACGTCGATCGCCCGGCCCAGGACGTCGAGGATGTGGACGCCCACGCAGGCGATCCGCGGCCCGCTCACTTGATCGCCAGCGCGTTGGCCGGGGAACCGATCCCGCCGGGCACGTTGAGCGGCGCGCTGCACAGCAGGAACTCGTACCGCCCGTCGGTGGCGCAGTCCTCGGCGAGGGCGTCGAGCTCCCACAGCTCGCCGATCGCCAGCCCGAACTGCCCGATCAGGACGTTGTGCAGGAAGCCGAAGGGCGCCGCCTCGGGCCGCGGGTCCGGCGGCCACACCTCGAGCGCCGGCGCATCGCTCACGACGGCGGCGGCGCCGCTGTCCCACACGTAGCGGGCCATCGCCTCGGTGTGCTCGATGCCGGCCGCCGCCAGCCGGCCACGGGCCATCGCCTGCCGCGCCCGCTCGTCCTGGCCCCGGTACCAACCCACGAAGCCGGTGCGGACCAGCACGACGTCACCGGGGCGGAACTCCACCCCCGCCTGCCGGCGGGCCAGCTCCAGGTCCTCGACGGTCAGGGCCGTGCTGGTGCCGGGGTCGAGCGGGCGGCCGTCCGCGGCCAGCGCGCGGGCGACGTCGAGGAGCACGCCCCTGCCGGCGATCCCGCGCTGCGCCCAGAGGTCGATGCCGTTGCGGCCGTCGCGGGCGATCTCCTCGGCCGAGACGCCCCCGTAGAAGACGCCGGGCCGGTAGGCGACGTGCGAGAGCGCGTCCCACTGGCTGGCGGCCTGCGGGTAGTAGTTGTCGTAGACGTCGTCGAAGCCGGTGCCCCCGGAGCTCGGCAGCCGGGTGTGGCGGATCGCGCCGCGGCCGTACAGCGGCGGGTCGAACAGGTCGTGGGGTGCGTTCAGCGGGAAGACCGCACCGCGGACGACGGAGCGCGCGGCCGCCGCGACCGCGGCCTCCGACTGCAGGCCCATCCGGCCGACGGCGCCCCCGACGTCCCACCCGACCGGCGCGCCCGCGTCGTCCCGGGGCAGCTCGTCGTACGGCGGGAACGCTCCGGCGCTCACCGGGCCACCTCCGGCGCCGCGCCGTACCGGCGGGCGGACTCCGAGGCGACCCGGCCGAGCTCCTCGTCGGTCAGGATGCGCGGGCTGCCGAACCCGCTGGCGGCCAGGTGGACCTCGGCCAGCCACTCGACCAGCTGGGCGCGCTCGTAGGCCTCGGCCAGGTCGGCGCCGTAGGTGATCGCCCCGTGGTTCTGGAGGAGGACCGCGGTGCGCCCGGTGAGGGCCTCGACCGCCACCCGGGCCAGCTCGTCGGAGCCGAACCGCTCGTAGGGCGCCACCCGGATGGTCGGGCCGCCGCCGGCCCGCAGGATCGAGTAGTGCACCGCCGGCAGCTCGTCGAGCACGATCGAGGCCGCGACCGCGCGGGGCGAGTGGGTGTGCACGACCGCCGCCGCCCGCGTGGTCCGGTAGACCGCCAGGTGCATGGGGGTCTCCGAGGAGAGCCGGCCCTCACCCCCGACGTGCTCGCCGTCGGTCGTCACGAAGCAGATCTGCTCGGGGGTGACCTCGTCGTAGCGCACCTGCGACGGCGTGATGGCGACGACGTCGTCCAGGCGCACGCTGAGGTTCCCCGCCGGCCCGACCGCGAGCCCGTCGGGGTTCATCCGCCGCCCGTACGCGACGAGGTCCTCGGCGGCGGCGCGACGTCGGGGGTCGGTGGTCACGTCAGCCCTGGCGCACGAGCCGGGCGAGCTCGGCGAACGCGTCGTCGGTGCGCTCCAGCGCCTGGTCGATGTCGTCGGCGGTGTGGGCCGCGCTGAGGAACCAGTTGTGCACCGGGTGCAGGTACACCCCGCGCTTGACGGCCTCGTTGGTCCACGTCCGCGCCAGCGTCGACGCGGCGTCGTCGTCCGCGAAGCGCAGCAGCGGCATCTGCACCGGACCGGTCTGCCGCGTGTCGAAGCCGTGGGCCGCCGACTGGGCGGCCAGCCCGTCACGGAGACGCTGACCGGACTCGGCCATCCGGGCCAGCGCGTCGGTGTCCCGGAGCTGGGTGAGCGTGGCGAGCGAGGCGGCCATGGACACCGCGGAGTACCAGAAGGAGCCGGTCACGTAGATGCTCGAGGCGGCTGCGCGGAGGTCGTCCCGACCGGTGATCGCGGCGAGGGAGTACCCGTTGGCGATCGCCTTGGACCAGGCGGCCAGGTCGGGCTGGACCCCCAGCGGCGCCCAGCTGCCGGCGAGGTCGAGGCGGAACCCGCAGCGCACGTCGTCGAGGATCATGACCGCACCCGTGCGGTCGCAGATCGCCCGGATCGCGCGGGCGAACTCGACGCTGCCCATCTCCTGGTCGCGGGCCAGCTCCTGCCGCACCGGGGAGACGATGATCCCGGCCAGGTCGTCGCCGGCCTCGGCGACCGCGGCCTCCAGCGAGGCGACGTCGTTGTAGTCGAAGTAGCCCAGGTGCGCCCGGTCCTCGGCGAGCACGCCGCCCGGCCGGGGCGTGCACCACGGGATCGCCCCGTGGTACGCCCCGGTGGCGACCAGGACCTTCCGCCGACCAGTCGAGGCCCGCGCGATGGTCACGCACGCGGTCGTGGCGTCGGTGCCGTTCTTGGCCAGCATCGCCCAGTCGGCGTGCGGCACCAGCTCGACCAGCAGCTCCGAGAGGTCGACCATCACCGGCGAGGGCCCGTCCAGGAGGTCCCCGATCTCCAGCTGGGCGCGGACCGCCGCCTCGACGACCGGGTCCTTGCGGCCCAGGACGATCGGACCCCAGCCGCACATGAAGTCCACGTACTCGTTGCCGTCGGCGTCCCAGACGCGGCTGCCCTCGCCGCGGGTCATGAACTGCGGGTAGGCGTCGGGCAGCGCGGCCGCGTTCATGTGGCCGTACATGCCGCCGGGGATCACCGCGCCGGCACGCGCGCGCAGCGCCGCGTCGACCGTCCGCGGGGCGAGGACCTGGGTCATCGCGTTTTTCTATCAGTCGTCCGATAACCGCACCAGGCCCCGCGCCCTGTCCGCCGCGATCCCGCGGGAACCTCCCGCACCAGCGCACCGCCACTGAGCCCGCCGTCAGGCGGCGAGGGCCGCGCCGATCAGGGACCGGGCGTCCGCGGCGCCGCGGGGCGGGCCGTCGACCGGGAAGTCGATCAGGTGCGCGTGCCCGAAGGCGGCCGGGTCGGGGCGCACCGTCTCGACCCGGTGGCCGCGCTCCTCCAGGCCCGGGCGCCAGGACGCCGGGGCGTCGGCCTCGATCCGGACGCGGTGCCCGGCGGGGCGCTCCCACAGGTTGAAGCCCGTGCCGTCCTCGTTCCCCAGGACCCAGCGCGGCGCGCCGATCACCGCTCCCGGGTCCTCGCCCGCGACGAGCAGGCGGGCCAGCAGCTGCAGCACCAGCTGCGTCTGCGAGTCCCCGCCCATCGTCCCGAGCAGCGCGCGCAGGGACCCGTCGGGCCGGGTGACCAGGGTGGGCGCCAGCGTGTGCGGCGGCCGCCGGCCCGGCCGGTACTCGGCCGGGTGCCCGGGCTCCAGGCTGAACCCGATGCCGCGGTTATGCAGGAGCACCCCGGTCCCCGGCACCGCCACGTGGCAGCCGAACTCCTTGGCGTTGGACTGGATGAGGCTCACGCCCATGCCGTCGCGGTCCGAGGCGCAGAGGTAGATGGTCCCGCCGCCCGCGTAGCGGTCCTCCCGCAGCACCGTCCGGCGGGGATCGACCCTCGCGGCCCGCGCGGCCAGCCGGTCGAGGTCGAGCAGCTCCGTCCCGTCGGCACCGTCGAAGAGCCCCCGGGTCCGGTCGAGCCCGGCCAGGCGCGCCGCCTCCACCGTGAGGTGCACCCAGGCCGCGTCGTCCGGATCGGCCCCGAGGCCGGCCCGCTCGGCGATCCCGGCACCGGCCAGCGCGAGCACGCCGGCCGAGTTCGGCGGCACGGTCCACACCCGGTGACCCCAGACGTCCAACCCGAGCGCCGTCACCCAGTCCGCCGACGACCGGGCCAGGTCCTCGGGGGCGTACTCCCCGGCCCCGACCTCCAGCAGGCGCTCGCCGAACTCCCCGCCGTAGAAGCCGTCGCGGCCCTCCGCGACGATGGCCCGCAGCATGCGCGCGGGCCCGGGCCGCCGGAGGTGGTCACCCGTCCCGACGCCGGACGCCACCAGCTCGTCGCAGCCGGTCACGCCGGCCAGCTTCGGCAGCATGAAGGCGAGCATCGGCGAGGTCGGGAACCCACCGTCGGCCAGCTCGATCGCCGGTGCCAGCACGTCGGCGATCGGCAGCCGGCCCAGCCGGCCGTGGAGCTCCAGCCAGCCGTCCACGCACCCGGGCACCGGCGCGCTGCGGACGTCGCCCAGCGGCGGCATCGCGCGGTGCCCCTCGGCCCGCAGCCGGTCCGGGTCGGCACCGCTCCCGGCGCGGCCCGACGCGTTCAGGACCAGCGGCTCGGCCGCCCCGGTGCCCGGCCCGGCGACCAGCGCCATCAGGTCGCCGCCCATCCCGCACATGTGGGGGGTCGTCACCGTCAGGGCGGCGCTGGTGGCGACCGCCGCGTCCACGGCGTTCCCGCCGGCGCGCAGCACGGCGGTGCCGGCCTCCGACGCCAGCCGGTCGACGCTGCAGACGAGCCCGTCAGGTCCGGGGACGGTCTCCGTCGCCCACCTCACCGCGCCCTCGGCGGCGCCACCAGCGGCCACGGCCGCTCCCGCTCCCACTGCGCCGCGACCGACAGCAGCAGCGGATCGCTGTGCCGCGGCCCGACGATCTGCATCCCGATCGGCAGCCCGCGCGGCGAGAGCCCGGCCGGCACGCTCACCGCCGGCACGCCGGTGATGTTCATGCCCATGGTCAGCCGGCCGGTGTTGCCCGCGCCCTCGACGTCGACGTCGCCCACCCGGACCGGCGAGGGCCCCTCGGCGGCGTACGCGTCGTCGGGGTTGGTCGCGGCCAGCACCAGGTCGACGGACTCGAACAGGTCGGCGAAGGACTCGTTGAGCTGCTTGCGCAGCGGGTCGACCGCCGCCGCGGCGGCGATGTCGAAGCTCTCCGAGCGCTCCATGAGCGCCGCCACCTCGTCGGTCAGCAGCTCGCGGATCTGCGGCCAGTAGGCGTGCATGCCGTGCCACATGGTCGGCAGCGACGCCCCCGACCACACCGCGGCCATGTCGGGGACGACGAACTCGACGTCGACCCGGCGCATGCCCGCCGCGGTGATCAGCGCGGCCGCCGCCTCCTCGATGCCGGCGACGACGTCGGGGTGCACCACCGCGCCGCCGAAGTCCGGCAGCACCGCGACGCGCAGGCCGGCCAGGTCGTGGCTGCCCAGCCCCGCCTCGAAGCCCTCCACCCGCGGCAGGCTGAACGGGTCCCGCGGGTGCGCACCGTTGGCGACGTCCAGCCACCGGGCGGTGTCGCGCACCGAGCGGGACAGGCAGCCGACCGTGGAGTGCAGCGGCTCGATCTGCGCCATGGGCGCGAACGGGATGGTCCGGAAGCTCGTCTTGATGCCGACCAGCCCGGTGTACCCGGCGGGGATCCGGATCGAGCCGCCGCCGTCGGTGCCGGTGCCGATCGGCACGACTCCCCCGGCCACCGCGGCCGCCGTCCCGCCGCTGGACCCGCCCGGGGTGCGCTCGGGGTCCCACGGGTTGCGGGTGGCGCCGCGCAGCTTGGTCGCGGTGTAGCCGACCAGGCCGAACTCGCTGCTGGTGGTCTGGACGACGGGGATGGCACCGCCGCGGTCGCGGATGCGCTCCACGTGCACCGTCGTGAACGGCCCGGTGGTGCCCTCGAGCAGCTTGCTGCCGCGGGCGAAGGGCCAGCCCTCGACCGGCTCGAGCTCCTTGACCGCGAACGGCACCCCGCCGAAGGGCAGCGAGACGTCGGCCGTGCGCGCCGCCGCCAGCGCGTTCTCGGCGTCGACGTGGCAGACGGCGTTGAGGTCGCTGGTGTCGACGGCGTCGAGCACCGCCTGCACCGCCTCGACCGGGCTGATCTCCCGCGCGCGGAACGCGTCGACCAGCGCGCAGGCGTCCTGCAGCCAGGGCTCGCTCATGCGTCGGCCCCCGCGGCGGGGCGGGCGGCGCCGTAGACGGCCGGCCCCGCGTCGGAGGTCCGGCCGCGCGCCACCTCGACCGCCTCGGCGAGCGCGGCGAGGAACTCGTCGGCCACGCGCACGTGGTACGGCGACACCATGAGGTGCAGCCCCCCGGGCTGCCGGTTGGGGTACCAGCCCCGCTCGGCCAACGCGTCGGCCACCGCCCCCATGTCCACGACGTCGCTGCCGAACTGGAACACGCACAGATCCGGCGTCGAGGTGATCGCCAGGCCGTCGATGGCCGCGATGCCCTCCTGGAGCCGTCGGGTGGCGTCGCGCACCTTGGTCGCCTGCCGGAGGTAGCCGTCCTCGCCGAGGTGGCGCATCGCCGCCCACGCCCCGGCGATCGGCGGCGCGGGCCGGGTGCCGGCGGCGGTGGGCGAGCCGTACAGCCCCCCACCCCAGGCGCCGTCGTCGAACCACCACTGCGTCCGGTACTGCGCGACGTCGCGGTGCAGCAGGACGCTGGCGCCCTTGAACGCGTAGCCGTACTTGTGCAGGTCGGCGCTGATGCTCGTGACGCCCTCGACCCGGAAGTCCCACGGCGGCACCGGTTCGCCCAGCCGCTCCCAGAACGGCAGCACCATCCCGCCCAGGCAGGCGTCCACGTGGCAGAGCACGCCCGCCTCCCGGGCGATCGCCGCGACGTCGGCCACCGGGTCGATGACGCCGTACGGGTAGCAGGGGGCGCTGGCCACGACCATCGCGGTCTCCGGGCCCACGGCCTCCCGCATCGCCGCGACGTCGAGCCGGTAGCCCGCGTCGACCGGCACGCGCACCTGGCGCATGCCGAGCAGGTGGCAGGCCTTCGCGAACGCCGGGTGCGCGGTGATCGCGGTGACCAGCACCGGGTCGGCGATGCCCTTCGTGCGGGCCGTCTCCCGCGCGACCAGCACCGACATGAAGATCGACTCGGTGCCGCCGCTGGTCAGCCCGCCCGCGCCGGGGGTGCCGTGCAGCAGGGCGGCCACCATGTCCGCGGACTCGCGCTCGAGCCGGGCCAGGCTCGGGAACCGCACCGGGTTGAGCGCGTTCTCCGCCAGGTACTCGCGGCTGACCTCGGCGAGCAGCTCCTCGAGCTCGTCGTCGTCCGGGTGGAAGATCAGTCCGAAGATGCGGCCGTTGCGCCAGTCGGCGTCGTCGTGCCGGTTGGCCCGCAGCTCGGCGAGGACGTCGGCGGCGTCCAGGCCGGCGGCGGGCAGTGCGGGCGGTTCGGCGGACACGGTGCCTCCCAGGTGTGCCGGCGGTCACCCTCCGCCGTCCGGGCGGACCCTATCTGCCCCCGGCCGCCCGCACCGGCCGCGGTTAGGCTCCGGCCGGTGAGGATCCTGGTGCTGGGCGGCACGTCGTTCGTCGGTCGCGCGCTGGTCGAGGAGGCGCTCGCCCGCGGGGACGAGCTGACGCTGTTCAGCCGCGGCCGCACCGGCACCGACCTGTTCCCGGACGTCGCCCGGCTCGTGGGCGACCGCGAGAGCGGGGACTACGCGGCCCTGCAGGGCGGCGACTGGGACGCCGTGCTCGACGTGAGCGGCTACGTCCCGCGGCACGTGGCCCAGGCGGCCGACGCGCTGGCCGGGTCGACCGGCCGGTACCTGTTCATCTCCACCGGCTCGGTCTACGACTTCTCCGGTTCGGAGGGCGTCGAGGGCCTCGTGGACGAGACCGCGCCCCGGTTGCCGGCCGAGACCGGCACCGAGGAGGTCACCGCGCGCACGTACGGGCCGCTCAAGGTGGCCTGCGAGGACGAGGCGGCGGCGCGCTACGGCGACCGGGCGACCATCGTCCGGCCGGGCATCGTGGCCGGCCCGCACGACCCGACGGACCGGTTCACCTGGTGGGCCCGGCGGGCGGCCCGCGGTGGCACGGTCCCGCTGCCCGCCCGGCCGGACCAGCCGGTCCAGGTGGTCGACAGCCGGGACCTCGCGCGCCTGGTGGTGACCCTGCTGCACGACGACCGGCCCGGCACCTACAACGCCGTGGGCCCGGCGGAGCCGGTCACGATGGCGGGGCTGGTGGAGGCGTGCGCCCGGGGCACCGGCGCGACGGTCCGGGTGGTGCCCGTCGACCCCGCCCTGGCCGGCACGGTCCCGCCGCTGGTCCTGCCGAAGCCCCGCTCCGACGTCGGCATGCGGCGCAGCGCCGCCCTGGCCCGCGCCGTCGGGCTGACCGCCACGCCGCTCGAGCAGACCGCCGCCGACGTCGTCGCCTGGGACCGCGGGCGGGGCGAGCCGCCGCTGGCCGTCGACCTGCCCGCCGAGCGCGAGGACGCGCTGCTGGCGGCGGCCACGGCGTCGCGGGGCTGATGCGCACACCGCCCGGCCCGGTCGAGGTGGCCGGCGGCACCGCCGAGCTGCTGGCCGACGCCGACCGCGACGGCTCCTGGGTGCTCATGGTGGACGGCACCCCCCAGTCGCACGTCGACCTCGAGGACCCCGCCCACCTGGAGTTCGAGTACGTCCGCCGGATGGGGCACGTGCTCGACCTCGCCGCCCCGCCCGGGGCGCCGCTGGACGTCGTCCACCTCGGCGGCGGCGCGCTGACGCTGCCGCGGTACGTGGCCACCACCCGACCGGGCTCGCGGCAGCGCGTCGTGGAGATCGACCAGCCGCTCACCGATCTGGTGCGGGAGTTCCTCCCCCTGCCGAGGAACGCCCGCGTCCGGGTGCGGGCCGACGACGCCCGCGCCGCGCTGACCACGCTGCACCCGCGCAGCGCCGACGTCGTCGTCACCGACGTCTTCGCCGGCGCGCGGACGCCGGCCCACCTCACCACCGTCGAGTTCGCCCGCGAGGTCGCCCGCGTGCTGCGCCCCGGCGGTACCTACGTGGCGAACGTCGCCGACGGGCCACCGCTGCGGTTCGCGCGCGGCCAGGTGGCGACGCTGCGCGCGGTCTTCGGCTCCGTGTGCCTGCTCGCCGAGCCCGGCACGATGCGCGGCCGGCGGTTCGGCAACCTGGTCGCCGTCGCCACCGCCGGCGAGCTGCCGCTGGCCGACCTCAGCCGGGCGTGCGCCCGCGACCCCATGCCCGCACGGGTGGTCGACGGAGCGGACCTCGAGCGCTTCGCCGGCCGGACGGCACCGGTCACCGACGACGGGGCGCAGCCCTCCCCCGAACCGCCCGCGGGTGTCTTCGGTCGCTGAGCGACCGGTCGGTGGCTACCAGCCGTTGCCGCGGCGCAGGCCGCGCACGGCCGGCCGGACGTCGACCAGGTAGACGATGGCGGCGATGAGCGCCGGCAACCCCAGGAAGCTCATCGCCCCGAACAGGAAGACGACGGCGGCCGAGATGCCGGTGATCGCCGCCCAGGCCGGCTTGGTCAGCTTGCCCATGGCGACGAAGTGCGGCGCCGGGCGGACGAGCGCGTCGACGAACGCCCACAGGGTCAGCCCCTGGGCGACCCAGTAGAGGGTGCCGAACAGCAGTCCGTCGAACTCCGCCATGGCCGCGAGCGTACCCGCGGACGCGACAGGGCCCCGGAGCGCTCGCGCAGCTCCGGGGCCCTGGTCCGTGGGGTGGTGCGTCAGCCGTTGCGCTTGGCCCGGCTGGTCGTGCCGGCGGCGCCGCTCTTCTTGGCGGCCGGCTTCTTGGCGGCCGGCTTCGGGGCCTCGACGGCGTCCTCGAGCCCGTCCTTGGCGGCGTCCGCGGCCTCCTCGACCGAGGCCTCCGCCTTCGCGGCGATCTTCTCGGCCTTGGCGGCGGTCTTCTGCGCGACCGAGGTCACCTCGTTCGAGGCCTCGGTGACGGCCTCGGCGGCGTCCTCGAGGACGTCCTCGAGAGCGTCCTCGACGGCGTCCACGGCGCTCTCCGCGCGGCGGACGACCCGGCGGAAGCCGGGCTGGCGGCGCAGGTCCTCGACGACCTCGGCACCGCGCTCGGCCAGGCTGCCGACGGTGGCGGTGGCCTGGGTGCGGGCGGTCTCGACCAGGTCGGCGACGGTGCTGCGCAGCACCTCGGGGCGGACGACGCCGGCCAGCTGCTGCGCCGTGGTGCGCGCGGTCCCGGCGGCCTCGGTGGCGCGGGTGCGGGCCTCCTTGACGGCGAGGTCGGCCTGGACCTGGGCCTCGCCGGGCAGCGCCTCGGCGCGGGTGCGGACCTGGTCGAGCACGACCTTGACCCGCTCGACGGCCAGGTCACCGGCGCCGACGACGGCGAGGATCGGGGTGCGGGCCTGCTCGGCCAGGGTCCGGCCCTGGGCCGCGGCGAGCTCGCCGTACTGCTTCACGGTCTGGGTGGGGGTCATGCCGACTCCTTCGCGGGGGTGGTGGGGTTCGGGGGTGCGGCCGGGTGCGCCGGGTCGGCGCCTGCGGCGCGGTGCTCGCGGACGTAGGTCTCGTAGAGCTCCAGCAGCACGGCCTTGTGCCGTTCGGACAGCGCCTCGTCCGAGCGGATCGCCGCCACGGTGTCCGGGTTCCCGGACCGCCGGTCGAGGATCCCCGCCTGCTCGTAGAGCGTCTCGGCGGAGATCTTCAGGCCCCGGGCGATCGACGCGAGGATCTCCGCAGACGGCTTGCGGAGGCCTCGCTCCACCTGGGACAGGTAGGGGTTGCTGACGCCGGCGGTGCGCGCCAGCTCACGCAGGGACACCTGGGCGGCGCTGCGCTGCTCGCGGATGAAGTCCCCGACCTGCGAGCCGACGGCGGTGACGTTGCTCGCCGACGTGCTCCTGGCCTCCGCGACCGACTCCGCCACGCTGCCGGCGACCCGGTCCACCGTCGAGCGGACCGTGCTCACCTGCTCGCGGACGAACTCTCCCGGTGTCTGCACGTGTCTGAGCCTAGGTCGGCCTGCTAGCTCCTGCAAGCAGAGCTGCTAGCACCCGGCCGTGGGTCTCGTCACACCTCGTCCGCGCCGGTCAGGGGGCGATCGACGGCGCCGCGCGCACGCTGCCCACGGTGCCGGTGCCCCCGGAGACGGGTGGCTGCGACCACGGTGCGAGCACCTCGGCGGGCACGCCCAGCCGGCGCAGCCCCGCCGCCAGCGCCGGCATCCGCCCGCGGTCGCCACCGTCGTCGAGCTTGAGGGCCACGGCGCCGGCGCCCGGCAGGGCGGCCACGTGCACGCCGTCGGCACCGCCCTTCACCAGCAGGTCCGGGACCGCGCGCATCAGGTCGGTGTCCTCGCGGCCGGTCCCGGCCACGAACCACGGCTCGGCCCGCATGGCGTCGGCGACCGACCGCTCCGGCGAGCCGGGCGCGGCCTGCACGAGCGACAGGACGCCGCGGGCCAGGCCGGCCGGCGAGAGCGCGTGCTGCGGGGCGCCGCACCCGTCGACGACGACGGCGGCCACCGGCTCGCCGGCCGCCTCGCCCAGCCGCGCCTCGATGGCCTGCTGCAGCGGGTGGTCGCGGTCCAGGTAGCCCTCGACCGGCCAGCCCGCCGCGACGCAGGCGGCGAGCATCGCCGCGTGCTTGCCCGAGCAGTTCATCGCGAGCCGCTCCGGCGCGCGGCCCTCGGCCACCCAGGCCGCCCGGGTGGCCTCGTGCAGCGGCAGCGCCGGCGGGCAGCCGAGGTGCTCGGGGTCGAGCCCGGCGGACTCCAGCACGGACGCGGCCAGCGCCCGGTGGCCGTCCTCCCCGTTGTGCGAGCCACCGGCGATGGCCAGCTCGGCCGCGCTCCGCGGCGTCCACCCGGCAGCCAGCAGCGCCGTGGCCTGCACGGGCTTGTTCGACGACCGCGGCAGCGTCGGCCGGTCGACGGCGCCGGCCGCGAGCAGCACCCCGCCGTCGGCGTCCAGCACGACCAGCGAGCCGCGGTGCACCGACTCCAGGAAGCCCGACCGCTCGACCTCGACCAGGACCGGGTTGTCGGGCCAGGGCGACGCCGCGTCGCCCATCAGCGTCCTTCGTCGGCCAGCAGGGCGGCCACGTCGGCCTCGCCGTCGCGGTAGCGGCGGCCGAGCTCGCCGGCGAGGGCGTCCATGACCTGCTGGACGCCGCGCCGCCGCTCCGAGAGGCCCACCTCGGCCTCGGCGAGGGCGCGCGCACCCTTCTCCAGCTCGGCGTCGCCGAGCTCGGTGATGGCGGAGAGGTCCACGCCCGGGGTCAGCGCGTTGACCCATGACTCGTAGGCGTCCGGGTTGGCCGGCTGCACGGTCTGGTGGCGGCCCAGCCCGTGCGCGGGGCCGCGGCCCTTCTCCGCGAGGATCTCCGGGAGCAGCTCGACCAGCGACCGGCCGTCGTGCTCGGCCCGGCGCTGCAGCTCGCGGCGCACGATGTCCAGCCGGCCCTGCAGCAGCCGCCGCGTGTAGGAGAGGTTGACCTCCTCCTGCTCGGCCTGGCGGCGCAGGGCGCGCACCTCCGACATCGACCGCCGGGTCGCGTCCTCGAGGAACGCGGGGTCCAGCAGCGCGTCGACGGCGGGGCCCCCGGCGGGACTGGTCTTCGTGGTCACGGGTTCTCCTCGCGGCGCGGATCGGCGGACGTCGTCCGTCACGCCCTCGGCATCGTCGCAGACCGGACGGCGCGGATCCGGTCGCGCGCCGCCGCCCGGGTGTCGTCGATGTCCTGGACGGCGTCGTCGGGGTCGATGGCGGCCGACGAGCCGCCCACGGTCAGCGCCGCGTCCTGGGCCACCGACTGCTTCACCAGCGCCAGGGCGATGACCCCCAGCTCGTGGTGCCGGACGACGGTGCCGACCCGGCCCACCTCGCGTGCGCCGGCCAGCACCGGCGCCCCGGGCGCGGGCAGGTCCTCGCTGATGCCGTCGAGGTGCAGCAGCACCAGCCGGCGCGGCGGCCGGCCCAGGTTGTGCACCCGCGCGACGGTCTCCTGCCCGCGGTAGCAGCCCTTGTCCAGGTGGACGGCGCTGGTCAGCCACTCGAGCTCGTTGGGGATCGTGCGGTGGTCGCTGTCCACCCCCAGCCGCGGGCGGCGGGCCTCCACCCGCAGCGCCTCGTAGGCCTGCACGCCGGCCAGCCGCGCACCGGCGGCGAGCAGCCGGTCGGCGACGCCGTCGACCGCCGGGCGCGGGACGACGAGGTCCACCACGAGCGCCCCGCCGTCGCCGATCGGGCGCATCCGGTGGGCGAAGCCGCCGTCGGGCAGCGGCTCGACGGCGTGCTCGGCGGCCGGGGCGGAGAACCCCGCCGCGGCGAGCACGTCGAGCGCCCGGGGCCCGACCACCGAGAGCACCGCCCACTGCTCGGTGAGCAGCTGCGGCTCGACCCGCAGCATGAAGCGCATCTTCTCGAGGAAGGCGTGCAGCGCCGCGCCGGTGCCCGGCTCGACGTCGGCCCACGTCGTGCCGCCGGTCTCGGCGATGACGAGGTGGTGCTCGACGTGGCCCTGCGGCGAGAGCACCAGCGCCTCGCTGCCGGTGGCGTCGGCCAGCCGGTCGAGGTGCTGGCTGGTCAGGCTGTGCAGCCAGGAGAGCCGGTCGGCGCCGGGGACGGCGAGCACGTCCCGGTCGCTGCGGTCCACCAGCCCCGCGCCCTCGGCGAGGAGGCGCTGCTCGCGCAGCGGGTCGCCGTAGTGGGCGGCCACCGCGAAGGCGGCGTCCGCCGGCTCCTCGACGGCGACGGCGCCCGGGCGGGACAGCAGTGTGGAACTCATGGGATCTCCGATGCTCGTTCGCGGCACGCGCGGCAGGTCCCCGACAAGGCGACGTGCCCCACGTCGACCGTGAAACCCAGATCGGCGGCCAGACGTTCCGCCGCGCTGTCCAGCAGGTCGGGGGCGACCGAGGAGATCTCGCCGCAGCTGGCGCACACGACGTGCAGGTGCGGGTGCTCGGAGGCGTGGTAGACCGGCGCGCCCTTGCCCAGGTGGGTGTGCCAGACCAGGCCGAGCCGCTCGAGCAGCTCCAGGTTCCGGTAGACCGTGGAGGCGTCGGGCGCCGAGCCGCCGGGCCCGGCCTCCTCGCGCAGCCGCGCCCCGATCGCCTCCGGCGTCGCGTGCTCGAGGGTCTCCACGGCCGCCAGCACCCGGCGGCGCTGCGGGGTCAGCCGCAGGCCGCGGGCCCGCAGCCGCTCGGCCAGCGGAGCGGCCGCCCCGGCGCCGCCACCGGTCCCGTGCGCCTCGTGCCCCATGGCGCGACCCTATGCCCGCCGTCGGGCAGGCTGGGCCTGTGATCGATCAGCGCAGCGTCGCGGTCTGGCGGGACGGCGCGGCCGTCGCCGTCCCCGCGGACGAGCCCGTCGTGACCGCGTTCGACCAGGGCCTGGTGCGGGGGGACGGCGCCTTCGAGTCGGTGGCGGTGGTCGACGGGAGGACGCCGCACCTGCCCGCGCACCTGGCGCGGCTGGTGCGCTCGGCGGAGCTCCTGGAGATCCCGCACCCCGGGGACGACGTGTGGCGTGCGCTGGTCGGCGCGGTCCTCGACGGGTGGCCGGCCGGCACGGAGGGCGTGATCCGGCTGCTCCTCACCCGCGGGCAGGGCGAGGGCGCGCCGCCGACCGCCCTGGCCCTGCTGGCGCCGGTCCCCGCCGAGACGGTCCGCCAGCGCGACACCGGCATCTCGGTGGTCACCCTCTCCCTCGGCGTGCCGGCCGACTTCCGCGCGCAGGCGCCGTGGCTGCTGGGCGGGGCGAAGACGCTCTCCTACGCGGTCAACATGGCCGCCTACCGGCACGCGCACCGGCTCGGGGCCGACGACGTCGTCCTGACGTCGCTGGAGGGCCAGCTGCTGGAGGGGCCGACCTCCACCGTCGTCTGGGCGGCCGGCGGCGTCCTGCACACCCCACCGACGGAGACCGGGATCCTCCCCGGGACGACCGTGGCCCGGCTGTTCGAGCGCGCCGGTGCCGAGGGCCGGCCGACGGCGCGGACCCGCGGGACCGTCGCGGACCTGCACGCCGCCGACGCCGTCTGGCTGCTCTCGGGCGTGCGCGGCGCGGCGCCGGTGCACACCCTCGACGGCGTCCGCCGCGGCGACGCGGGTCTGACGACCCGCGTGCGGGAGCTGCTCGCCCGGTAGCCTGGGCCCCGGTGCGCCGGGAAGTCTGGTCGGCAACGTCTTCCATCGACCCCTTCTCCTGGAGCCGCCCCCGTGTCCAGCACCGCCCCCGCCAAGCTCTTCGGCCGCGGCTCGTGGCCCGAGGCGCAGCGCATCACCCGCGTCCTGCGCCGCGAGACCGTCGGCGGCGCGCTGCTGCTGGTCGCCGCGCTGATCGCGCTGGTGTGGGCGAACTCGCCGTGGGCCGGGACCTACGAGTCGCTGCGGGACACCCGCGTCGGACCGGCATCCCTGCACCTGGACCTGACGCTGGGCACCTGGGCCGCCGACGGCCTGCTGGCCATCTTCTTCTTCGTGGCCGGGCTCGAGCTCAAGCGCGAGTTCGTCGCCGGGGACCTCCGCGAACCGCGGCGCGCGGCGCTGCCGATCGCCGCCGCCGTCGGCGGGATGGCGGTGCCCGCCCTGTTCTTCGTGCTGTTCAACCTCGGCGGCCGCGAGGGCGCGCTGCAGGGCTGGGCCATCCCGTCCGCCACGGACATCGCCTTCGCCCTGGCCGTGCTGGCGGTGATCAGCACCCACCTGCCGACAGCGCTCCGCACGTTCCTGCTGACCCTGGCCGTCGTCGACGACCTGCTGGCCATCACGATCATCGCGATCTTCTACACCGCCGCGCTGGACGTCCCCGCCCTGCTGCTGTCACTGCTGCCGCTGGCGCTCTTCGGCTTCCTGGTGCAGAAGCGGATCCGCTCCTGGTGGCTGCTGCTGCCGCTCGCGGCGCTCACCTGGGTGCTCATGCACGAGTCCGGGGTGCACGCCACGGTCGCCGGCGTGCTCCTGGCCTTCACGGTGCCGGTGGTCCGCAGCCAGGCGGCCGGCGGACCGGACGCCGGCCCGGGCCTCGCCGAGCACTTCGAGCACCGGATCCGGCCGATCTCGGCGGGCGTCGCGGTCCCCATCTTCGCCTTCTTCTCCGCGGGGGTCGCGATCGGCGGCCTGTCCGGTCTCGGCGAGTCCCTGGGCGACAGCATCGCGATCGGCATCATGGTGGGCCTGGTCGCCGGCAAGGCGATCGGCATCACCGGCGCCACGTGGCTGGTCTCCCGCTTCACGCGCGCGCAGCTCGACGAGAACCTGGGCTGGCCGGACGTCATCGGTCTCGCCCTGCTCGGCGGCATGGGTTTCACCGTCTCGCTGCTGATCACCGAGCTCGCCTACGGCGCCGAGAGCGAGAGCTACGACCACGCGAAGGTCGGCATCCTGGCCGGGACGGTGATCGCGGCGGCGTTGGCCGCGGTCATCCTGCGGCTGCGCAACCGCCGCTACCGGGAGATCGCCGCGCAGGAGCGGGTGGACGTCGACGCCGACGGCATCCCCGACGTCTACGAAGCCCCCGAGGACATCGGCCCCGCCCCCTGGCCGACGGTCGACGACGACGCCGAGCACGAGCCGGACTGGCGGGGGACGCCCCCTCCCGGCCGGCCGGCGACGCCGTTCGCCGACAGCTGACTTTTCTGGTTGCCGAGGCTCTCGCGGCGGACGTACCGTCGTCGTACACGAGAGAGGAGGTGGTCCGTAACTTTGCAGAGCTACAGGACTCGTGAGGTGGCTGTCCGCTAGCCGCCGTCCAGATGGGCCGCCCGTTCAGACGACAGTCTGAACGACGGCAGATCGCCCGTCCGTCGTACGGCGGCGAGCGAGAACCGGACAGTCACCCGACCCCCGGGCCGCCGACCGTTGTCCAGTCGGCCCGCGTGCAGCTCCTCCTGAGGAAGCGCAGCGGAGCAGCCCGGGGGTTGTCCGTTCTCCGGGTACTTTCCCCTTCATGCAGCTGGGCGACCTGCCGGTCGAGACCGACGTCTCCTGCGGGGTCTGGATCTCCACGGCCCGCCGCCGCGGCGAGCCGGGCACCCTCGCCGCCCTGCTCCCCTCCGGCTTCGAGGCCTGCGCGCGGGTGTTCCACCCCGCCGTGCGCTACGCCGGGGACGACGACGTCGAGGTCAGCTGGGCCGAGGTGGCCGCGCACAACGGCACCCGCGTCCACCGGCTCATGCAGTGGCACACGATCACCGGGAGCTGGGACGCCCAGCCCTCCGAGGACCAGGCCGACCTGTGGGACGACGGCCCCGCCGAGGGCCACCTCCCCGTCGCGGTGGCCGAGCGGCTGGCCCGCGTCCTCGCCCGGCACACCACCGCTCCGCAGGACTGCGTGTTCGGGCGCTGGGACGGCTTCGGCTACGACCTCCCCGACCCGGCGACGCCGCCCCGCCTGCTGCTGCGCGGCAACCACGACGTCGTGCTGGTCCGCGGCACCGTCGCCGACGCCGTCCGCAACCTCGCGCCCGAGCCGCACGAGCAGAGCGCCAACCTGTGGTGGCCGGCCGACCGGGCCTGGTGCGTGGTCACCGACATCGATCTGACCAGCACCTACGTGGGCGGCAGCGCGGCGTGCATCGAGCAGGTGCTGGCCACCCCGGGCGTCGAGGCCCTGCCGGCCCGGCCGGAGGACCCGGTCTCCCTGGCCGCCGACACCGTCAACCCCCGGCCCGACAGCCGCTGAGGACGGCCCCTACAGCTGCGCGAGCTCGGCCTCCAGGTCGTCCAGCCCCAGCGAGCCCTGGGACAGCGCGGCCATGTGCCACGCCTTGAGGTCGAACGCGTCGCCGCGCGCCTGCCGCGCCTTCTCCCGGCCGGCCAGCCAGGCCCGCTCGCCCAGCTTGTAGCTGATCGCCTGCCCGGGGATGCCCAGGTAGCGGACCAGCTCGCTGTCGAGGAACGCGATCGCGGCGCCGGAGTTCTCGCCCAGGAAGGCCCGCGCGAGGTCCGGCGTCCACGGCTGCCCGCGGTGCTCGGCCAGCGCACCCTCGGCGTCGTCCGGGATCGGCAGCTGCAGGTGCATGCCGATGTCGATGACCACCCGCACCGAGCGCAGCTGCTGGGCGTCGAGGAAGCCCAGCCGGGTGCCGGGGTCGGCGAAGTAACCGAGCTCGTCCATGAACCGCTCGGCGTAGAGCGCCCAGCCCTCGACGTTGGCGCCGACCGAACCCACCGACGTCTGGTAGGTCGACAGCTCCCCAGCGACGTGCGCCCACTGCGCGAGCTGGAGGTGGTGGCCCGGGACGCCCTCGTGGTACCAGATCGAGACGAGGTCCCAGAGCGGGAAGCGGGTGCGGCCCAGCGTCGGCAGCCAGGTGCGGCCGGGCCGGGAGAAGTCCTGCGAGGGCCTGGTGTAGTACGGCGCCGCGGCGCTGCCGGGCGGGGCGATCATCGCCTCGACCCGGCGCAGCGGCTCGGCGAGGTCGAAGTGCGTGCCGTCCAGCTCGGCGATCGCCTCGTCCATCATCGCCTGCAGCCGGACCCGGATCTCCTCGACGCCCTCGACGGCCGGGCCGCTGGTCGCCAGCAGCCGCATGGCCTCCATCGGCGTCGCGCCGGCCTGGACGCGGTCGGCCTCGATCCGCTGCTCGGACAGGATCCGCTTGTGCTCGCCCCAGCCCCAGGCGTAGGCCTCCTCGAGCCCCCGATCGGGGCCGAGGTCCGAGCCGGTCCAGCGGCGCACCGCCATGGCGTACCGCTCGCGGCCGACGGCGTCGGGCACGTCCTCGGTCCGCGGTCCGTACTCGTCGCGCAGGTGGTCGCGGATCTCCGCGACGGCGGCGTCGGCCGCCGCGGCGGCCTCGAGCAGCTCCGGCTGCAGCGCCTCGGGCCCCGAGGCCACGAACGAGGTGAAGTACGGGCCGGCCATCCACTCGTCGAGCTGCTCGACGACGGTGCGCACCTGGCGCGGGGCGACCAGCAGGTCGCGGCGCACCGCCTCCTCGAGGGTCTCGCGGTAGCCGCGGTAGGCCTCGGGCACGCGGGCGATGCGGCGGGCGATCACCCCCCAGTCCTCGTCGGTCGCCGTCGGCATGAGGCTGAAGACCTGGCGGACCGAGTGGACCGGCGAGAACAGGATGTTCAGCGACCGGAAGCCCTCCCCCGCCCAGTGCGCGTCCAGCTCGGCGGTGAGCCGTTCGCGCAGCAGCCGGGCGCAGCGCCGCTCGACCGGGTCGTCGTCGAGAGAGGGGTCCTCGGCCAGCACGCGGTCGAGCTCGGCGAGCGTGCCGCGCACCAGGGCGACCTCGGCCTCCAGACCCTCCGGGGAGAGGTCGGGCAACCGGTCGTCGCCGGGGCGCACGCCGAGCTGGGTGGCCAGGATCGGGTCGAGCTCGGCGGCTGCGGCGACGTAGGCGTCGGCGACCTGGCGGGGCGTTGCGGGCGCGGTCATCGGAGCCTCTCCAGCCGGGCGGACATGGTGGGCCTCAGCGGGGCGTCGCCCACGGCGCGGTCGACGGCGTACATCAGCGCGCCCTCGACGATGCCGTAGAGCCGCACCGCGCGGGTCACCTCGGGGGCGTCCGGCGTGCGGGCCACGACGTCGGTGGCGAGCTCCCAGCTGGTCGTCGTCCGGGCGGCGCCGACGTAGATCTCCAGCAGCCCGTCCGCGCCGGCGACCAGCAGCTCGACGTCGTCGCCGTCACCGCGGGGCCGCCAGAAACCGGTCTCGCGGACGTCCGGGCCGACGACCTTCCCGTCGTCGGTCAGCCGCCAGGTGCGCGAGTCGTAGGCGAGGAAGCCGCGGCCGTCGTGGGCGAAGCGGATCCACTGGCCGAACCGGTGGTCGCCGCCCGACCCCGCAGCCTGGCCTTCGCCGTGCCACTCCCCCAGCAGCGGCAGCACCGACAGCAGCTGGTCGGAGACCTCCGGACCGCTGCGGACGTCGACGGTGTCGGGGACGGGCAGCTCGGTCGGCGCGCTCACCGCCGGCCCGCCGGGGGACGGCGGGACAGCCGCACGGCGCCGTAGCCGCAGGACAGCGCGGCCAGCGCCGCCAGGGTGACCATGACCCAGGCAGAAAGCATGGGCCTCACGGTAGTGACGCCGGCCGCCACCGGCCCCGCCCGGTGCCGCGGCGGCTCAGGCGGCGACCGGGACGGCGGCGGCGGTGGCCCGCACGACCTCGTCCCACGGCGTGGCCGTCAGCCCGAAGGCGGCGGTCGTCGCACTCGCGTCGGAGACGTACTCCTGGTCGAACTGGTGCCGGACGGCGACCACCTCGCGCATCATCGGGACGGCCACGCCCGCGGCACGCAGCACCGGCCACGGGATGCTGGTGACCCGCGGCGCCGGGGCCCCGGCTGCGGCGGCCAGGTCGGCCAGCGCCTGGCGCTGCGAGCGGGGCGCGGTCGTCGGCACGTGCCACGCGGCACCCAGTGCGCGCTCGTCGGTGCCCAGGGTGGCCAGCGTCGCGGCGACGTCGGGGAGGTAGGCCCAGCTGCGGCGCACGTCCGGATCGCCGACGACCCATGCGCGGCGTCCGGCGCGCAGGGCCGGCAGCTGGCGCACCAGGTGGGACTGGGCGGCCGGCACCTGCGGTCCGACGAAGTCCGCGGCGCGCGCCTCGGTGACCCGCACCCGCCCGGCCGCGTGCGCGGCGCGGGCCTCGGCCCACATCCGGTTGCGCACCCGGCCCTTGACGTCGGTGGCCGCGAGCGGGGAGCCCGGCGACATCGGGCCGGTCGGGCGCCCGTAGCCGTACAGGTTGCCCATCGTCACCAGGACGGCGCCGCTGCGCTCCGCCGCGGTCAGCAGCGCCGCGGCGACGGGCGGCCAGGCGGTCGCCCACCGGTGGTAGGCCGGGTTCACCGCGTTGTAGAGGACGTCGGCCCCCGACGCGGCCGCGGTCAGCGCCTCGGCGTCCGCGGCGTCCACCTGCCGGTGCTCCACGGTGTCCGTGGACCGCCCGCCGCTGCGGGACAGCACCCGGACGCGGTGGCCGCGGACGACGAGTTCCTCGGCGGTCGTCGTGCCGACCGGCCCCTTGCCGACGATGACGTGCAGTCCCATGACTCTCGCTCCCGGATCCCTGGCGAGAGCGGCGCTCTCGGCTGCGAGCGATGCTCCACCGGCAGGGACGGCCTGTCAAGAGCGGTGCTCTCTCTTGCGAACGGTGATCTCGCCGGTGCATCATCGACCCGTGCCCACCGCCCGGGAACGCGTCCGCGCCGAGCTCACCGCGGAGATCACCGACGCCGCCCGCCGCCAGCTGGCCGAGGTCGGCGCGGCCGGGTTGTCGCTGCGCGCGGTGGCCCGCGAGGTGGGCCTGGTCTCCTCGGCGGTGTACCGGTACTTCCCGAGCCGCGACGAGCTGCTGACCCGGCTGATCATCGACGGATACGACGCCCTCGGCGCGGCCGCGGAGGCGGCCGACACCCCCGGCGCCGAGCCGAGGACCCGGTGGCTGGCGGTCTGCCGCGCCGTCCGGTCGTGGGCGCTGGCCCACCCGCACGAGTACGCGCTCCTCTACGGCTCCCCCGTCCCCGGCTACGCGGCACCCCCGGACACCGTGCCGGCCGCGGCGCGGGTCGGCGTCGTGCTGGGCCGGGTCCTCGGCGACGCCGCCCGGTCCGGCGCCCTCCCGGCGACGACCGGGGAGCGGGACGCGACGCTGGTCAGCGAGGAGACGGCGGCCGTGCTCGGCGGCGACCACCCGGCGATCGACGACACCGTGCGGGTGCGCGCCCTGCTCGCCTGGAGCTCGCTGTTCGGCACGATCAGCTTCGAGCTGTTCGGCCACTACGTCGGCTCGGTGGAGGACGGCGACCGCTACTTCGACCGCGCCGCCGGCGAGCTGGCCTCGCTCCTCGGGCTCTGACCGCCTCCTCCAGCGACCGCGGTCACCCGTTTCCGGAGGCGCCGACGCGGGGAGGATCGACGGACGAGAGGCCGGTCGGCCGGCCGCCCCGAGGAGCGGAGGTGCACGTGCGGACGCCCGAGGAGGAGCTCGCACGCGCGCTCGGCCGTTACGAGTGGGTGCTGGCCAACGTGGCCGACGGCATCTACGGCCTCGACGCCCAGGGCCGGGTGGAGTTCGTGAACCCCTCCGCCGTCCGCATCACCGGCTACCCGCCGTCCCAGCAGAAGGGCGCGGACCAGCACGCGCTCATCCACGCCCGCCGCGCCGACGGCTCGCCGTACCCCCGCGAGGAGTGCCCGGTCCACCGCGCCCTGCGCACCGGCCGGACCGTGGTCGCCGACGACGAGGTGTTCTGGCGCAGCGACGGCAGCCCGGTGCCCGTCGAGCTGGTCGCCGTCCCCACCGTGGAGGACGGTGCGGTGACCGGCGCCATCGTCTCGTTCCGCGACCTCACCGAGCGGCGGGCGGCCGCGGCGCAGGCGAGCGAGCTGGACAGGCTGGCCGTCGAGGCGGCCGCCTCGCGGACGCTCTCCGACCGGCTGCAGCAGGCGCTGCTCACCCCGCCGCCCGAGCCCGACCACCTGCACGTCGCCGTCCGGTACCTGCCCGCCGGCCACCAGGCCCAGGTCGGCGGCGACTGGTACGACGCCTTCCTCCAGCCCGACGGCGCGACGATGCTGGCGATCGGCGACGTCGTGGGGCACGGGAGCGACGCCGCCGCCGCGATGGGGCAGCTCCGCGGCGTGCTGCGGGCACTGGCCTACGACAACGACGAGACACCGGCGGCGACGCTGCAGCGCGTCGACCGGACCGCCCAGGGGCTGGCGGTGTCCACCCTCGCCACCGCGATCCTCGCCCGCATCGAGCGGCACCCCGACGTGCCCGTGACCGGCCGCCGGCTCGTGCGCTGGAGCAACGCCGGACACGTGCCCCCGGTGCTGCTCCTCCCCGACGGCAGCTCACGGGTGCTCGGCACCCGGGCGGACCTGATGCTCGGCGTCGATCCCGCCGCGCCCCGGCAGGACCACGTCGTGGAGCTCGACTCCGACCAGACCCTGCTGCTGGTCACCGACGGACTGGTCGAGCGGCGCGGATCCGACCTGGACGAGGGCATGGCCCGGCTCCAGGAGGCGCTGCGCGACGTCGGCCGCACCCCGCTCGAGGAGCTCCTGGACACGGTCCTCACCCGGCTGGTGCCGCGGGCGGGCGAGGACGACGTCGCCGTCGTCGCGGTGCGCGCCTACCCGGAGGACCGCCCCCGGCCGCCCGAGGCCGGCCCCAACGTGCTGCCGCCGGGCATCGACTGAACACCGCAGCGCCCGCCCCGGCCGGAGCCGGGACGGGCGCTGCCGTGCTGGGACCGCGTGGGCGGTCGTCAGTCGATGACGATGGTCGTCTCGTTCAGGCCGACCTCGGCGTCGAGGACCCGCTCGCCCTTGCCCACCGGGGCCAGGGAGCGGACCTTCCACGTACCGGGGGCGGCGAAGAACCGGAACTCGCCCTCGGGGCTGGTGACCACCTCGGCGGTGAACTCGTCCGTGCTGTCGAGCAGCCGGACGTAGGCGCCGGCGACCGGCGCGCCGTCGTGCCAGACCTGGCCCTGGATGACCGTCTGGGTGCTCAGGTCGATGCCGGCGAGGGCACCGCCCTGCTTCGGGGCTCCGCACATGTCAGCTCACTTCTCGATCGGGACGCCGACGAGCGAGCCGTACTCGACCCAGCTGCCGTCGTAGTTCTTCACGTTCTTCTTGCCGAGCAGCTCGCTGAGCACGAACCAGGTGTGGCTGGAGCGCTCGCCGATCCGGCAGTAGGCGATCGTCTCCTTGCTGTCGTCGAAGCCCTGCTCGCCGTAGAGGGCGGTCAGCTGCTCGTCGGACTTGAAGGTGCCGTCCTCGTTGGCGGCCTTGCTCCACGGGATGTTGATGGCCGTGGGCACGTGGCCGGCCCGCTGCGACTGCTCCTGCGGGAGGTGCGCCGGGGCGAGGATCTTGCCGGAGAACTCGTCGGGGGAGCGCACGTCGACCAGGTTCTTGCTGCCGATCGCGGCCACGACCTCGTCGCGGAAGGCGCGGATGGACAGGTCCGGCTCGCTCGCCGAGTACTGCGTGGCGGGACGCTCGACGGCGTCCTTGGACAGCGGGCGCCCGTCGAGCTCCCACTTCTTGCGGCCGCCGTCCATCAGCTTGACGTCGCGGTGGCCGTAGATCTTGAAGTACCAGTACGCGTAGGCGGCGAACCAGTTGTTGTTACCGCCGTAGAGCACCACGGTGTCGTCGTTGCCGATGCCGCGGGAGGACAGCAGCGCCTCGAACGCGCTCTTGTCCAGGTAGTCGCGGCGCAGCGGGTCCTGCAGGTCCTGCTTCCAGTCCAGCTTGACGGCGCCCTCGATGTGGCCGCCGTCGTAGGCGCTGGTGTCCTCGTCGACCTCGACGAGGACGATGCCGGGCTGGCCCAGGTTCTCCTGGACCCAGTCGACGGTGACGAGCACGTCGTTGCGGCTCATGGGTAGCTCCCTGTGGTCGGTCGTGCGGTGGTCGGTGGGCGGTCAGGCGGTGCGGGCGGGCAGCGCCCGCCGGGCGATCAGGTACAGCTCGCAGCCCAGGCAGAAGCCGGTGGCCGCGTTGAGCAGGGCCGCCACGAGCGCGAGCCCGGTGGCGACGGCGCCGAGCAGGGGGGCGCCGAGCAGGTAGCCGGCGGCGCCGGCGACGGTGAACAGCAGGCCGACGAGCTGGGCGAAGCGCGGCGGCGCCTCCGGTTCGCGCTCGCGGACCGGCCCCAGCCGCGGCGCGACGAGCACGCGGAAGAGCAGGCCGTACGGCGCGACCCGTAGGCCCGCCGCCGCGCCGACGGCGAAGACCAGCGCCTGGGCGGCGACCAGCCAGCCGCTGCCGGTGAGCAGCGCGACGGCGAGGACGACGGAGGTGAGCGCCGCGGCGAAGCGGGGCGCGCGCACGTCGATCTGCGCGGGGGGTGCGGTCATTGCGGGAGAGGACCTTCGGACGGCGGACGGGGCGCGTCTGGTCGGTCGGGTGCCGACCTCAGGAGGTCGGACACAGGCAGCTGCCGACGCGGCACAGGTCGACTGTGCGGCGCGAGGTCAGCAGGATGCCCACGGCGCGAGGGTAGCTGATCACCGGGAGACCCCAGCATGGGCGTCCACCAGGGCGAGCAGCTCGTCCGGCCGCGGGGCGCCGCTGCTGCGCCCGACGAGGGCTCCGGACCGGTCCAAGTAGAACAGCGTGGGCGTGCGGCGGACGTCGAGCTCCCGGACCTCGTCGAGGTGGCTCTCGGCGTCGACCTGCACCACGGCCAGCCCCGGCCGGGTGGTCTGCAGCTGCGCCAGCCGGGCCTTGGTCGCGCGGCAGGGACCACAGAACGCGGTGGAGAACTGGACGACGGTGAGGTCGGCGTCGGCCGGGCGCACGCCGAGCCGCTGGAACGCTGCGGAGGCCACCGGCACCTCGCCTCCCTCCCGCGCGGGGCGCACGGCCCCGTCGCGCGTCCTCGACCACCACGCCGCGATCGCCGTGACGGCGAGCGCCACGGCGAGGACGACGATCCCGGTCGTGCTCATCGACCGGCACAACCCGATCGATCCGGTCGGCTATTCCGTCGTCAGCACCGCGTCGGTCGCCTCGACCCTCACCAGGACGCCATCGTCGGCGGGTGAGACGCCGGTCAGCTGCAGCCCGAAGGGCAGCTCGGGGACGGTGTAGCGCAGGTCGAGCAGATCGCTGACCCGGTCGACGAGGGAGCCGGGCAGCTCGATCCCCGCCCCGGACGCGCGGTCGACGTCGACGACCAGCTGGTCGCCCTCGAGCACCACCGTGCCGGCGGCGGACACCGGGAAGGTCTGGCCCAGCACCTCGACGGTCCGGGTGATCCGCAGCCCCTCGCCCTCGGGCGCGACCACCGCGTCCCCGCCCAGCTGAGCGGCGAGCACGTCGTAGGAGATCGTCGCCGTGCCGTCGATGCGGTCCACCGGCAGCTCGGTGACCGACCCCGACAGCGCGTCGGACAGCGCGAGGCGCACGCCGCGCAGGGCCACGTCCACCGGGACGGCGTCGGCCTGCCCGGGCTGGGTGGCGGTCAGCGAGATGCGGATGTCGTCGTACCGGCCGCCCACGGCCTGGGTCAGGAAGGGGAACCCGCGGACGTCGACCTCCGGCTCGCCGGTCACCTCCTCCTGGGCGGCCAGCTCGTCGGCCACCCGACCCTCCACGACCGCGACGGCCACCCGGTCACCGACGACGAGCAGGCCGAGCAGCAGGACGAGGACGACCAGCAGCGCCCTCACCGGCGCGCGCTCACAGCGCCGCCTGCAGCGCGAGGGCGACCGGCGCGCAGGCCGCGAGCGGCAGCGCCACCTGGACCACCGGGAGCACCCAGCGGGAGAACCGCTGCTCGCCGGCGCCGGGCCCGCCGTCGTCCGCAGCGGGCGTGGCCTCGACCACGAGGTAGCTGGCCACCAGGCCGGTCAGCGCGGCGACCCCGCCGATGACGCCCCCGTGCACCAGCGCGCGCTCGGCGTCGAGGGCATCCCCCGTGCCGGCCGCCAGCACGGCCGCACCGGCGGCGGCGAGGACGGCGAGGACCACGCCGACCAGGCCGCGCGGGACCCCGTCGGCCAGCTGCGGGCGGGGCAGCACGACGTCGACGAGGTGGCCCGCGACCAGCGCCGCGCCGACGGCGACCAGCGCGACGAGCGCCCGCTCGGAGCCGGTGTCGGTGCGGCCGAGCAGCAGCAGCGCGGCCAGCGAGGCGACGGCGACGAGCAGCAGCACCGAGCCGGCGAGCGAGGCGACCAGATCGTGCCGCGGCCGGCGCAGCATCTGCTGCACCACGACGGCGAGGAAGCCCACGCCGACGACGGCCAGCAGCTCGCCGAGCTCGGGGTCCGACGGCAGCACGAGGGCGAGGTCGGCGGCCACCGCCGCGGCGGCGCCCACCGCCAGCGAGCCGGCGAACCCCTGCACGCCGGTCACCAGCACCCAGCACAGGACCAGCCCCAGCTGCAGCACCAGCACGGCGGCCAGCCGGCCGGTCTGGTCGAGCACCGCGGGCAGCCCGACCAGCAGGGCGACGGCGACCGCCGCGCACGCCGCCGCGGGCAGGTGGTGCTCCCGCGCCGTCAGGCGGGAGGTCGGGGCGGCGGCGCTCACGCGGTCGATGGTCGCAGATCCCGGCGTCCTGGCCGGTCACCGCCGCGAGGGAGGTTCACCGCCGGCACCTGCCCCTGCGGGCGCTCGTCGGTTACGCTGCCCCCTCACCTCGACAGCGCCGTCGACGGCTGCCGCGGCTGCGCGTCGCGGGAACTCGCGAGGAGACGACATGCGACTGGTCCTCATGACCTCGGCGCGCCAGGCGACGACCGAGGTGCTGCCCGCACTGGGGCTGCTCGGCCACGAGGTCCGCGTGGTCGCCCCCGAGCTGTCGAGCCTGCTGGACGGCGACTCCGGCGACGTCGTCCTGGTCGACGCCCGGCACGACCTCATCCGCGCCCGCACGCTGTGCGGGCTGCTCTCGTCCACCGGCGTGGCCTCGGCCCTGGTGGCGGTGCTGTCCGAGGGCGGTCTGGTCGCGCTGTCGGCCGACTGGGGCGTCGACGACGTCCTGCTCGACACCGCCGGCCCGGCGGAGGTCGACGCCCGGCTCAAGTGGGCCACCGCCCGCCGGCTGGCCGCGGCCACCCCCGCCGACGGCGCGGACAAGGGCGTCACCCAGGCCGGCGAGCTGGTCATCGACGAGCACAGCTACTCGGCCAAGCTCCGCGGCCGCCCGCTCGACCTCACCTACAAGGAGTTCGAGCTGCTGAAGTACCTGGCCCAGCACCCGGGCCGGGTCTTCTCCCGCGCGCAGCTGCTCCAGGAGATCTGGGGCTACGACTACTTCGGCGGCACCCGCACCGTCGACGTCCACGTGCGCCGGCTGCGCGCGAAGCTCGGCACCGAGCACGAGGCGCTCATCGGCACCGTCCGCAACGTCGGCTACAAGCTCGACCAGCAGGTCGCCGACGCCGCGGCGCGGGCCACCCAGGCGGAGACCGACGCCGAGCTGGTCTGATGGGCCGGTGAGCCCCGAGCCCGTCGCGGACATCCCCGTCGACGCCGTCCTCGCGCTGCTGCGCGCCGCCTCCGCCGCCGACGGCGTCCGGCCGCTGTCCGAGGAGGCGGAGCTGCGGCTGCAGCACGCCGTCCCGGGCGGGCACGACCTCCTGGTGCGCGAGGGCGGCACCGTCGTCGGCTACGCCCGGTACGACGACGGCGTCGCCGAGCTCGTGGTCCACCCGGAGCAGCGCCGGCGCGGGCACGGCCGCGCCCTGCTGGGGCAGCTGCTCGAGCTGGCCGGCGACCGGCGGCTGGACGTCTGGGCGCACGGCGACCTGCCCGGGTCGGCGGAGCTCCTGGCGCCGCACGGCTTCACCCGGGCCCGCGTGCTGCTGCAGATGCGCCGCGACCTGGCCGGCGTCGACCCCGACCCGCGGCCGCAGCTCCCCGACGACGTGCAGGTCCTGCCCTTCCGCGTCGGCCGGGACGAGGACGCCTGGCTGCGGGTCAACGCCCGCGCCTTCGCCTGGCACCCCGAGCAGGGCCGGATGAGCCGCACCGACCTCGAGCTGCGCGAGACCGAGCCCTGGTTCGACCCCGCAGGCTTCCTGCTGGCCTGGCGCGGCGACCCGGACGCCGGCGGCAACCTGCTCGGCTCGCACTGGACGAAGGTGCACCCGGCGGGCGACGCCGGCCCCGACCCGGTCGGCGAGATCTACGTGCTCGGCGTCGACCCGGACGCGCAGGGCCTGCGGCTCGGCGGGGCGCTCACCGACCTGGGCCTGGCGCACCTGCGCCGTGAGGGTCTCGGCTCGGTCCTGCTCTACGTCGAGGAGGACAACGCCTCCGCCGTCCGGCTGTACGAGGGGCGGGGTTTCACCCGCTTCTCCGTCGACGTCTCCTGGCGGCGCGAGGGGGCCTGAGACCACTTCCGCGGGCTGCCACGCGCCGGTTCACCCGTTGGACGTATGACGGCTGCCACACCATTGCCCAGACCTCCGCGGGCGTTCACCCGGCGTTCACCGAGGTACCGGGATGCGGCCACTTCAGCTCCCTACCGTCCCCTCTCGCAGGTCACACAACGCTGCCCGGAAACGGTCCGGGCCGATGTCGAGAGGCACTGGGTTGAAGCTCAGCAGCAAGCCCCGCGCGACCGCCCTGGCGCTCGCGCTCTCCGGATCTCTCGCGCTCGCCGCGTGCGGCGCGTCCAACGAGTCCGACTCCGGCGACAGCGGGAACGGCAGCAGCGACGCTGCCGAGCTCAGCGGCGACCTCGTCGGCGCGGGCGCGAGCAGCCAGCAGTCGGCCATGGAGGCCTGGCAGGCAGGCTTCCAGGGCGAGTTCCCCGATGTCCAGTTCAGCTACGACCCGGCTGGTTCGGGCGCGGGCCGGGAGCAGTTCATCGACGGCTCCGCCGACTTCGCCGGCTCGGACGCAGCGCTGGACGAGGAGGAGCTGACCGCCGCGCAGGAGCGCTGCGCGGGGGGTGAGATCTTCGAGCTGCCGAACTACATCTCGCCGATCGCGGTCGTGTTCAACCTCGAGGGCGTCGAGGAGCTGAACCTGACCCCGCAGACGATCGCCGGCATCTTCACCGGCGCCATCACCACCTGGAACGACCCGGCGATCGCCGCCGACAACCCGGACGCCACCCTGCCGGCCACGGCGATCACCCCCGTGCACCGCGCCGACGACTCGGGCACCACGGACAACTTCACCGACTACCTGTCCCAGACGGCCGGTGACGTGTGGACCGCCGAGCCCGACGGCGTCTGGCCGCTGGAGGGCGGCGAGGCCGCCACCGGCACCTCGGGTGTCATCGAGGTCGTGACCGGAACCGCCGGTGCGGTCACGTACGCCGACGCCAGCCGCGCCGGCGACCTCGGCGTGGTGAACGTGGCGGTCGGCGAGGACTTCGTCGCCCCCAGCTCCGAGGCCGCCGCGGCCGTCGTCGAGAACTCCCCGGCCGTCGAGGGTCGCGGCGAGTACGACTTCGCCATCGAGGTGAACCGCGAGACCGAGGGTTCCGGCGAGTACCCGATCGTCCTGGTCAGCTACCACATCGGCTGCATCGAGTACGACGACCAGGAAACCGCGGACAACGTCAAGGCCTTCATGGAGTACGTGATCAGCGAGGAGGGTCAGGCGGCCGCCGCGGAGAACGCCGGCAACGCCGAGATCTCCGACTCGCTGCGCGAGCAGGCGCAGGGCGCGGTCGACGCCATCACCGCCGCCGGCTGACACCGGCGCGCCGCGGTGGCCCGGGACGTCCTGACGGCGTCCCGGGCCATCGCACCGCCCGGAACCGGGCACATGCACACTCAGACGACATCCACGGAGTAGCGGTGACCGCCACGAAGGCCCCGACCGAACGCCCGGTGAAGCAGGGCGCAGTGCGCCGCCCGGGCGACCGCATCTTCGCCGGCAGCGCCAAGGGCTCCGGCATCTTCATCCTGGTCGTCCTGGCGGGGGTCGCCGCCTTCCTCATCAGTGAAGCCATCCCCGCACTGACCGCCCCCGCGGAGGACATCCCCGGCGGTGAGGGACTGGCCAGCTACATCGGGCCCCTCATCCTCGGCACGCTGCTGGGCGCGGTGATCGCGCTCGTCGTCGCCACACCGCTCGCCGTCGGCATCGCCCTGTTCGTCACGTACTACGCCCCGCGGCGGATCGCCGCCGCGCTGGGCTACGTGATCGACCTCCTGGCTGCGATCCCCAGCGTCGTCTACGGCTTCTGGGGGCTGGCCGTCATGGCGCCCGCGCTCGTCCCGTTCCACGAGTGGGCGGCCGACAACCTGGGCTTCCTCCCGTTCTTCGCCGGTCCGGCATCGGCCAGCGGCCGGACCATGCTCACCGTCGGCCTGGTGCTCGGCGTCATGATCCTGCCGATCATCTCCGCCATCGCCCGCGAGGTGTTCAGCCAGGCGCCGGCGCTGCACCGGGAGGCCGCGCTCGCCCTGGGGGCCACCCGCTGGGAGATGATCCGGATGGCGGTGCTGCCCTACGGCAAGTCCGGCGTCATCGCCGGCGCGATGCTGGGCCTCGGCCGGGCGCTGGGCGAGACGATGGCGGTGGCGATCATCCTCTCCGGCGGCGCAGGTGCCACGGTCAACCTGATCAGCAGCTCCAACCCCTCGACGATCGCGTCGAACATCGCGCTGCGGTTCCCCGAGGCCACCGGTATCGGGGTCAACACGCTCATCGCCAGCGGCCTGGTGCTGTTCGTCATCACCCTCGCCGTCAACATGATCGCCCGGTGGATCGTGAACCGGCGCGCCGACTTCTCCGGAGCCAACTGATGAGCACCGCCACGCAGTCCGCGCCCGAGACCGCTGTCCCGCAGGAGCCCGTCCGCGTCGAGCGGCGGCTGCCGCGGCCGGCCGTCCTCGGGCTCTACCTGGCCGGCATGGCCCTCGGGGCCGGGCTCTCGGCGCTCACCGGGTTCTCCGTGACCTCGACCGTCGTCTACGGCGTCATCCTCGGGACGCTGGCGGTCTACGTCGCCTCCCGGGCCGTCGAGGGGCGCCGCAAGGGCACGGACCGGCTGGTGACCTGCCTGGTCACGACCGCCTTCGGCATCGCCATGGTCCCGCTGGTGTCGCTGGTCTGGACCGTGCTCAGCAGGGGCCTCGCGCGGCTGGACGGCGACTTCTTCTCGATGTCGATGTTCCGGGTGGTCGGCGAGGGCGGCGGTGCCTACCACGCCATCCTCGGCACGGTCATCATCACGCTGCTGGCGACGGCGATCTCGGTGCCGATCGGCCTGCTGACCGCCATCTACCTGGTGGAGTACGGGACCGGCCGGCTCAAGCGCGGCATCACCTTCTTCGTCGACGTGATGACCGGGATCCCCTCGATCGTGGCCGGTCTCTTCGCCTTCGCTCTCTTCACGCTGCTCTTCGGCAACGACTTCCGCGCCGGCGTGATGGGCGCGGTGGCCCTGTCGGTGCTGATGATCCCGGTCGTCGTCCGGTCCTGCGAGGAGGTGCTCAAGCTCGTCCCGAACGAGCTGCGGGAGGCCAGCTTCGCGCTCGGTGTCCCGAAGTGGCGCACGGTGGTCAAGGTCGTGCTGCCGACGGCGATCGCCGGGCTGGGCACCGGCGTCACCCTGGCGATCGCGCGCGTCGTGGGCGAGACGGCCCCGCTGCTCATCACCGTCGGCCTCATCACCGGCACCAACCTGAACCCGTTCGACGGGCGCATGGCGACCCTGCCGGTCTTCGCCTTCTACCAGCTCACCCAGCCGGGCACCGCCACCCAGGCCTTCCTGGACCGGGCCTGGACGGCAGCCCTCGTCCTCATCATCCTGGTCATGGCGCTCAACGTGGTCGCCCGCCTGATCAGTCGTTTCTTCGCTCCCAAGACCGGTCGCTGACCGGCCCCGCTCAGGAGGACAACACGTGGCCAAGCGCATCGAGGTCTCCGACCTCAACATCTACTACGGCAACTTCCTGGCCGTCGAGGGCGTCAACATCTCCATCGAGCCGCGCAGCATCACGGCGCTCATCGGTCCCTCGGGCTGCGGGAAGTCGACCTTCCTGCGCTCGCTGAACCGGATGCACGAGGTGCTGCCCGGTGCCCGGGTCGAGGGCAAGGTCGTCATGGACGGCCAGGACCTCTACGGCGCCGACGTCGACCCGGTCAACGTGCGCCGGCAGATCGGCATGGTCTTCCAGCGGCCCAACCCGTTCCCGACGATGTCCATCTACGACAACGTCATCGCCGGCAACCGGCTGAACAACAACAAGATGAAGAAGTCCGAGAGCGACGACCTGGTCGAGAAGTCACTCAAGGGCGCCAACCTCTGGAACGAGGTGAAGGACCGGCTCGACCGCCCCGGCTCCAGCCTCTCCGGCGGACAGCAGCAGCGGCTGTGCATCGCGCGCGCGATCGCGGTGGAGCCCGACGTGCTGCTCATGGACGAGCCGTGCTCGGCGCTGGACCCGATCTCCACGCTGGCCATCGAGGACCTCATGGCCGAGCTGAAGGAGCGGTTCACCATCGTGATCGTCACGCACAACATGCAGCAGGCGGCCCGCGTGAGCGAGTCCACCGGCTTCTTCAACCTCAACGGGGTGGGACAGCCGGGCCGGCTCATCGAGTTCAACCCCACGGAGAAGATCTTCAGCAACCCGGACCAGAAGGCCACCGAGGACTACATCTCCGGCCGCTTCGGCTGATCCCGGCAGCCGGGGTCAGCCGCAGCTGACGGTCGCGGCCTGCGGCTCCGCTGCCTGCGTCGCCGCCGCGTCGTCCGCCGGCGGCTCGGGTGCCGCGGCCGCGGGCGGCGCGACGGCGACGACGCCGGTGTAGCCGGGACCGACGATGAGCTGCACGGTGTCGCCGATCGCGTCGCTGGCCTGCAGGACCGAGCCCGGGACGGCGGCGGCGACGGTCCGGGCCTGGGCGACCATGCCCGGACCGTGGCGGACGACGGACTGGCTCACCGTGCCCTCCGCGTTGCCCACCTCCCCGACCAGGAAGCCCAGGCCGCCCAGCTCGCGGTGGACCGTCGTGGCGAGCCCCTGGGTCCCGGTGCCGTTGAGCACGTCGAGGGACACCTCGCCCGGGGCCAGGAGGGCGGTGCTCGGATCGGCGATCGGTGCCGGCTCGCCGGCGACCTCCTCCCCCGGCTGCGCGACCGTCTCGTCCTCGGCGAGGAAGCCCTCCGGCAGCCGGCTCCCGTCGATGACGGAGTCGAACAGCGACCGGGTCCCCGCGCCGTCGAGCAGGACGTAGGACTCCTCGCTCCCGGCCGGCACGTGCCCGACCTGGGCGACCGGGAGGCCGGTGCGCGCCACGGCGTCACCGGAGACGTCGCCGATGGAGGTGGCCAGCGTCCGCAGGTCACCGAGGGTGGTCTGCTCGTCGACGGTCAGGGCGTCGGCGGCCCGGCTGAGGAACCGGGTGAGGGTGACCGGGTCGAGGACGTTGTCCCGCGCCATCGCCGCGCGCAGGGTCGAGGTGAGCAGCCGCTGGGCGCGCTCGGCGACCGCCGTGCCGGTGACGTCGGTGCCCTCCCCGGCGGGGCGCAGGTAGCCCGCGGCCGTCTCGGCGGTGAGCTCCGAGGCGCCGGGCGGCGGGGGCACCGCCGCCGCGGCCGTCGCGCGCGAGGGCACGACGCACATCGGCACGCCGCCGAGGACGTCGACCATCCCGGGGAGGCGGGCCAGGTCGACGCCGAGGTAGTGGTCGACCTGCACCCCCGAGAGCTGCTGCACCGCGCGCACCATGCAGGACGGCCCGCCGTCGAGCAGCGAGCGGGCGAAGGCCTCGGTCGTCGGGGCCCGCAGCTCACCGTCGGCGGTGCGGCACTCCGGGGTGTCGACGAGCGCGGTGGGCGGGAAGCCGACCAGCACGGCCCGCTCACCGTCCTCGGAGACCGAGGCCAGCAGCGTCGCCACCGATGAGGGGCCCTCCTGGTCGGGGACGCCGGTGCCGACGACGAGGTAGGTCTCCGACGTCTCCTGCAGCTGCGCGGCGAGGATCTCGGGTCCGTCGGTGGCGAGGGCGTCGACGCGGCCGATCTTCTGGTCGACGTAGAAGTAGAGCCCCAGGTGGTAGAGCACCACCAGGCCGAGCACGGCGGACAGCGCGATCGCGGCGCGCACCGCCCGGCGGCGGCCGGGCGTGGAGGGGCGGGAGGGCGCGCGCGGGGGTCGCCGTCGGCCGTTCCCCGCGGCGCTCGTGCCGGGGAGCGGGGGCACCGTGCCCGGCAGCGGCGGGATGGGCCCGCTGCGGCGTGACGGCCGCCGCTCGGGCTGCCACCCGGCCGGCGACCCGGGAGCCGGTGGGCGCGGTGGTCGCGGAGCGGCGCCGGGGACGGGCGGCAGACCGGCCTGCGGCGAGGGCGGCGGTGTCGTCGTCCCGCCCGGCACGGGCGGCAGACCGTCGCGGACACCCGGGGGTGGGACGGCCGGCGCGGCGGGGATCTCACCCGAGCGGCGCGCGGCCCGGCGCCCCCGGGCGGTGCTGCCCGACCGGGACAGCAGCTGCTCGACGGTCAGCGGCTCGGCGGGGTCGCGGCGGCGCCGGGAGCCGTCGGGGACGCCGCGACTGCGCGCGTCGTCGGCCCTCGGCTCGTCCCCCACCGGTGTCGGCACCCTCTGTCCGTGGTTCTCCTGGTCCCGCACCCGGAGGCGGGAGCCCTCCACGATACGGCCGCCGGCCGCCCCGCCCGGCCGACGCGCGCAACACCCGCTCCCTGGTCCGGCAACACCGGATCGTGGGCGACCGGGTGTGAGGCGGGCCGCACGTGCGTAGCGTGCGGGAAGTGAGACTGCCTTCGCTGCCCGGTCCCTCCGACGTCGTCGCCGTGGTGACCGGAGCACGTGACGGGGTGGCCGAGGCGCTCGCCCTCGTCCCCCGGGCCGCGGACGCGCTCGCCCAGGTCGAGCAGCTCCTCGGCCGGGTGTCGGGGCTGCTGGACCGCGTCGAGGGCGTCGCGAACCGCGCGGACGCCCTCATCGCGGGCGTCGAGCAGACCAACACCGAGGCCGCGTCCGCCATCGCGGCGGTCGGACGGACCAATGACCAGGCAGACGCCGCCATCGCGGCGGTCGGGCGCACGAACGACAAGGCCGACGCCGCCATCGAGGCCGTCGGGCAGACCAACACCAAGGCCGACCGGGCGATCGAGGCCGTGGGGCAGACCAACGACAAGGCCGACAGCGCCATCGAGGCCGTCGGGCAGACCAACGACAAGGCCGACGCCGCGATCGAGGCGGTCGGGCGCACGAACTCGAGGGCGGACGAGGCGATCGCTGGTGTGGAGCGGACCTCCGACCGCGCCGACGCCCTGGTCGAGCGGGCCGAGGGCATGGTCGGCCGGGTCGAGCCGATGCTCGACGAGTACGTGCCAGCCCTCACCGCGCTGGCGCCGTCGGTCCGCCGGCTGGCGGCGAGCCTCGAGCCGCACGAGGTCGAGGCGATGGTCACCCTCGTCGACCGGCTGCCGCAGCTGATCACGCACCTCGACGAGGACATCCTCCCGGTGCTGGAGTCCCTCGGGGACGTGGGCACCGACGTGCACGCCCTCGTCGACACGGTGCAGGACCTGCGCCAGGTCGTGAAGGGCTTCCCGGGCTCCCGGCTCTTCCGCCGCCGCGGAGCGGAGGAGATCGCGGAGGAGCAGGCCCGGGAGGAGCCGGGCTGATCCCTCCCGCTCCACCGCCTCCCCGACGGGACGGCGAGCGGCGGAGGCCCCTGGACAGGGGCGTGATCGCTGGTAGCGTCCGCCCATGCCGGCACCCGAGGGGCCTCCGCAGAGGATCGGCGCGACCATCGCCGACTCGGAGCCGCACTGGCCGGAACCCGTGCGCCCGCCCGGCGGGCGGACGAACGTGCTGGTCGTGCTGCTCGACGACGTCGGCTTCGGCGACTTCGGGTGCTACGGCTCGGAGATCGCCACCCCGGTCATCGACCGGTTCGCCGGGGACGGCGTGCGGTACACCGGCTTCCACACCACCGCGATGTGCTCGACGACCCGCTCGGCGTTGCTGACCGGCCGGAACCACCACGACGTCGGGATGGGCTGCCTGGCGAACTTCGACTCGGGCTTCCCCGGCTACCGGGGCAAGATCGCTGCCGACGCACCGACCCTGGCGGAGATCCTCCGCCAGCACGGCTACCGCAACTACATGGTCGGCAAGTGGCACTGCACGCCGCTGACCGAGACCGGCCCGACCGGGCCGTTCGACGGCTGGCCGCTGGGCCGCGGGTTCGACCGCTTCTACGGCTTCCTCGACGCGGAGACCGACCAGTACTCACCCGAGCTGGTCCAGGACAACAGCCACGTCGCGGCCCCCGGCACCTACGAGACCGGCTACCACCTGACCGAGGACCTCGTCGACCACGCCATCACCTACGTCACCAGCCACGAGGCGGCGACGCCGGACGCGCCCTGGCACATGCTGCTCGCACCCGGCGCCTGCCACGCCCCGCACCAGGCGCCCCGGGATCTGATCGACCACTACGCGGCGGTGTTCGCCAAGGGCTGGGACCGGACCCGGAGCGACCGGCTGGCCGAGCAGATCCGGCTGGGCGTCGTCCCGCCCGGGACCGTGCTCCCCGATCGGAACCCCGGCGTCCTCGCGTGGGCCGAGCACAGCGCCGACGAGCAGCGCCTCTTCGCCCGCCTGATGGGGGCCTACGGGGCCATGCTCGCGCACTTCGACCAGCACCTCGGCCGGCTCGTGGACGTGCTGGAGGCGACCGGCCAGCTGGAGGACACGCTCGTGCTGATCACCTCGGACAACGGTGCCAGCCAGGAAGGCGGGCCCTTGGGGTTCGTCAACGCCATGGGCCCTTTCAACATGGTGGCCGAACCGCTCGAGCAGAAGCTCGCCCGCCTCGAGGACATCGGCGGACCGGACACCCACTCGAACTTCCCGCACGGCTGGGCGATGGCGGCCAACACCCCCCTGAAGCGCTACAAGCAGAACACCCACGGCGGCGGCGTCCGCGACGGCCTGATCGTCTCGGGACCCGACCGGCTGGTCGCGCCGGCGCAGGCGGGGACCCTGCGGCACCAGTTCTGCCACGTCTCCGACCTGGCGCCCACCGTGCTGGACCTGCTCGGGATCCCGTCCCCCGAGGCCATGACCGGCGTCAGCTTCGCCGGCACCCTCGACCGCCCGGACGCCCGCACCGGCAAGACCGTGCAGTACTTCGAGATGTTCGGCCACCGCGGGATCTGGCAGGACGGCTGGAAGGCCGTCGCGTACCACGCGCCGGGCACCGCGTTCGAGAGCGACCGCTGGGAGCTCTACGACCTCTCGACCGACATGAACGAGGTCCGGGACCTCGCCGCCGAGCAGCCGGAGCGGCTCGCCGCCCTGCAGGCCTGCTGGTGGGAGCAGGCGGCGGCCAACAAGGTGCTGCCGCTGGACGACCGCTTCGGCGAGAGGTTCGCCGAGAACGCCGCCCGGCACGCCGGGGACCGCACGCGGTTCACCTTCTGGTCGGGCATGGGGCACGTCCCCAGCGACGTCGCGCCGGACCTGCGCAGCCGGAGCTACCGCATCACCGCGCACGTCAACCCCACGGGATCGCTCGGCGCGGCCGACGGCGTGCTGATTGCGCACGGCGACGCGACGTCGGGCTACTCGCTGTTCGTCCGCGACGGGCACCTGGTGCACGACCTCAACATCGGCGGGACCCACCAGCTCGTCACGTCCGACCGGCCCGTCCCGCCGGGCGCCACCACCCTCGGCTTCGCCTTGGAGCGGCGCGGCGAGGGCCCGTTCCCGCACGGCACGGGAACCCTGCTCATCGACGGGGAACCCGCAGGCCGGATGGAGACCGACCAGATCTTCTGGCTGACGATCTCCTGGTCGGGCCTCGACATCGGCCTCGACCGCGGCACCACGGTGGCCGACTACGACGGAACCGGCCGGCACATGGGTCCCAACGCCTATACCGGGCACCTCGTCCGCGTCACGGTGGACCTCGTGACGGACCAGGACGTCGACCACGACGGGGCGGGCACCGCCGGTCTCGCGCGGGAGTGACGGTGCCCGCTGCCGCGGGTCAGCCCTCGGTCGCCCCCGGCCCGGGGCCGGTCTCGGTCGGGTAGCCCAGGGCGCGGACGACATCGCCGATGCGCTCGTAGGTCTCGCCGTCGGGGAGCCGCTCCAGCTCGGCGACCACGGCGTCCGGCGCGCGGTGGTCGAGCGCCGCCTCGACCAGGTCCGGCCCGGTGCTCGGGAAGTCCGCACGGTCCAGCCAGCGGGCCAGCTCCGCCCGCGCGACGACGGCGTCGGCGTCCATGCCCACCGGCGTCCCGCCGACCAGCGTGCCGGTCGGGTCCGCGGTCAGGTCCGGCTCGCCCTCGGCGACCGGCTCGACCTCGCGCCACTCCTCGGAGCGGGTGGCCCGCTCCGCCTTGAGCATGCCCTGGACCTCGTGCTCGAGCTCCTCGTCGACCCGAGGGCTGTGCTTGGTGCTGCGCGCGCTCACGCCGGCGAAGGTGTCTCCGGACTCGGTCACGTCGTCTCCTGTCTGCTGCTCCGGCGGGTGCCGGTCGGGTCAGTCCTTGTCGAGCGCGGAGGGCTTGTGGACGGCGGTGCCGCCGCTCTTCTCGCTCTCCACCTCGTACTGCGGGTCGTCCTCGCTGGCGCGCACGGTGCGCCCGGACGCCTCGGTGTCGGAGGTGATCTTCCGTTTCACGGTCCCCTCGGCCGTGCCCCCGTGGCTCTTCCAGGTGACGTGGTCACCTTTCGTGAAGTCGTCGGCCATGCCGGCTCCTCGCTCGTGGACGGTGTGGGTCCCCCCTGCCCCCGGCAGCGCCGGCACACACATCGCACCGGGCACCCGCATCGATCACCCGTTCGGGAGCCGGTCTCACCCGTGCGGGCGCTGGCAGGGACCATCCGGTGACCTAGCGTGGTCCTCGACGCCGAGCAGCACCTCCGCCGAGCGGGACGAGGCCGTGGTCCCGTCACCGTCCGTGAGGTCGCTCCGTCCGCGACGCCGGCCCGGTCGACCCCATTCCCCCGGGGACGGCCGGGCCGGCCCCGCGCTGCGGCGCACTAACCTCCGGTCGTGACCTCCCCCGACGGACTCCGCGCAGCCGACGTCCTCACCGTCACCGCGGTCACCGACGTCACCCCGTCGGTCCGCCGGGTGCTCCTGACCGGCAGCCCGGACGCCGTCGCCGCGGCCGGTCCGACGGTCAACCTGCTCGTGCCGCGCGTGGGTGACGCCGAGCCGCGGTGGCCGCGCATCCAGCGCGACGGCCGCATCGTCTGGCCCGAGGGCAGCCACGGGATCGCGCTGCGCAGCTACACCGCCCGCCGTCAGGACCCGGCCGTCGGGGAGCTGGAGATCGACTTCGTGCTGCACGGCGACGGGCCGGCCGCGGCGTGGGCCGCCGCGGCGCGCCCCGGTGCGCTGCTCGCCGTGGCCGGCGCGGCGTCGCTGGCCGAGCGCCCGGCCGCGTGGCTGCTGCTGGTCGGCGACGAGACGGCGCTGCCGGCGATCAGCCGGCTGCTGGCCGCGGCGGCGCCCGGGACGACGGGGGTCGCCTACCTGGAGGTGGCCGGCCCCGAGGAGGAGCAGCCGCTCGCCGGGCCGCCCGGGATCGCCGTGCACTGGCTGCACCGCGACGGCACCCCGCCGGGCGAGAGCACGCTGCTGGTCGACGCGGTCGCCGCCCTGGACCGACCGGCCGGCGACGATGTCTTCGCCTGGGTCGGTGCGGAGTCGGCCGCCGTCCGGGCCATCCGGGCCGACCTGCGCGGCCGCTGGGGGCTGGGCCGGGCGCAGCACCACGCGATCGGCTACTGGCGCCGCGGCCGCGCCATGGCCCCCGCCGGCTGACGGCGGGCACGTGCAGGGAGTTCACAGGTAGCGTCCAGTGCAGCGGCAGCCGTGGACCGCAGGCTCGAGGACATGACGACGGCACCCGCTCGTTCCACCGGAGGTTCCGTGGCCGGCAACCCGCAGACCCGCGCGCCCGAGGCGCGGCTGCTCGTGGTGGACGACGAGCCCAACATCCGCGAGCTCCTCTCCGCCAGCCTGCGCTACGCGGGCTTCGAGGTCGCCACCGCCGCCGACGGCCAGCAGGCGCTCGCCCTGGCCACGTCGTTCCGCCCCGACCTGCTCGTGCTCGACGTGATGATGCCGGGGCTCGACGGGTTCGGCGTGGTCCGCCGGCTGCGCGAGTCCGGCCGCCGCACCCCGGTGCTGTTCCTCACCGCCCGGGACGCCGCGGAGGACAAGGTGTCGGGCCTGACGCTCGGCGGCGACGACTACGTGACCAAGCCCTTCAGCCTCGACGAGGTGATCGCCCGCATCCGCGCGGTCCTGCGGCGCACCACCGGCCCCCAGCAGGCGGCCGAGGCGCCGCGGCTCACCTTCGCCGACATCGAGCTCGACGAGGAGAGCCACGAGGTCATCAAGGCGGGCGCGGTGATCAGCCTGTCGCCGACGGAGTTCAAGCTGCTCCGCTACCTCATGGCCAACGCCGGGCGGGTGCTGTCCAAGGCGCAGATCCTCGACCACGTGTGGAACTACGACTTCAACGGCGAGGCCAACGTCGTGGAGTCCTACATCTCCTACCTGCGCCGCAAGATCGACACCACCGAGCCGCGCCTCCTGCACACCATCCGGGGGGTGGGCTACACGCTCCGGCTGCCGCGGGGGGCATGACCGCTCCGTCACCCGCACCCACCGGCCCGCGCGTCCCGCTGCGGGTCACCCTCGTCGCGCTGCTGGTCGCGCTGGTCGCTGTGGCGCTCCTGGCCACCGGGTTCGCCACGACCTCCCTGCTGCGGGACTACCTGCAGGAGCAGCAGGACGCGGGCCTGCGCTCGACCGTCAAGCAGGCCGACCGCGAGGTGTTCGGGGCCTGCCTGGACGGGGAGTACCGCACGGCCCCGGGAGTCCCGTACGCCGGCTGCCTCCCTCCTGGAGCGCCGCGCATGGTGGACTTCCAGGGTCCCGAGGACCAGGACAGCATCCCGGAGATCGACCCCGGCCGCGTGGCCGCCGGCGAGTTCTCCTACCAGCCGATGACCGTGCGCGCGGACGACGGCACGAGCTGGCGGGTGATGAGCGGCCAGCTGCCCGAGGGGTACACGCTCGTCGTCGGATTCGACCTCGAGGCCGACCAGAAGGCCATCAGCCGGTTGGTCGCCATCGAGGCCGTCGTCGGGTTCGTCGTCCTGACGATGCTCGGCATCGCCGGCTACCTGCTGGTCCGCAACAGCCTCCGCCCGCTGGCCGAGGTGGAGCGCACCGCGCAGGCGATCGCGGCCGGGGACCTCTCCCAGCGCGTCCCCGAGGGCGACCAGCGCACCGAGGTGGGCCGGCTGTCCACCGCGCTCAACGGCATGCTGGCGCGCATCGAGAGCGCCTTCCGCGCGCAGCAGGCCTCCGAGGCGGAGGCCCGCCGGTCGGAGGAGAAGATGCGCCGGTTCGTCGGCGACGCCAGCCACGAGCTGCGCACCCCGCTGACCTCGATCCGCGGATTCGCCGAGCTGTACCGGCAGGGCGCGGTCCAGTCCGACGAGGACCTCCGCCGTCTCATGGGCCGGATCGAGGCGGAGGGGGCCCGCATGGGCGGCCTCGTCGAGGACCTGCTGACGCTGGCCCGCCTCGACCAGCGCCGGCCCCTCACCATCCAGCCCGTCGACCTCGCCGCCATCGCCGGGGACGCGGTCCACGACGCCCGCGCCGTCCAGCCCGACCGGCCGATCGCGCTGCACCTGGACGAGTCGCTCACCGACGTCCCCGTCGTCCTCGGTGACGAGGGCCGGCTGCGCCAGGTGGTGGGCAACCTGGTCACCAACGCGCTGACCCACACGCCGCCGGACGCGCGCATCACCGTCGCCATCGCCGAGGACGCCGCGGCCGACGTGCTCCTGCTCCGGGTCACCGACGAGGGCCCGGGCATGGCCGCCGACGACGCGGCGCGCGCCTTCGAGCGCTTCTACCGGGCCGACTCGTCCCGCACCCGGGGCGGCGAGGGCGCCGAGGCGGGCGGCACCGGGCTGGGGCTGGCCATCGCGTCGTCCCTGGTCGCGGCGCACGGCGGCACCATCGACCTGGACACCGCGCCCGGGCGCGGGGCGTCCTTCACCGTCCGCCTGCGCCGCACCGGTCCTCCGGACCCGGGAACGGGGAGCGGGACCGGCGACCAGCCGGGCTGACGCCGCCTGTCACCATTCCGGCGTGACTTCGGACGACATCGCTCCCGCTCCCGACGCGGAGCTGCTGACCGCGACGACGGACCTGGGCGACGCCCTCCGCGAGCTGATCGAGGCCTCGGTGACCACCACCGCGGCCACGGGCGACGTCGCCGCGGCGGCCGAGCTGGTGCGCGCGGCGACCGCCCGGATCAGCGGCCCGTGGCGGCCGGCGTCCGAGCTGCCCCGGCTCGACGACCCGTCGAACGGGCGCCGGGTCTTCAACCCGGTCACCGGCATCGCGCACCCGCTGGCGCCCCCGCTGGTCGTGCGACCCGAGGGCGACGGCGTCGTCGCCGAGATCACCCTGGGGCTGGCCTACGAGGGCCCGCCGAGCTTCGTGCACGGCGGCATGAGCGCGCTGTTCATGGACCAGATGCTGGGCAGCGCCGCCGGTGCCGCCGGCCTGTGGGGCATGACCGCCCACCTGGAGCTGGACTACCGCGGCCCGCTGCCGCTGCAGCAGGCGCTGCTGCTCCGTGCCCGGGTCGAGTCCCACGAGGGCCGCAAGGCGTTCATCACCGGCACCATCGCGCTGGCCGCCGCGCCGGAGAAGGTGCTCGTCGAGGCCCGCGGCCTGTTCGTCATGCCGCGCCCCGAGAAGCAGGCGGCCTACTTCGGCGCGATCACCGACGCGAGCGGCCGGCACGCCCCGCCGCGCCGTCCCGGTGACGCGACCGCGCTGCAGCGGGGCTGAGCCGGTGGACGACGTCGCCGTCGCCGTACGCGCCGCGCAGGCGGCCGCCGAGGTGCTGCTCGCCCTGCGGGCGGACGGGGAGCTGACCGGTCGCGCCCTCGGGGACGCCGGGGACGCCGCGGCCCAGCGGGCGATCAGCGGGGTGCTCGCCGCCGAGCGCCCGGACGACGCCGTCCTCAGCGAGGAGGCCGCCGACGACGCACGGCGGCTGACCGCCGACCGGGTGTGGATCGTCGACCCGCTCGACGGCACGCGCGAGTACGGCGAGGCGGGCCGCACCGACTGGGCGGTGCACGTCGCGCTGTGGGCGGGCGGCGAGCTGTCGTCGTCCGCGGTCGCCCTGCCGGGCCTGGGCGAGGTGCTCGTGACCGATCCGGCGCCGGCCCTGCCTGCCCGGGGTGGCGGACCGGTCCGCATCGCGGTGAGCCGCACCCGCCCGCCGGCCGAGGCCGACGCCGTCGCCCGGGCGCTCGAGGGCGAGCTCGTGCCGATGGGCTCGGCCGGCTACAAGGTGCTCGCGGTGGTGCGCGGCGAGGTCGACGCCTACGTGCACTCGGGCGGGATGTACCAGTGGGACTCCGCGGCGCCGGTCGCGGTGGCGCGCGCCGCCGGGCTGGTCACGTGCCGGATCGACGGCACACCGCTGGTCTACAACGCAGCCGAGCTCTCCCTGCCCGACCTGGTCGTCTGCCGTCCGGAGCTGGTCGAGCCCATCCTGGCTGCGGTGCGCGCGGGGCGATAGCGGACACTGGAGGGGAATCCGCACCGATCCGATGGGGTTGGTGCCCTGGAAGAGCCTGCCCCCGAACCTCCGGAGCTCCCCCACGTGACCACGCCTGACTACCGGCTGAGCCAGCTGGAGACGTTGGAGGCCGAGTCCATCCACGTGATCCGCGAGGTCGTCGCGGAGCTCGAACGGCCGGTGCTGCTCTTCTCCGGCGGCAAGGACTCCATCGTGATGCTGGAGCTGGCCCGCAAGGCCTTCGCGCCGGCCCGCATCCCCTTCCCCGTGATGCACGTGGACACGGGCCTGAACTTCCCCGACGTCCTCGAGTTCCGGGACAAGCGGGTGGCCGAGCTCGGCGTGCAGCTGGTCGTGGCCTCGGTTCCCGACGCGATCGCCGCCGGCACGGTCAAGGAGGAGCCCAACGGCTCCCGCAACCGGATCCAGACCCCCGTGCTGCTCGACGCGGTCGAGGAGCACGGCTTCACCGCCCTGTTCGGCGGCGCCCGGCGCGACGAGGACAAGGCCCGCGCCAAGGAGCGGATGTTCTCCTTCCGCGACGAGTTCGGCCAGTGGGACCCGAAGAACCAGCGGCCCGAGCTGTGGGACCTCTACAACGGCCGGATCCACCTCGGCGAGTCGATCCGCGTCTTCCCGCTGTCGAACTGGACCGAGCTCGACATCTGGCAGTACATCCTCCGCGAGGAGATCGCGATCCCCGCGCTGTACCTCGCGCAGGAGCGGGAGGTCGTCGAGCGGCAGGGGATGCTCTACGCGGTCAACGAGTTCATCCGGCCGCGCGAGGGCGAGCAGGTGCGCCGCGAGACCGTCCGCTACCGCACCGTCGGCGACGCGAACCTGACCGCGGCGGTCCCGTCCCGGGCGACCACGGTCGAGGAGGTCATCGCCGAGATCGCGGTGACCCGGATGACCGAGCGCGGCGCCACCCGCGGCGACGACAAGGTCAGCGACGCCGCCATGGAGGACCGCAAGAAGGAGGGCTACTTCTGATGCGCCCGCCGACGGCTGCGCCGCCGGAGCACGACCACGACGCGCACCGCGACGGCCAGGAGCAGCAGCCCCGTCGTCCAGCCGACGCGCTCGGCCACCACCGGCGACGTCGTCCCGAACAGGTCGGTCACCCAGGCGCCCACGGCGTAGCCGACGACGTAGCCCAGGACGACGACCAGCAGCGCGGGCGCCGCCACCGCGAACACGAACATGCGCACCTCTCCCGGGGTCCGCGCCCCAGGGTGCGCCGCCCCGCCGCCCGCCGCCAGGAGATCGCCCGATGACCCCCGTCGAAGAGCCCGTGGACCTGCACTCCGCCGCCGCCGAGCAGGCGCACGACATCGCGCTCGCCCGCAAGGACATCCTGCGGATCGCCACCGCCGGCTCGGTCGACGACGGCAAGAGCACGCTGATCGGCCGGCTGCTGTACGACAGCAAGGCGGTGTTCGAGGACCAGTACGAGGCGGTCGAGCGGGCCAGCAAGGGCGACTACGTCGACCTCGCGCTGCTCACCGACGGCCTGCGCGCCGAGCGCGAGCAGGGCATCACCATCGACGTCGCCTACCGGTACTTCAGCACCCCGCGGCGCACCTTCATCCTGGCCGACACCCCCGGCCACGTGCAGTACACCCGCAACATGGTCACCGGCGCCTCGACCGCCGACCTGGCCATCGTGCTGGTGGACGCGCGCAAGGGCATGCTCGAGCAGAGCCGGCGGCACGCCTTCCTCGCCTCGCTGCTGCGGGTGCCGCACCTGGTGGTCGCGGTGAACAAGATGGACCTCGTCGACTGGTCCGAGGCCGCCTACGAGGCGATCCGCGAGGAGTTCACCGCCTTCGCCGCGAAGCTGGACATCCCCGACCTGACCGTCGTACCCATCTCCGCGCTCAACGGCGACAACGTGGTCACCCGGTCGGAGAACACGCCCTGGTACGGCGGGCCCTCGCTGCTGCACCACCTGGAGCACGTGCACGTGGCCAGCGACCGCAACCTCGTGGACACCCGGTTCCCGGTGCAGTACGTGATCCGGCCGCAGTCCGACGCCCACCACGACTACCGCGGCTACGCCGGCCGGGTGGCCAGCGGCGTGCTGCGCACGGGCGACGAGGTGCAGGTCCTGCCCAGCGGCCTGACGACGACGATCGCCGGCATCGACGGCCCGCGCGGTCCGGTGGACGAGGCGTTCCCGCCCATGTCGGTGACCGTGCGGCTGGCCGACGACCTCGACGTCTCCCGCGGCGACCTGGTCTGCCGCCCGGCGAACGCCCCGCGGGCCACGCAGGACCTCGACGCGCTGGTCTGCTGGATGACCGACCAGCCGCTGCGCCCCCGGCAGCGGCTGGCGATCAAGCACACGACGCGCTCGGTGCGGGCGGTGGTGAAGGACGTCGCCTACCGGCTCGACGTCAACACGCTGCACCGCGACCAGGCCGCCGGCGAGCTGGGGCTCAACGACATCGGCCGGGTGCAGCTGCGCACCACGCAGCCGCTGTTCGTCGACGACTACGCGCGCAACCGGGCGACGGGGCGGTTCATCATCGTCGACGAGGCGACCAACGCGACCGTCGGCGCCGGGATGCTGGTCGCGCCCTGAACGACGACGGTCCCGGCTCCCCGAGGGGGGAGCCGGGACCGCGTGCGTCCGGTCTCAGGCCTCGTCGGTCGGAGCGGGGGCCTCGGCGGCCTCCCCGTTCCAGTCCTTGCCCGCCACGTCGGCGTTCTCCGAGGCGCTGTCGGTCTGCCCGGCGACCGTCTCGATCATCTCCTCGTCGGAGAGACCCTCGCCCGCGGCCTGGCTGCTGTTCGGCTCGCTCATCGCCGTCCTTCCTCTCGGTCGTCTTCCCCCGAACCCCTCCCCGATCAGCGCCGACGGCAAACCAGCCTCCCGGTCACATCCCCGGCAGGCGGAGCTCGAACCACACGCGCTTGCCGCCGAGGTGGTCCTCGACACCCCAGCGGTCGGCGATCTGCTGGACCATCCGCATGCCCCTGCCGCGCGGTCGGTCCGTCGACAGCTCCCGCACGACGGGCCGCACCGCGGACCCGTCCACGACGGCTATGCGCAGCCAGTCCTCGCCGGCGGTGACCTCGACGGTGAGCTCCGCCTCGCCCTCGACGTGGTCGACGACGTTGGTGACCAGTTCGGTGAGCAGCAGTGCGCCGTCCTCCTGGTCGTGCGGGACGGCCCACGCCCGCATGAGCTCCAGCAGCACGTGGCGGGCGACGCGCACGCTCCCGGCGGTCGGCGGCAGGTCGAAGCTGGCGTTGCGGCTGGACATGGAGTTCCGATCTGCGGCGAGGTCGTGGCCCGGGGGCGCTCCCCGACGACTGCGTTGCGCACAACAAACCACGTCCGGGCCCGTGAGCGCAAGGCCCGTTGCATGTCAGACCCGTTGCGTCGCAATGCTGGTTGCATGCAACACCTATTCACTTTGGTAGTGTGCGACGCATCCCACCCAGGAACGGAGGGGTTGTGCCCGCCGACGCACACCACGACAAGGCCCCCGACGTGGCCGAGCAGGCTCTCGCCGACCTCGTCACCGAGCTCGACCGGTGCGTCGACGAGCTCGTGCAGTCCCGGGCCCGTGCGGAGACGCTGCTGCGGCGGCGGCGAGGCGGCGAGCCGTGGCTCGAGATCGTGACCGCCGAGTCCCGCCCGTTGATCGTCGAGCGCATCTCGACCGTGCTGGCGGCCCTCTCCGCGGCAGGCCACACCTGGCGGCGGGAGCAGGCCGCCGCCCTGCAGGCGGAGCAGATCAGCATCAACCGGATCGCCGCCCTCTTCGGCGTCACCCGGCAACGCATCTCGGCCCTGCTGCGGGAGACCGACCAGAGGGCCCAGGAGGACCAGGCGGACCCGGCCCGCTGAGCCCGGCGGATCAGAGGAGGGCGTCGATCGCCTTGTAGACGCGCTGCTCGCTGATCGGGCGCGGCGTGCCGATGCCCTGCGCGAAGAGGCCGACGCGCAGCTCCTCGACCATCCAGCGCACGCGGACCACCGGGTCGTCCGGGGCGCCGGTGGCGGGCACCTCGCGACGCAGCTGCTCGTACTCGGCGGTGACCGCCGCGACCTGCGCCGTCCACAGCTCGTCGCGGACGGCGTTGGCCGGGAGCTTCTCCAGGCGGTGGGCCATCGCCCGCAGGTAGCGGACGAGGTCGGGCAGCCGGCGGCGGCCGGCCGCGGCGACGAAGCCTCGGTGCAGCAGGCCGGTCATCTGGCGGCGCAGGTCGGCGACCGCCGCCTCGGGCACCCGGCGTGCCGGTGCCGCCCCGATGGCGACGGCGACCTCGCGCGCCTGGGTGAGCACGGCTTCCACCTTCTGCACGGCGTCGACGGTGAGCGGGTGCAGCTCCCGCTTCGCCGTCGCGACCAGCGCGTCGAAGGCCGCCTGGTCCCGCGGCGGGCCGCCTGCCGCGGCGATCAGCTCGTCGGCGGCGGCGTCCACGCAGTCGTCCACCAGCGCCGGGATCTCGCCGTCGGGGTTGAACTGCAGCGCCAGCCGGGTGCGCGGGGTCAGGCTCTTGACCACCTGCTTGGTCGGCGAGCCGGCGACCAGCACCAGCAGCCGCCGCGCCCCGCGCCAGGTCAGCCGCCCGGCCTCGACCTCGGTGGGGACGACGCGGACGCCGACGGTCGCGCCCTCGTCCACCAGCGCGGGGTAGGCGGTGACCAGGTGGTCGCCGCGGCGGACCTCGACGGTGCGCGGCAGCGTGCCGACGTCCCAGGTGGTCATCCGGCTGCGCTCGACCGACGCGGCCGCGGCGGCCAGCGTGGCCCGGGCCTGCGGTGCCACCTGCGCCTTGAGCGCGGCGAGGTCCTTGCCCGTGGCCAGCGGGCGCTGCTGGTCGTCGAGCACCCGGAAGGTGGCCCGCAGGTGGTCGGGCACCTGCCCGGGCTGCCACGCGTCGGGCGGGACGACGACGCCCGCGGCCCGGCGCAGCTCCCGTTCCAACGCGGGCAGCAGCGGCTCACCGGGGTCGATGTGCGGCAGCACCTCGCGCACCCGGTCGGGGATCGGCACCAGCGCCCGGCGTTGCTGCTTGGGCAGTGTGCGCAGCAGGGCGGTGACCAGCTCCTCGCGCAGCCCGGGGACGGTGAACGCCAGCGACTCCCCCGACGTCCGGTCGACCACGGTGTCCAGCACGCCCAGCGGGACGTCGACGGTGACCCCGTCCTCGGCGGAACCCGGGGCGAAGGCGTAGGACAGCGGCAGGCTCAACCCCTGCGTCAACGGCACCTCGTCCGGGAAGTCCTCCACCCGCACCTGACCGGCTGCCGCGGCGTTCGTGAGCATGGCCGGCGTGAAGGTGAGCAGGTCCGGCGTCCGGTGCCGCGCCTGCTTCCACCACCTGTCGAAGTGCCGGGTGCTGACGACGTCGGCCGGGACGCGGGCGTCGTAGAGCTCGAACAGCGTCTCGTCGTCCACGGCGATGTCGCGCCGGCGGGCCCGCTCCTCGAGCTGGGCGACCTGCTCGATCGCACGTGCGTTCTCCGCCCAGAAGCGGTGGTGGGTCGTCCACTCCCCCTGCACGAGCGCGTGCCGGATGAACAGCTCCCGGCTCACCTCGGGGTCGATGGAGCCGTACTGGACGCGCCGGCCGACGACCAGCGGCAGGCCGTGGAGCGTGACCCGCTCGGTGGCGACGACGGAGCCGCGCTTCGCGTCCCACCGGGGCTCGGAGTACTGGCGCTTCACCAGGTGGTCGGCCAGCTGCTCGACGGTCTCCGGGTCGATCCGCGCCACCGTGCGCGCGAACAACCGGCTGGTCTCCACCAGCTCGGCGGCCACCACCCAGCGCGGCGGCTTCTTCGCCAGCGGCGTGCCGGGCGCGAGGACGAACCGGGTGCCCCGCGTCCCGAGGTACTCCCGGCCCGGGCGGCCGGGCTTGCCGTCCCTCGTCCTGGCCGGCTCCGCCTGCATGCCGACCTGGGACAGCAGACCGGCCAGCAGGGACGCGGTGATGCCGCGCTCGTCGGGCTCGGTGGCCGCCCCGCGCAGCTCCATCCCGAGCCGCCGGGCGGTCCCGCGCAGCTGGCCGTGCAGGTCCTGCCACTCCCGGATGCGCAGGTAGTGCAGGAACTCCCGCTTCACGGTGCGGCGGAACTGGTTGCCGCTCAGCGCCTCCGCCTGCTCGCCCAGGTAGCGCCACAGGTTGAGCAGCGCCAGGAAGTCGGAGTTCTCGTCGGCGAAGCGGCGGTGCAGCTCGTCGGCGGCCTGCTGGTGCTCGGTGGGCCGCTCGCGCGGGTCCTGGATGGTGAGCCCGGCCGCGATGACCAGGACCTCCTCCAGCACACCGCGGCGGTCGGCCTCCACCACCATGCGGGCGATCCGCGGGTCCAGGGGCAGGGCGGCCAGCGAGCGGCCGGTCGGCGTGAGCGCCCCCTGCTCGTCGAGCGCCCCCAGCTCCTCCAGCAGCGCCAGGCCGTCGGCGACGGCCCGGCGGTCCGGCGGGTCGACGAAGGGGAACTCGTCGACGGCGCCGAGGTCGAGGGCGGCCATCTGCAGCAGCACCGAGGCGAGGTTGGTGCGCAGGATCTCCGGGTCGGTGAACTCCGGCCGGGCGTCGAAGTCGTCCTCGGTGTACAGCCGGATGGCGATCCCCGGTCCGAGCCGGCCGCACCGGCCCGACCGCTGCCGCGCCGACGCCTGGCTGACCGCCTCGATCGGCAGCCGCTGCACCTTGGTCCGGTGGCTGTACCGCGAGATGCGCGCGGTCCCCGGGTCGATGACGTAGCGGATGCCCGGCACGGTCAGCGAGGTCTCGGCCACGTTGGTGGCCAGCACGATCCGCCGTCCGGTGTGCGGGGCGAAGACCTTGTGCTGGTCGGCGGCCGACAGCCGCGAGTAGAGGGGGACCACCTCGGTGTCGCGCAGCTCGCGGTCGGCCAGCGCGTCCTGGGTGTCGCGGATCTCGCGCTCACCGGCGAGGAACACGAGGATGTCGCCCGGGCCCTCGGCGGTCAGCTCGTCGACGGCGTCCAGGATCGCCGTCACCTGGTCGCGGTCCTCGTCGGCCTCCGGGTCGTCCGGGTCCACGACCGGGCGGTACCGCACCTCCACCGGGTACGTGCGGCCGCTGACCTCGACGACCGGCGCGCCCGAGAAGTGGGCGGCGACCCGCTCGACGTCGATGGTGGCCGAGGTGATGACCAGCTTCAGGTCCGGGCGCCGCGGCAGGATCTGGGCCAGGTAGCCCAGCAGGAAGTCGATGTTGAGGCTCCGCTCGTGGGCCTCGTCGAGGATGATCGTGTCGTACTGGCGCAGCAGCCGGTCGTGCGCGATCTCGGCGAGCAGCACGCCGTCGGTCATGAGCTTGACCAGCGTCGAGTCCGAGACCTGGTCGTTGAAGCGCATCTTGTAGCCGACCGCCTCGCCCAGCGGCGTCCCCAGCTCCTCGGCGATCCGCTCGGCGACGCTGCGCGCGGCGATCCGGCGCGGCTGGGTGTGCCCGATCCGGCCGCGGACGCCCCGGCCGAGCTCGAGGGCGATCTTCGGCAGCTGCGTGGTCTTGCCCGAGCCGGTCTCGCCGGCGACGACGACCACCTGCGCGTCGCGCAGCGCCGCGGCGATGTCGTCGCGGCGCGCGCTGACGGGCAGGTCCTCTGGGTAGGAGACCGCGGGCACCGCCGCGCGCCGGCGGGCGATGCGCTCCTCCGCGGCGACGACGTCGGCGACGAGGCGCTCCTGCTGCCGTTCCCTTGCGCCGGCGTCCCGCGTCCTCCGCAGCCCGTCGAGGCGGCGGCGCAGCCGGTGCTCGTCGGCGAGCGTCAGGCCGGCGAGGCGCGCGCGGAGGTCGTCCTGCGGGGAGCTCACCGGTGGCTCGCGTTCCTCTCGGGGTCGTCAGGGGTACGGGGCGGCTCGCCCCACCGGCTCCAGGATCCCACCGGCCGGGCCGGGCCTGCGACGTCGCCAGGATCACAACCGGTGCAGTCTGCAACTACGTGCTTGCATCCAACAACCGTCTTATGCTCGGCGTGCTCCCTGCTCCACCTCGAAGGGCCGTCATGTCCCCTCCCCCCGGCCCGCACCGGACCGCCTCGCCGCCGCGCGACCGCTCCGTGGGCACGCTGTCCGAGCAGATGCCGCGCTTCCTGCGGCTGGTCACCGCGGCGAAGGTGCACTTCGCGCCCGACGTACGCGACCGCGCGGCGCTCGTGCTGCTGCACCCGCTCGTCCGGCTCGGGCCGCTCCGCCAGGGCGCGCTGGCCGACGAGGTCCGCGCCGACCCCTCGACGGTGAGCCGGCACGTCGCCGTCCTCGTCGCCGAGGGCCTGGTGCGCCGGGTGGCCGACGAGTCCGACGGCCGGGCCACCCGGCTCGTCGTGACCGACGCCGGGCTCGCCGCGCTCGAGCAGCTGGGCCGGGACCGCGCCGCCGTCCTCGACCGCATCACCAGCACCTGGGGCGAGGACGACCTCGCCACCTTCAGCGACCTCCTCGGCCGCTTCCTCGACGACCTCGCCGCCGCCCTGCCGGGCGACGCGGCCTCCACGCCCGTACCGGGAGACCTCCGATGAGCCAGACCACCGCAGCCGAGCGCGAGGCACGGCGGCGATCAGCCGCCGCACCCGGCGCGGACGGCGCGTTCACCCACCGGCAGATCGTCACGATCCTCGTCGGCCTCATGGTCGCGATGTTCCTGGCGGCGCTGGACCAGACCGTCGTCTCCACCGCCATCCGCACCATCGCCGACGACCTGCAGGGCTACGACCTGCAGGCCTGGGCGACGACGGCGTTCCTCATCACCTCGACGATCGCCACCCCGCTGTACGGGAAGCTCTCCGACATCTACGGGCGCCGGCCGTTCTACCTGTTCGCGATCGGCGTCTTCGTCCTCGGCTCGATCCTGTGCGGCATGGCCGACTCGATGTACCAGCTGGCCGCCTTCCGCGCGGTGCAGGGCATCGGCGCCGGCGGGCTCATGTCCCTGGCGCTGGCGATCATCGGCGACATCGTCCCGCCGCGGGAGCGCTCCCGGTACCAGGGCTACTTCATGGCCGTCTTCGGCTCCTCGAGCGTCCTCGGCCCGGTCATCGGCGGCTTCTTCGCCGGGCAGACCTCGCTGCTCGGCGTCGACGGCTGGCGCTGGATCTTCTACGTCAACGTGCCCCTGGGCGCGATCGCCTTCGCCGCCGTGTGGAGGGTGCTGCACCTGCCGCACGAGCGCCGCGAGCACCGCATCGACTGGCCCGGCGCGCTCACCCTCGTCGCCTTCCTGGTGCCGCTGCTGATCGTCGCCGAGCAGGGCCGCATCTGGGGCTGGACCTCCGGGCGGGCCGTGGCCTGCTACGCCATCGGCGTGGTCGGCTTCGTCCTGTTCGTGCTGGCCGAGCGGGCCTACCGGGACGACGCGCTGCTGCCGCTGCGGCTGTTCGGCAACCGCACCTTCACCGTCAGCGGCATCGGCTCGGTGGTCATGGGCGCCGGCATGTTCGGCGGGCTGCTGCTGCTCCCGCAGTACCTGCAGATCGTGAAGGGCTCCAGCGCCACGGTGGCCGGCCTGCAGATGGTGCCGCTCGTGCTGGGGATCATGACCGGCGCGATGAGCTCCGGCATCGCGATCTCGAGGACCGGCAGGTACAAGGTGTTCCCGCTGGTCGGCGTGGCGCTGATGGTCGTCGCCCTGACGTCGATGTCGTTCGTCGTCGGGCCGGACACCTCGGTCTGGGCGCTGGTGCCGTTCATGGTCATGCTCGGCCTGGGGCTGGGCTTCAACTTCCAGCCGGTCATCCTCGCCGTGCAGAACGCCGTCTCCCCGCGGGAGATGGGCGTCGCGACGTCGTCGGTCACCTTCTTCCGCCAGATGGGCGGCACGATCGGGACGGCGGCCTTCCTCTCGCTGCTGTTCACCCGGCTGCCGCAGGAGATCGGCGACCGGATCGGCGCCGCGGCGGCGAGCAACCCGGACGCCGCCGCCCAGGCCCAGCAGCTGAGCCAGGCGGGCATCGAGGAGGTCACCTCCGACACCACCCGGATCGCGGAGTTCCCGCTGCTCGTGGACCCCTTCCGCGAGGGCTTCACCGCCTCGGTCGACCTGGTGTTCCTCATCGCCGCCGGCGTCGTCGCGATCGGGTTCTTCGTGTTCCTCTTCCTGCCGCAGCTGAAGCTGAGCGAGAAGTCGGGCATCCAGGCCGCGCAGGCGGAGTCGGCCGGGCAGGCGCCCACCGACGAGACCGACGCGGGCGAGCAGGCGGTGCAGGCCGCCGGTGCGGCGGCGCCGACGTCCACCCCGCCGCCGACCGGCCGCCCGGGCGACACCGCCCGCTGACCGCCACCGAGGGCGGGGAACCGGGGCTCCGGGGATCGATCCGGAGCCCCGCTTCCCCGCCCTCGCGCGCCGGTCGCACACTGGCGTCATGCCCGGCCCCTCGCTGATCCTGTCCCGCCGCGACCTCGACTTCCTGCTGCACGAGTGGCTCGACGTCGAGTCGCTGACGAAGCGCCCGCGGTTCACCGAGCACTCGCGGCAGACCTTCGACGCGGTGCTCGACCTGGCCCAGCAGGTGGCCACCGAGCACTTCGCCCCGCACAACCGCACCGCCGACGAGCACGAGCCGCGGATGGTCGACGGCCGGGTCGAGCTCATCCCGGAGGTCGGCCGCGCCCTGCGGGTCTTCGGCGAGGCCGGACTGATGGCCGGCACCTTCGACGAGGAGCACGGCGGCATGCAGCTGCCGCACAGCGTCGGGCAGGCGGTGCTGGCCTGGTTCCTGGCGGCCAACGTGGGCACGTCGGGCTACCCGTTCCTCACCATGGCCAACGCCCGGCTGCTCCTGGCGCACGGCACCGAGGAGCAGATCGGCACCTTCGTCGCGCCGATGGTCGAGGGCCGCTGGTTCGGCACGATGGCGCTCTCCGAGCCGCAGGCCGGGTCCTCCCTGGCCGACATCACCACCCGCGCCGAGCGCCAGGACGACGGCACCTACCGGCTCACCGGCAACAAGATGTGGATCTCCGGCGGCGACCACGAGCTGACCGAGAACATCGTCCACCTGGTGCTGGCGAAGGTCCCCGGCGGTCCGGCCGGCGTGAAGGGCATCTCGCTGTTCGTCGTGCCCAAGTTCCTGGTCGGTGACGACGGCTCGCTCGGCGAGCGCAACGACGTCGTCCTGGCCGGGCTCAACCACAAGATGGGCTACCGGGGGACGACGAACACGCTGCTGAACTTCGGCGAGGGCGTGCACACCCCGGGCGGGCGGGCCGGCGCGGTCGGCTACCTCGTGGGCGAGGAGAACCGCGGCCTGACCTACATGTTCCACATGATGAACGAGGCGCGGATCGGCGTCGGGATGGGCGCGAGCGCGTTGGGCTGCACCGGCTACCTGCACGCGCTCGAGTACGCCCGCACCCGCACGCAGGGCCGGCCGGCCGCAGCCAAGGACCCCGCCTCCCCCATGGTGCCGATCATCGAGCACCCGGACGTGCGCCGGATGCTGCTCGCCGCCAAGAGCTACGCCGAGGGCGGGCTGGCGCTGGGGCTGTACTGCGCGCGGCTGGTCGACGAGGAGCAGACCGCCGACGACGCCGCGGGGCGGGAGCGGGCCCACCTGTTGCTGGAGATGCTGACGCCGATCGCCAAGGCCTGGCCCTCGCAGTGGGGGCTGGCCGCGAACGACCTGGCCATCCAGGTGCACGGCGGCTACGGCTACACCCGCGACTACCCCGTCGAGCAGTTCTACCGGGACAACCGGCTCAACCCGATCCACGAGGGCACCCAGGGGATCCAGGCGCTGGACCTGCTCGGCCGCAAGGTCGTGATGCAGGGCGGCGCGGGGCTGGCGCTGCTCGCGGAGACCATCGGCGCGACGACGGCGCGCGGCGCGGGCACGGAGTGGGCGCAGTTCGCCGCCGACGTGGACGCCGCGGTCGCCCGGCTCGGCGAGGTCACCGCGACGCTCTGGGGCACCGGCGACCCCGAGCTCGCGCTGGCCAACGCGCACGTCTACCTCGAGGCGGCCGGGCACGTCGTCGTCGCCTGGCTGTGGCTGGACCAGGCGCTGGCCACCACGGGCGGCGAGGGGTCCTTCTACGACGGCAAGCGGGCCGCCGCCCGCTACTTCTGGCGCTGGGAGCTGCCCCGCACCGGGGCGCAGTTCGACCTGCTCGGCTCGCTGGACCGCACGGTGCTGGACACCCCGCCCGACGTGCTCTGAGCAGCAGGACGCCCCGCGCCCTCCGGGGAGGGAGCGGGGCGTCCGGTGCTCGTCGTCCGGGCTAGGCGGCCTGCGCCGCGCCCACGGGCTCCGCGGTGGCGGGACGGGCAGCGGGGGTGCGCTCGGCACGCTCGCGCTCGTAGCGGGCGGTGGACTGCGTGCCCATCGCGATCACCAGGGCCGTCAGGACCAGGAAGCCGATCAGCGTCACGGCCGGCCACATCACCATCGTCGTTCTTCTCCCCCTGCGTCCGGGTGCCGCCGTCGGGTCAGGGGCGGCGGCACGTCGAGGGGCTTCATCCCCTGTCCCGACACGTCTCAATCGTCATGTCGTGCACTTCACCTGACGGAGTGTGACCGGAGTCATCCCCGCGCCCCGGCGTCCGCTCACGCGGGGTCTGATCTCCGTTCGGCAACGGCGCGCCGCCCTCCGGTATGGAACCGGGCGGATCTGGGCACCGCCTCCTCCGATCGAGGGCTCCGCGCCTTCCCCGACCCGGAGGACTCCATGACCCGACCCACCGGCTCGTCCAGCCGCTCGAACGACGCGAGCAGCTCGACGAGCGAGGCCCGCTTCGAGGGCAACCGCGCCGGCGGCGACCCCGCCCCGGACAACGACGTCATCAGCGGCACCCGGGCCGACTTCGCCCCTGTCGGCGCCGACCCGAAGCCGACCACGGGCGGCACCATCAAGCGCACGCTCAAGGAGTTCAGCGAGGACAACCTCACGGACTGGGCCGCGGCGCTGACGTACTACGGCGTCCTGGCGATGTTCCCGGCGCTGATCGCCCTGGTGTCCATCGTCGGCCTGCTCACCGACCCGCAGGAGCTCACCGACGCCCTCACCGAGGTGGTGCCGGAGTCCGCCGCTGACACCCTCAACCCGGTCATCGACCAGATCGCCGGCAACAGCGGGACCGCCGGCCTCGCGCTGGTCATCGGTCTCGCGACGGCCGTCTGGTCGGCCTCCGGCTACGTCGGCGCGTTCACCCGCGCGGCGAACGTCGTCTACGAGACGCCCGAGGGGCGCAAGGTCTGGAAGCTCAAGCCGCTGCAGCTGCTCGTGACGCTGGTCGGCATCCTGTTCGCCGCCATCATCCTGGCGCTGCTGGTGCTCAGCGGCCCGGTCGTCGACGCCATCGGCTCGGCCATCGGGGTCGGCGAGACCGGCCAGACCGTGTGGAACGTCGTGAAGTGGCCGGTCGTGCTCGTCGTGCTCGCGCTGATGATCGCCGTCCTCTACTACTCGACGCCGAACGTGAAGCTGCGCGGCTTCAAGTGGGTCAGCCCCGGCGCCGGTGTGGCCATCCTCGTGGCGATCGTGGCCTCGGCCGCCTTCGCGTTCTACGTCGGCAACTTCGGCAGCTACAACAAGACCTACGGCGCGCTGGCCGGTGTGGTCGTGTTCCTCATCTGGTTCTGGCTGATCAACGTCGCCCTGCTCTTCGGCATCGAGCTGGACGCGGAGATCGAGCGGACCAAGGAGCTCAAGGAGGGCGTCCCGAGGGCCGAGAAGGAGATCCAGCTCGACGCCCGGGCCAACCCGAAGGACAAGCAGACGACGTAACGGCTGCGAGAGCCCGTCAGGCGCCCCCTCCCTCCGCGGGAGAGGGCGCCTGACGCGTTCTCGGGGGCGGCTACCGGCTGGTCGGCGGCCGGTCGCCGGTGCGGGAGAGCGGGATCCGCTCGACCAGCCCGGCCACCTGGGCCAGGCCCGCGCTCAGCGCCCGGCCGGCGGGGACGAACCGGTCCGGCGCGCGCCGCACACCGGCGTCGACCAGGTCGCGGGTGCGGTCGATCAGCGACAGCGGCAGGCCCGACAGGGCGTTGCCCGGCGGTCGGCGGGACACCGTCGGGTGCGGCCGGGTCGGCGAGATGCGGCGCATCACCTCCCACCGGCGACCCAGTGCCCGCAGCTCGGCCGGGCTCACCGCCGCCTGGAGGCGCGGGAACATGACGTCCTCCTCGTCGCGCACGTCCTCGCGCAGCACCTCGGTCAGGCGCCGCAGCCGGGCCGGGCGCTCGGGGTGTTCCAGGCCGTCCCGCTCGAGGGCGGTGACCAGCTCGTTGACCTCCTGGTGCTCCTCCTCGATCTGCAGCGTCAACGCCTCGCCGTCCGGGAGGACGCGCCGGACGACCGGCCAGATGACGGTCTCCTCGGCGAAGGCGTGGCTGAAGACCAGCCGGTCGATGCGGGTCAGCACCTCCTCCTGAGCCGTACCGGTGGCGCCGTCGAGCTCGTGCAGGAGGCGGTCGAGCTCGACGTGGTCGCGGCGCTGGCGGACCAGCACGCTGCCCGGCCCCCCGAGCTCCTCGTCGGTCTGGTCTGCGATGGATCTCACGGGTGCTCCTCGGGGACGTCGGGGGGGTGGACCCCTCGGTGCCCGTTCGGGTGGTCACGCATTCGTCACGTTGCCGGTGCGGCCGGGCGGGTAGGGGCGGACGACGACCACGACTGCAGGGAGACAGCCAGCCATGAGTGACGCCCCTCCGGTGACCTCGGACTTCTACGACCTCGAGGGGCTGCTGTCCGACGAGGAGCGGGCGCTGCTGCACCGGGTGCGCACGTTCATGGACGAGCAGGTCGAGCCGGTCATCAACGGCTACTGGACCCGCGGCGAGTTCCCCCACGAGCTGGTGCCCGGCCTGGCCGGGCTGGGCATCGCCGGCAACCCCTACTCCGGTTACGGCTGCCCGGGCCGGTCCTCGTTGTTCGACGGCATGGTGGCCATGGAGCTCTCCCGGGGTGACGCGTCCATCTCGACCTTCATGGGCGTGCACGGCGGGCTGGCGATGGGCTCGATCTACCTGTGCGGCTCCGAGGAGCAGAAGGAGCGCTGGCTGCCCGCGATGGCGCGCATGGAGCTGATCGGCGCGTTCGGGCTGACCGAGCCCGAGGCCGGGTCCGACATCGCGCGCGGCGCGCAGACGACCTGCCGCCGCGAGGGCGGGACGTGGGTGCTCAACGGCCAGAAGAAGTGGATCGGCAACGCCAGCTTCGCCGACCTGATCATCATCTGGGCCAAGGACGAGGAGTCCGACCAGGTCCTCGGCTTCGTCGTCGAGAAGGGGACGCCGGGCTTCTCGACCGTCGACCTCCAGGACAAGATCGCGCTGCGGGTCGTGCAGAACGCCCTGATCACCCTCGAGGACGTGCGGGTGCCCGAGGAGAACCGGCTCCAGGAGGCGAACAGCTTCCGCGACACCGCCAAGGTGCTGAAGATGACCCGCGCCGGGGTGGCGTGGTCCTCGGTCGGCTGCTCGCGCGGGGCCTACGAGCACGCGCTGCGGTACGCGACCGAGCGGGAGCAGTTCGGGCAGCCGATCGCGGAGTTCCAGCTGGTGCAGGACCTGCTGGTGCGGATGCTGGGCAACATCACCGCCTCGGCCGCCATGTGCGCCCGTCTCTCGCAGCTGCAGGACGAGGGCACGATGAGCGACGAGCAGGCCTCGCTGGCCAAGGCGTTCTGCACCATGCGGATGCGCGAGACGGTCGGCTACGCCCGCGAGCTGATGGGCGGCAACGGCATCCTGCTGGAGAACCACGTGGGCCGGTTCGCCGCGGACGCCGAGGCCATCTACTCCTACGAGGGCACCCGCGAGGTCAACACGCTGATCGTCGGCCGGGCGGTGACCGGCACCAGCGCGATCACCTGAGCCGAGGGGTCCCGCTCCCCCTGCCGGGCGACGGCGGGTGTGCTTCAGTGAGCTGACTCACACCGGCCGCGGAGGAGACGCGATGACCACGACGGCACGCCAGCCCGACGTCCCGGAGGCAGCGGCCGAGGGCGCGCTCGGGCTGGACATGGTGCTGGTCGACGCCGCCCGCGGGCCGCTGCGCCGGCTGGTCCCGCCGGCCGGCACGGCGCTGCGGTTCGGCGCCGCGCTGGGCCGGCAGCCGGTCACGGTGGCCCGGCGCACCGGCGAGCTCGCCTCCGAGCTGGGCCGGATCGCCCTGGGCCGCTCGGAGCTGGCACCCGGCGGCAAGGACAAGCGGTTCGCCGACCCCGCCTGGTCGGGCAACCCGCTGCTGCGCCGGGCGATGCAGACCCACCTGGCCGCCGCGCGCACCGCCTGGGAGCTGATCGAGGACGCCGATCTCGACTGGCAGGACGACGAGCGCATCCGGTTCACCGCCACCAACCTGGTCGACGCCCTGGCGCCGTCCAACGTGCCGGTGCTCAACCCGCTCGGCTGGAAGGCGCTGATCGACACCGGCGGGAGGAACGTCGTGCAGGGGCTGCGGCGCATGGCCACCGACCTGGCCGCCCCGCCGCGGGTGCCCTCGATGGTCGAGCCGGACGCGTTCTCCGTCGGCGAGGACCTCGCGGTGACGCCGGGCGTCGTCGTCTTCCGCACCGACGTGTTCGAGCTGATCCGCTACCGGCCGACGACGGACACGGTGCACGAGGTCCCGCTGCTGATGGTGCCGCCGACGATCAACAAGTACTACATCGCCGACCTCGCCCCGGGCCGCAGCATCGTCGAGCACTACGTCGGCGCCGGCCACCAGGTCTTCATGATCTCGTGGCGCAACCCCGACGAGCGGCACGCCGAGTGGGGCCTGGACACCTACGGGTCGGCGCTGCTGGACGCGATGGACGCCGTCGAGCACGCCTCCGGCAGCGAGCGGGTGGCGCTGCAGGCCTTCTGCTCCGGCGGGATCATCACCGCGATGGTGCTGGCCCACCTGGCCGCCGAGGGCCGGCAGGACCGGGTGAGCGCGGCGAGCTTCGCCGTCACGGTCCTGGACTGGTCGCGGGCGGGCACCGTGTCGGCGCTGATGGACGAGGAGTCGGTCCGCGCGGCGACCGAGCGCTCCCGCCGCAAGGGCTACCTCGACGGCGCCCAGCTGGCCGAGGTCTTCGCCTGGCTGCGACCCAACGACCTGATCTGGAACTACTGGGTCAACAACTACCTGCAGGGCAAGCCACCGCCGAACTTCGACATCCTCTTCTGGAACGCCGACACGACCCGGATGAGCGCGGGACTGCACCGGGACTTCATCGACGTCGCGCTGGGCAACGCGCTGACCGAGGCCGGCGGCGCGACGATGCTCGGGACGCCGGTGGACCTGTCCGCGGTCACCGTCGACACCTACGTCACAGCGGGTATCGCCGACCACCTCTGCCCGTGGCAGGCCTGCTACCGCAGCACCCAGCTGCTCGGCGGGGAGAGCCGCTTCATCCTGTCGACCAGCGGGCACATCGCCTCGCTGGTCAACCCGCCGGGCAACCCGAAGTCCACCTTCCAGGTGGCCGACGACACCCCGCCGGACGCGGAGGAGTGGCTGCGCACCGCCCGGACGGAGAAGGGCTCCTGGTGGCCGGACTTCACCGCGTGGCTCGCGGAGCGGTGCGGCGAGCGCGTCCCCGCCCCGACCGACCTGGCCGGCGGGCTCGAGGTGCTGGGCGAGGCCCCGGGCACGTATGTCTTCGACAAGTAGCGCGCGGCCGGGCACGGGCGATCGGGTCCGCTCGGTCACGGCCGGCGGCCGCACGCTGCGGACGTCGGTCCGGGCCGGTACCGACGCCGCCGTGCCACCGCTGCTGCTGATGAACGGCATCGGCGCGAGCCTGGAGGTGCTGCAGCCCTTCGTCGACGCGCTGGACCCGCGGCGCACGGTCGTCCGGTTCAACGTCCCGGGGGTGGGTGGGTCCCCGCCGCCGGTCGTGCCGTACACCCTGGCCACGTTCGGCCCGGTGGTGACCGGGCTGCTCGACCGGCTCGGCCTGGACGGGCCGGTCGACGTCCTGGGCCTGTCCTGGGGCGGCGGCCTCGCGCAGCACTTCGCCGTGCAGCACCGCCGGCGCTGCCGCCGGCTGGTGCTCGCCGCCACCGGCACGGGAGCGCTCATGGTGCCCGCGCACCCGCGGGTGCTGGCGCGGATGCTCACGCCGCGGCGGCACCGGGACCCGGAGTACGCGCGGCGGATCGCGGGGGAGATCTACGGCGGCACGATCCGCGACGAGCCCGAGCGGGCGGCCCGCGCGCTGCACGCCGCGACCCGGCTGGGCCCCCGGCGCGGCTACTACTACCAGCTGGCCGCGAGCACCGGCTGGAGCAGCCTGCCCTTCCTCGGGCTGATCCGGCAGCCGACGCTGGTCCTCGCCGGCGACGACGACCCGATCGTGCCCGTGGTCAACGCCCGGGTCATGGCCCGGCTGCTCCCGGACGCGCGGCTGCACGTCTACCCGGGCGGGCACGTCGCGCTGGTCACCGAGGCGCCGCAGCTCGCGCCGGTCGTGGAGGCGTTCCTCGACGCCTGACCCGGTCAGTCGCGCTCGTCCCACCAGTCGGCGGCGGCGTCGGCGGGCGAGATCCCGTCCAGCTCGACGGCGCGGTTGAGCTGGATCAGGTCCTCGGTCGTCAGCCGGGCGCTGGCGTCCTCGAGCGCCCGGCGCAGGGGCTCGCCCCACCGCTCCGCCACGTCCGCCCGCACCATCGGCACGACGTTCTCCCGCGGCTGCAGGGCACGGTCGTCGGCGAGCAGCAGCACGGGGGCGACGGCGAGGCGGGCGTCGGTGGTCTCCAGCATGCCGACGTCCACCTGCCCGGAGAGCAGCGCCTCGAGGGTGGCCGCCCGCGTGGGCATGGCGAGCACGTCGCCGAAGCGCATGCCGTAGACCTGCTCCAGCCCCAGCAGGCAGAACGGCCGGTCGGGGCACTCCGGCGGGCCGCCGAACACCAGCTCGGGGGTGAGCGGCACGAGGTCGGACAGCGTGCGGATGCCGTGCTCGGCGGCGAACGCCCGCGTGACGACGAAGCCGTTCTGGTCCTCGGCGCTCGACGGCGGGAGGACGTCGACCCCGCGCCCGCCCATCGTCCGGGTCAGGACCGCGTGCATCGCCTCGGGCGCCTCCGGCGGGCGGGGGAACTGCGGCCGGGCGAAGGCCAGCGCCGTCCCCAGGTAGTCGACGACGACGTCGACCACGCCCTGCTGCAGCGCCGGGGAGACGACCTCGCGGGTGCCGATGCCGTGCTGCACCGACACCAGGACCCCCCGCCGGCGGGCGGCCTCGGCGTAGACCTCGACCAGGATCTGGTTCTCCGGGAAGTCGTAGGACGCGAACCGAACGCTCGACGGCGGTCCGGTGCCCGCGTCGGGCTCCCCGCCGCACGCGGGCAGCAGGAGCAGCAGGACGGCGAGGACCGCCCACCGTGCGCGCACCGCATCACCTCCCGCCCCGGCGGAACCCCACCGTAGAACGGCCGCGGGACGAAAGGGGATGGTCGCGGCGCCGCCCGCAGGGCACCATCCCCAGGCATGGCGTCCGTGCCGCAGGCGCTGCCCAGCGCCGGCACGGCGGGGCCGGCCGTCCGACCGTCCCCGCCGGCCATCGCGCGCGTCCGCCGCCGGCGCCGTCCCTCGGGCGAGCCGCCCGCCCTGCCGCGCCAGCTGCGGACGTCGGGCAAGTGGTGGCTCGGGCTGAGCGGGGCGGTCGTGGTCGCCTGGGCGGTCGTCGTCGTCACCGGCACCATCCGCTACTTCGACGTCGCCGACACCCGGGTGCTCCAGGCCTTCGCGGAGCTGCGATCGCCGGTCGGCATCGACATCGCCGAGGTGGCCGGCCTGCTGGCCACCGAGCGGGCCCTCCACGTCATGTGGCTGGCCAACCTGGTGCTGCTCGTGGCGTTCCGGCGCTGGCGGCACCTGTTCGTCTGGTTCGGCGTCGTCCTCGTCGTCGTGAACGTCGCCGCGGTGACGGCGACGACGCTGCAGCGGCCGCGACCGTTCGAGGTGGAGATCGTCGGTCCGTGGTCCGGCTTCTCCATGCCGTCCCTGCCCATGACGGTGCTCGCCGCGTTCCTCGTCAGCACCGTGTACGCGCTGGTGCCGCCCGGCACCAAGCGGACCGTCGGCAAGTGGGTGGTCTGCGGGCTGCTCGTGATCACCGCGCTCTCCCGCATGTACCTCGCCCAGGACCACCCCTCGGGCATCGTCGCCGGCGTGGTGCTCGGCGTCGCCGCGCCGCTGGCCGCGTTCCGGCTGCTCACGCCGAACTCCGTGTACCCGGTGCGCTACAGCCGGGGGCGGCCGGCGCACCTGGACGTCTCCGGCGAACGCGGCGATGCGATCGTCCGGGCCCTGCAGGACCAGCTCGGCCTGCTCGCCACCGACGTGCAGCCCTTCGCCCTGGCCGGCTCGGGCGGCTCGACGCCGCTGCGGATCACGGTCAAGGCGCACCCGTCGTCGGGCGACGAGGAGAGCTGCGTGTTCGGCAAGCTCTACGCGATCACCCACGTGCGCTCGGACCGCTGGTACAAGCTGGGCCGCACGCTGCTCTACGGCCGGCTGGAGGACGAGAAGCCGTTCCACAGCGTCCGTCGGCTGGTGCAGTACGAGGACTACATCCTGCGGCTGTTCTGGGAGGCCTCGCTGCCGGTGCCGCACCCCCTGGGCATCGTGGAGATCACCCCGGAGCGCGAGTACCTGCTGGTCACCGAGTTCATCTCCGGCGCGGTGGAGGTCGGCGAGGCCGAGATCGACGACCGGATCATCGACCAGGGGCTGGCCGCGGTGCGCCGGATGTGGGACATCGGCATGGCCCACCGCGACATCAAGCCGGCCAACCTGCTCGTGCGCGACGGCGATCTGTTCCTGATCGACTCCGCCTTCGCCGAGGTGCGGCCCAGCCCGTGGCGGCAGGCGGTCGACCTGGCCAACATGATGCTGGTCATGGCGCTGCGCACGGACGCGGCGCAGGTGTACGCGCGCGCCCGCCGGCAGTTCTCCGACGAGGAGATCGCCGAGGCCTTCGCGGCCACGCGCGGCCTGACGATGCCCAGCCAGCTGCGGCGGATGCTGCGCCAGCAGGGGCGGGACCTGCACGCCGACTTCCTCCGGCTGCTGCCCTTCCAGCTGCCCCCGGTGCACATCCAGCGGTGGACCTGGCGCCGCTTCGGGCTGACCGTGGTCACCGTCGCGATGGCGTGCGTCGCCGCCGTCGTCACCGTCGGCCTGCTCGGGTCGCCGCTGTGAGGCGCCGTCGGCGCTCGCTCCTCGCGCTCCTCCTCCCCGCGCTCCTGGCCCCGCTGCTGGTCGCCGGCTGCGTGCGCCCGGTCGTGCTGGACTCCGAGGTCGTGGCCTGCCGTGAGGGGGACGAGGGCACGCCGGCCAACGGGGTCGTCCTGCTCGCGCAGTCGGTGCCGACGGCGACCTGGGTGCCGTGCCTCGAGGTCATCCCGCTGGGCTGGGACGTCTCCGGCCTCGAGGTCACGCAGGAGGACGCCCGCTTCTGGCTGGACTCCAACCGCGACGGGGTGCGCGCGGTCGAGATCCGCCTCGACGAGTCCTGCGACACCAACGGCGCCACGCTCATCCCCAGCGACCGGGAGGCGATGCAGCGCTGGGAGCGGGTCACCCAGGTGACGCCGGAGTACGTCGGCACGCGCTACTACGTCTTCGAGGGCGGCTGCATCAGCGTGCTGTTCCGGCTGAGCGGGGAGAACCGCGCCGAGCCGCTCGGCTTCGCCACCTCCGGTCTGGGCGCCGTCCCGCGGGACGCCGTGCGCGCCGCCGTCGAGGAGCAGACCGACGGCCGGCTGGAGCTCGATCCCCCGGACGGCGACCGGTGAACGTGCGGGGCCGGCTGCGCGGCCGGCAGGTCCTCGGCGGCGCGCTGTCCGTGGCGCTGGTCGTGGGGGTCTTCGCCTGGTTCCTGCCCCAGTTCACCAGCCTGGCCGACGTCTGGACGCCGGTGCGCGACATGACCTGGCTCGAGGTGACCGTCCTGGCACTGGCGGCCGCCTGGAACCTGGCCACCTACCAGTTCGTCATGGTCGCGACGACGCCCGGGCTGAAGCTGCGCCAGGCCCTGGTCTCCACCCAGACGACGACGGCGGTGTCCAACACGGTGGTCGGCGGCGCGGCGATCTCCCTGGGCCTGACCTACGCCATGAACTCCTCGTGGGGCTTCTCCCGCTCGCGGACGTCGGTGGCGCTGCTGGTCTCGGGCCTGTGGAACAACTTCGCCAAGCTGGCGCTGCCGGTGCTGGCGCTCGCCCTGCTGGCGCTGAGCGCTCCGCCGACGGCCGGCCGGGTGACCGCGGGGCTGCTCGGGCTGGCCGCCCTGGTCGTCGCCGTCGTCCTGCTGGGCGCGCTGCTGCGCAGCCGCGAGGGCGCCGAGCGCATCGGCACCGGCGCCGCCCGGGTCGCCTCGGCGCTGCGCCGGCCCTTCGGCCGCGGCCCGGTGACCGGCTGGGAGCGGGCCACGACGAAGTTCCGCGACCGGACGGCGCTGCTGCTGCGGGCGCGGTGGCACTGGATCACCCTCGCCACGCTGGTCAGCCACCTCTCGCTGTTCCTCGTCCTGCTGCTGGCGCTGCGCTTCGTCGGGGTCGACGGTGACCAGGTCAGCGTGGTGGAGGCGCTGGCGGTCTTCGCCTTCGCGCGGCTGCTCACCGCCGTCCCGTTCACGCCGGGCGGGCTCGGGGTGATCGAGCTCGCGCTGATCACCGGCCTGTCCGCGGCGGGCGGGCCGCGGGCGCTGGTGGCCGCCGCGGTGCTGGTCTTCCGGGCGCTGACCTACGTGCTCCCCATCCCGGCGGGGTTGGGCTGCTACGTCTACTGGCGGCGCAACCGGTCGTGGCGGCGCGAGCCGGGCACCGCCCCCCGCACCGCCCTGGTGCCGGAGTCGGTGTAGCGCCCGGTGCTCGTCGACGCACGCCGGGGGCTGGTGGCCAGCGCCTGCCTGCTGACCGCCGCCGTCGTCCTCACCCTGCTCGTCGTCGTGCCGGCCACCCGCCCCGCCGTGCAGGCCGTCGACGACACGGTCTGGCGCTGGGCAGGCGACGTGCAGAACGGTCCGGCCACGGCCGTCGCCGAGGTGATGTCGGTGCTCGGCAGCGCCTACGTCAACTGGCCGCTGCGGATCGCGGCGCTGCTGCTCATCGCCTGGCGGCGGCACTGGCTGCGGCTGGCCGCCTTCGCCCTCGCCGTCCTCACCAGCGAGCTGTTCATCGGACCGCTCAAGGCCGCCGTCGACCGGGCGCGCCCGCCCGGCGCGCTGATCGAGACGACCGCCGCCTCCTTCCCCTCCGGGCACGCCATCGCCGGCACCGTCACCGCGGTCGGCCTGGTGCTGGTGCTCGCCCCGCCCGGCCCCCGGCGCTGGCGCTGGGAGGTGCGCGCGGTGGTGTTCGGCGCCGTGATGGCGCTGTCCCGGGTGTACCTCCGCGCGCACTGGCTCTCCGACACCGTCGCCGGGGCGCTGATCGGCGCCGGTCTGGCGCTGGGCTGGCCGGCGCTGCTCATGGCCGTCCGGGAGCGGGTCGGTCAGCTGCCCCCGGTGCGGTGAGCCGGCCGGTCAGACCTCCCGGCGGACGACGACCGCCCCGCCCCACGCCTCGGGCGAGAGGCCGCGGACGGCGAGCACCTCGGCCAGCGCCCGGTTCATCGCCTGCTGCACCGCGGAGTCGGCCGCGGCACCGTGCACCTGGTCGACGCTCACCCGGTCGTGCTGGCGCCAGGCGACGACGATGCCGTCGAGGTCGGGCGTCGGGGTCAGGCAGGCGCCGCCCAGCGGGCCGTCCGCACCGGTGGCGTCGTGCAGCGGCAGCCCCGCCTCGGCCAGCGCCGCGGTGACCTCGACCACCAGCGTGGTCAGCGGGTCCTCCTCCGCCAGCAGCGGGCACCAGTCGTCGGGCAGCCGGTCGAGCTGGGCGGTCAGGTGGTCCAGCCACGCCCACTCCTGCGGCGAGGGACGACGCCGCAGCGAGCCGTCGGCCACGCGCACGCCGTACGCGGGGCGCGCGTCGGCGCCGTCGGCCAGGGCCGCGGCCGACCAGCCCGCCTCGGCCCGGTCGGGGAAGGGGCCGGCGACCACCGGCCCGGGGGCGTCCTCGCGGCCGGCGACGAGCCACCACGCCTCGACGCCGGTGTCCGCGACGACACCGCTGCCCGGGATACCACCCATGACACTCACTGCTGACCATCCATGTCGCTCACCGCTGCCCGTCCATCCATGGCGGGCCCGCCCCAGGGGAAGGAGGGCGGGCACCGCGCCGCCGGTGGGCGACGCGATGGAGGAAAGGTAGGTGCCGCCGACGCCGTCCGGGCGCCGCGCCGACGCACTCGGGACGCCGCGTGTCCGGATCGTTGCCGAGGCCCCTGGACGAGCCGGTGGCCCGTCCCCCGGGGCGGCCACATGTCGACAGGAACGCGCCGTCGCGAGCGTGCCCGGGCCGGTGGACGGCGTGGTCACCGCGGGAGCGCGCCGTCGTCGCGGCGTGTCCCCCGCGGGCTCAGCGGGTGCCGGCCACCGCCGGCCGGCGCAGCAGCGCGCCGGCCTGCTCGGCGTCCAGGGGGCGGTGGAACAGGAAGCCCTGCGCGCGGTCGCAGCCCTGCGCCCGGAGCCGTGCCAGCTGCTCGGGCTCCTCGACGCCCTCGGCGACGACGGTCAGCCCGAAGGTGTGGGCCGCCCGGATCATCAGCGCCACGAGCTCGCGGTGCGCGGGCTCCGCCGACGCCACGAAGCTGCGGTCGACCTTGAGCGTGTCCACGGGCATGTGCCGCAGCTGCCCGATCGAGGTGTAGCCGGTGCCGAAGTCGTCGATGGCGATGCCGACGCCCAGGGCCCGCAGCTCGGCCAGGTGCTCGTGGGCGAGCGGCGCGTCGACGAGCACCGTCTCGGTGACCTCCAGGACGAGCAGGTGGGCGGGCAGGCCGGAGGTCCGCAGCGCGTCGGCGACGTCGGTGACCACCCGCGGGTCGACGAGGTGCCGCCCGGAGATGTTGACCGCCATCGTCGGGTCCAGCTCCCCCGGCGCGGCCGGGGACTCGGCGCGCCACCTCGCCAGCTGGGCGGTCGCGGCCTGCAGCATCCAGCGGTCCACCTCGCCGATCAGGCGCGAGCCCTCGGCCACGGCGATGAACTGGTCCGGCGGGACCAGGCCCTGCCCCGGCCGCTCCCAGCGGATGAGCGCCTCGTAGCCGGTGAGCCGCTCGGTCGCGACGTCGACGACCGGCTGGTAGGCCACCTGCATCTCGCCGCCGGCCAGGCCGGAGGCGATGGCGGCCTCGAGCTCGGCGCGCTGGCTGAGCTGGAGGCGGAGCGTCTCGTCGAACACCTCGACCCGGCCCCGGCCGCGGGCCTTGGCGCGGTAGGCGGCGGTGTCGGCCTCGGCGAACAGCGCGTCGGCGTCGGTGCTGCCGTCCCGGCCCACCGCCACGCCGACGCTGGCGCCGACCCGGACGCGGGCGCGCTGCACGGCGATCGGCTCGCCGACGGCGTCGATGAGGCGGGAGGCGAGCTCGACCAGGTCGTGCTCGCTGCGCACGGGCTCGACGAGGACGACGAACTCGTCCCCGCCCAGCCGGCAGACGACGTCGCCGGGGCGCACCGCGGCGACGAGCCGGTGGGCGACCTCGCGCAGCACCTGGTCGCCGGCGGCGTGCCCGTGCCCGTCGTTGACCGCCTTGAAGCCGTCGAGGTCGACGAAGAGCAGGCCGGTCATCTCTCCGGAGCGACGGCCGCGGTGCAGTGCCGCCGTCACCAGGCTGACCGCCTGGGCGCGGTTCGGGAGCTCGGTGAGCGCGTCGTGGGTGGCCTGGTGGGCGAGGGCGAACTGCAGCTCCTCGCGCTGGCGGACCGAGTGCACGATCTCCTTGACCGAGGCGTGCACCACCTCGCCCAGGGGGCCGGGGAGCGGCTGGTCGAGCAGGGCGTTGTCCAGGTCGCCGCGGGCCACGGCCTGGGCCTGGTCCTGGATGCGCCGCAGGCCGGCGACGGCGGTGGCCAGCGCCGCCGACACGGTGCGGACCTCGCGCGGGCCGGCGACCTCGACCTCCACCAGCGAGCCGCGGCTGATCTGCTGCGCCTGGCCGGCGAGCAGGCGCAGGGCGCGGGCGACGCTGCGTCCGAGGACGAGGGCACCCACCACGGAGCCGACGAGCAGGCAGGCTCCGACGAGGACGACGCCCCGGAGCGCGTTCCCGGCGTGCTCGCGGTCGGCGGCCACCAGCACCTGGGCCTCGTCGACGGCGGTCGCGACCAGGTCGGCGAGCACGACGCCGCGCTCCTGGCTGGCGAGCATCAGCGCCACCATGTCCCCGAGCGAGGGCACCGCGCCGGGGTCGAGCAGGCCCTGGGCGAGCCGTCGGTCGACCTCGGCCACGGCGGCGGAGGCTCGGACCTCCTCCCAGGCCGCGACCAGCCCGGGCTGCGACAGGCCCGCCATCTGCCGCTGGGCGTCGCTGTAGTCCAGCCAGGACGTCTCCCAGGCGGTGCGCGAGCCCACGATGCTGTCGCCGATGGAGATGAACATCGACCCCAGGTACAGCGGCATCTGCCGGCTGGCGATGTGCGCGAGCTGCGCGGCGGTCTGCACGTCGCGGATGGCGCGCAGCGTCGCAGCGGGCACGCCCTCGGCGGTGGCGGCCGCGGCCGCCTCCTCCTGCGCGGTCATGAGGTCGGTGGAGATGGCGAGGAAGCGCAGGTAGACGTCCTGGATGTCCAGTTCGCGCCCGAGGGAGGACGTGCGCAGCTCGGCCAGCTCGGCGGTGGCGCGCTGCGCCGCCTCCGTCCCGATCGAGCCGTCGGGGACGGCGGCCAGCGCGTCGTCGGTCCGCCGGGCGGCGTCCGCGGCGTCGGCGGCCGCGGCGGAGCGCTGCATGGCGACGAGGTTCTCGGGGACGCCGAGCGCGGCGGCCAGCGCCGGGTCGCCGACGACCTTGAGCGAGAGGACCGGGACGAGCTCCTGCTCCGCGCCGCTGCGGGCGGCGTCGAGGAAGGACAGGACGCGCATGGCCTCCTCGGCACGGGTGGCGCTCGTGACCTGGTCCGCGCGCGTCTGCGCCGCGGCCGTCGCGAGCACGGCGACGCCGATCACGGGCAGCAGCACGAGAGCGGTCAGGTACCGCCACAGCGGCGCGCCGCGCCGACGGCGGTGCCGCGTCACCCGGGGAAGTCGCACGAGCCCGTATCGGCACGTCGAGCGGGTGCTCTTGAGGGCGTCCCCCACCCCGTCGGGGGGAGTCGCACGCCCTGCGCTGCCAGCCTGCTCCCAGCCGGGGCCCGGGGAACTGTCAGACCCCTGCCCGATGCTCGGGGCATCCCGCAGCACGGAGGAGACCTGTGATCGACATGCCCGCCCGCCCCGACCGCTCAGGCGCCGCCCGCCCGGCCGCGCCCGGCCCGCGCCTGCCCGGCCGGCTGCGCATCCGCCGCGAGCTCGTCGTCCCGCCGGCCCCGGGCTGCGCCCGGGACTGAGCGCCCTGCCTCGGGGGGTGTCGGGAAGGACCGGTCCCCGAACAGGATGCGGCGGGCGGCCGCTCGCCCCGGCGGCGTGCGCAGCAGGCCGAAGGCGGCCGCAGCGGTCGCGGGCGTGCGCACCCCGGCCAGCCCCCGGCGCAGCAGAACCCGGCCACGGAAGCTGCGCCGCAGCCCGGCTCCGTCGTAGCGCGCCAGGGCGTCGGGCGTCCCGCTCCGCAGGGCCTCGTCCAGGACCGCGGCGGCGTGCTCGGACAACCGCAGGCACGGGTCGAGACCGCCGGCGGTGAGGGGCGACACCGCCCCTGCCGCGTCCCCGACGAGCAGCCCGTCCGGGCAGCTGATCCGGCGCAGCAGGCCTCCGACGGGGATCGGTCCCCCGCGCCGCTCGACCTCGTGGGGCCGGCCGGTGCCCGCGAGCCCCGGCGCGGTGGCGCCGAACCGTCGCAGCGCCCCGACCAGACCGTCGGGGAAGCGGTCGGCGTAGCCCGCCACCCCCACGTGCGCGTGCCGCCCGTCGTTGACCACCCAGGCCAGGTAGCCGGGCGCGATCGAGGGGTCCAGGACGCAGTGGAACGCCGCGGGCTCCCCCGTGCACGGCACCGGGAACACCTCCTCCGCGCCCACCAGCAGCTGCCGGTTGCGGTCCAGCGCGAGGTCCCGGGCCACCCGGGAGCGCGCTCCGTCGGCACCGACGAGGAACCGCGCCCGCACGCGGACCGGGCCGCCCGGCCCCTCCAGCAGGGCCGTGCTCAGCCCGCGCCCGGTGTACCGGGTGCCCAGCGCGATGCGCACCCCCGCCTCGGCCGCCGCGCGCACCGCGGCCAGGTGGAGCGGGCCCATGTCCCCCACCCGGTACTCGTCGCGCGCGCTGTCCAGCGTCAGCGGCCGACCCGGGCCGGGCGGGTACAGGACCACCCGCCGGATGGGCGGCCCGAGGTGCTCGGCCGGCAGCGGGAAGTCGTCGAGCGTCCTGCGCACGAAGATGCCGGTGGTGCGGATCGCCGTCGTCAGGTCGGTGCGCCGGTCGACGAGCAGCACCTCGCGCCCGCGCCGGGCCAGCAGGGTGGCGGTGTGCAGCCCGGCGAGCCCGGCACCGACGACCAGCACGTCGACCTGCTCGGCGCGGCTCACCGGTTCGCGTCGTCCCGCAGGAGCCGGAGCACGCCCAGGAGCAGGACGCCGCCGGCCCAGACGAGCAGCGTCGTCACCGACGACGCCTGGGTCATGCGGGGGACCTCGCCGAGGAGCAGGAATGCCGCCCCGGAGCCGGGCAGCACCCGGGCCACCTCGCCGGTCCACGCGTAGCCGAACTGCGGCAGCAGGACCGGGAGCACGAGCACCAGGAGGAAGACCGCGACGAGACCGCCGGCCGTGTTGCGCAGCAGCAGGCCGAGCCCGACGGCCAGGGTCGCCCCGGTGGCGACGACGAAGGCGACGGTGCCGAGCGCGTCGACGCCCCCGTCCAGCGGCAGGGTCAGCGCCGGCCGGGCCGCCAGGTAGGCGGCGACCGCGGAGGAGAGCGCCAGGACCAGGCCGATCGCGGTGGCGGTCCCCACCGCCACCAGCGTGCGGGCCGCCGCCAGCACACCGCGTCGCGGCGTCCACTGCAGGGTGGGCACGATCCCTCCGGTGGCGTGGTCGGCGGTGACCGCCGTCAGGGCGAGCGCCAGGAGGGCGAACTGGGCCGGCATGGCCGTGAGGGTCGAGGCCGCCCACGCGGCGTCCCGGCCGCCGTCCGGATCGGCCTCCGAGCCGGCGACGGCGCCGATGCCCAGCATGACGACGGCCGCCGCGGCGGCGAACCACCAGGTGGTCCGCACCGACCACAGCCGGGCCCACTCGGCGGCGCAGGTCCGGGCGAGGACCCGGCTCGTCGGGACGTCCTGCCCGGTGCGGCGCGCGGCCGGCGCCGTGGTCGTGGCCGTCATCGTGTCGTCCCCGTGGTCGTGGTGGCCGCGGCCGGGCCACCGCCCGTGTACTGGACGCTGTCACCGGTGAGCGCCAGGTAGGCGTCCTCCAGCGACTGCGCCGTCTCGGACAGGTGGTGGAGGGGGATCGCCGCGGCGGCGGCCGCCTCCCCCACGACGTGCTCCGTGGTGCCGCGGACCTGCAGCTCGTCGGGCGCCACGCGTTCGGCGGCCAGCCCGGCCCCGTGCAGGCGGGCGAGCAGCTCGTCGGCCCGCGGCGTCCGGACGCGCACCCGGCCACCGCCCAGTCCGCGCAGGATGTCCGCCGTCGTCGCGTCGGCGATGAGCCGGCCGCGCCCGATGACGAGCAGCCGGTCGGCGATCTGCTGCATCTCGGTCAGCAGGTGGCTGGAGACGAGGACCGTGCGCCCCTCGTCGGCCAGCCGGCGCAGCAGCCCGCGGATCCAGCGGACGCCGTCGAGGTCCAGGCCGTTGACCGGCTCGTCGAAGAGCAGCACCCGGGGGTCGCCGAGCAGGGCGGCCGCGATGCCGAGCCGCTGGCGCATGCCGAGGGAGTAGCCCTTGATCCGGCGTCTCGCGACGCTGCTGAGGCCGACCAGCTCGAGGACCTCCTCGACCCGGCGGTCCGGCAGCCCGTTCGTGCGCGCGGCGACCCGGAGGTGGCCGCGCCCCGTCCGGCCCGGGTGCAGCGCCCCGGGGTCGAGCAGCGCCCCCACCTCGCGCAGGGGTTCGGCGTAGCCGGGAAACGGCCGGCCGTGGACGAGCGCGTGCCCGGCGGTGGGCCGGTCCAGGCCGAGGATCATCCGCATCGTCGTCGACTTGCCCGCCCCGTTAGGGCCGAGGAAGCCCGTGACGGTTCCCGGGGCGACGTCGAAGTCCAGGCCGTCGACAGCGACGGTGGCGCCGTAGCGCTTCGTCAGACCGCGGACCTCGATCACCGCTGGGCCGTCGCTTCGGGCTGCGCCGCGACCTCGCCGTCCGGTACCCACTCGAGCAGGTCGCCGGGCTGGCACTCCAGCACGCGGCACATGGCCTCCAGCGTGCTGAACCGGACGGCCTTGGCCCGGCCGTTCTTGAGGACGGCGACGTTGGCGGGCGTGAGCCCCACCCGCTCGGCGAACTCGCCGACGCTCATCTTGCGGCGGGCGAGCTCGACGTCGATGCGCACGACGATCGGCATCAGATGACCGCTTCGAGGTCGGTGCGCAGGGCGGTCGCCTGCCGCAGCAGGGCGCGCATCACCACGATGAGCAGGCCGAGCACGGCGCCGACGAGCAGCAGGAGCAGCAGCAGTGCCGGGAGCGCCGCGCCGTCGCTGACCTCGTCGACGACGAAGTAGTACGAGCAGACGAACGTGGCGAGCAGCATCAGCCAGCCGACGACGACGGCCCGCACGATCCCGTCCACCCAGCGGAGCGCGCCCGCGCTGAAGATCCGGTCGTCGGTGACCAGCGTGAGCAGCTGCCAGGTGCAGACCACGACCGCCTGGACGCAGGCCAGCCCGAGGACCGCGACCACGAACATCGTCCCGCGCACGGACGACCGCTCCAGCGTCGGGTCGGCGAGGTCCGGCAGCATCGCCGGGACGCCCCACACCTGGGCGGCGAGCAGGCCCAGGACGGCGATGGCGAGCAGGACCCGCAGGGGCAGAACCACGCGGCGCAAGTGCGTCATGCGATCGACTCTCGCCGACTAGCTATCGAAAGTCAATCGGTTCGGATCGAGAAGCGATGCGTGTCGCTGATGCGGGTCGGCTCGGCGGCCAACGGTGTGCGCCGAGGAGCAGTTCTGCGGCCCGGAACTGCGCGTCAGCGCACACCGTCGGCGTCAGCGGGAGTTCTGCCTCCGCGCCACCACGACCAACCCGATCAGCACCAGCACGAGCGGCGCCCAGCCCGGCAACCCGAACGGCCCGAGGATCAGCTCGGCGACGTAGAGCAGCAGCTGGAAGGCGATGAAGATGCCGACGAACAGCACGACGAGGAAGAGGATCGGGTTCTCCGCCTGCAAGCGGCGCATGAAGTCCATCGGTTCTCCTCGGTCGTGCTGACGCGCGGGGCTCCCCCACTGTCCCAGCATCGGCCGCGCACCGGCGCCGCTTGAGCCGGGGACCGACGAGCCCATCGGCTGCAGGGTCAGGTCCGCCCCCTCACCCGTTCGTGCCTGCCGGGTGCGGCGCTGCCCGGTCTGGTGTGCTTCTGCGCATGTCGTCGTGGGTGCAGCTTCTACTACTGGTCGCCGTCGGCGGCGTCGTCGGTGCCGTCGTCGCCGTCGTGGTGACCCGCCGGGCTGTAGGCGGAGGCGCGGCCGAAGCGGCGCTGCGCGTCGTCGACGGCGTGCAGGAGCCCCTGTCGGCCAGGTGGCGGCACGGTGTCGTGCTGCCCTCGCGGGGACACCTGCGGATGCGGCCCGGTGGTCCCGGAGGTGTGCGCATCCCGCGTGGGCGCCCCTTCGAGGTGCCCGTCCTCTCCGTGCACGGCGGCCCGAGACGTCGCCCGTCCCGCCGAGAGTTCTGGTCGATCAACCCCCGGCTGGACGTCGTCCGCATCACCACCCCGACGGCCACCGTCGAGCTGGCGGCCAGGTCGTCCGACTTGGACCGGGTGCTCGCCGTCCTCGACCCGCCTGGTCGATGACCTCCCCGGGCCGCGCTCACCGGTGGGCCCCGTGGGGATCGAACCCACAACCCGCGGATTAAAAGTCCGCTGCTCTGCCAGTTGAGCTAGAGGCCCGGCGGGTGCAGCGGCATCCCGGCTGCGGCCCGCTGCGAGGGTATCGCCCAGCCGCCGCGGCGCTCGCGCTCCGGCGAGCTCAGAACGGGACCTCCTGGGCGAGCAGACCGGTGCCGCTCCCCCGCCCGGAGAGCACCCGGCAGAACTCGACGGCGTCGAGCTCGAGTCGCTCGCCGTCGGTGCCCGAGGACCACTCGCCACCCGCCGGACCGGTCAGCCGCAGCCGGTAGGGCCGGCCGTGCCGCTCGGCCCACTCCCGCACGACGTCGGCGACGAGGATCCCGTCGTGCGCGGCGGTCAGCTCCGGCCGGCGCCCGGTCGCGAGCGCGATGTCCGTGCGGTGCATCCAGGTGTCCCGCGTGAGGACGACGTCGACGAGGAAGCCGAACCGCCACAGCTCCCTGCTCTCGCCCACGACCTGCTTCTCCGGCAGCGGCAGGCGGCCGATGGTGCGGGACAACCGGCGGCGGCCCCGGGCGGCGCGCGGCGCCACCTCGGTGAACCGGGTGACGATCTCCGCCGGCGTCAGGTGCTCCCGCTCCCGGACCTGCAGCCCGGTGAGCGCGTCGATGCCGCCACCGGCCCGCGCGGCGAGCGCGTTCTGCCGCACCAGCGCGCGCACCGTCGCCACCATCTCGGCCATCCCCAGGACGTGTGCGGCCATCTGCCGGACGTCCCACGCGGTGCAGTCGGTGGGCCGCGCCCAGTCGGCGGGGTCCAGCCGGCGCAGCTGGGCGGCGAAACGGCCGTACTCCGCACCGGCCAGCCGGACGGCCTCGTCCCTGGTGAGCCGCGCGGTCCGGGGGCCGGTGCGGGCGGTGGTGGTCGCGGTCATGGCGGACCTCCGGGGTCAGCAGCGGGTACCGGACCCCGTGATCGCCGGCCGCCGTCCCCGGCGCGACCAGCATGCTCCCGCCTCCCGAGCGGGATCAACGCCCTTCGGAGCGGCACCTCCAGGACCTGACCGCCGCGACGTCGGCCGTCACAGGACGTCGAGCACCAGCAGCAGGACCAGCGTCAGGAGCGCGGAGAGGGCCAGGGAGCCGAGGCAGCCGAGCCGGCTGGAGAAGAGGAAGAACACCTGCGCCCCCTGCCCGACCGGCGACGACGCGAACCGCGGAGGCGTGATGTGTGCTGTCCGTCACCGAGGGTGCGGGCTTTCCACCCGTTCAGGGGATGCCACCCGTCGTCGCCGGTTACGTAGGGTCATCACTGCCCGCCCGGCTCTGCCCGGGCGCCCTGTGCCCCGGCCCGGCCGACCCGTTCCCCCCGGGCCGGCCGGGCCGGCTCTTCTCAGCGGTGCCGGCTCGGCACCCGCGCCATCACGCGCCCGGCCTCCATGCGCACCTCGAGCTTCTCCTGCGGGTTGGCCGCCGGCCCGCGACGCGGCTCCCCGTTGTCCAGGTCGAACGCCGAGCCGTGCCACGGGCACACCAGGCACTGCGAGCCGCGCACCTCCTCGACCGTGCCCTCCTGCAGCGGCCCGGACAGGTGCGAGCACGCGCCGACGAAGACGTCGACCCGCGTGCCGCGCCGCACGGCGGCGAGCGGGACGTCCCCCGAGCCGCCGGACCCCGTGCGCAGCGTCGGCCGGCCCTCGGGGAAGTCGTCCAGCGGGCCGAGGTCCAGCCAGTCCGTGGACAGCGCCCGGATCGCCGTCGCCGCGTGCGAGGCGCCGGAGGACTGCGCGTAGGACATGTGCCCGCCGATCGCCGCCGAGCCGCCGGCGACCGCCAGCCCGCTGTACGACAGCACCCTGCCCAGCACGCCCCGGTCCTTGCGCCGCGCGGCCAGCGAGCCGACGTACAGCCCGAGGGCCACGGTGTTGGCGACGGCGTGCAGCGCACCCAGCCGGCGCACGCCGGTCCCCTGCTCCGACCAGTCGGCCGCCCCGGACGCCGCGGCCGGCACCGCCGCGGCCACCCCGAGCCCGATCAGCGTGGTGGCCGCCGGGCGCATCCGCGGGATGGCGTCCAGCAGGCCGGCCGACACCCAGCTGCCCACCGGTACCTGCACGAGGATCGGGTGCAGCGGGTGCCCGATCCAGGTGCCGTGCAGGAAGTCCTTGACCGCCGGCGGCTTCAGCGCGCCGAGCACCGCCCGGCGGGCCGGCTCGATCGCCTTGTCGAACGTCGCGACGTCCGCGACCCGGTCGAGGATCCCCATGAGGCTCATGGGCGCCCCCTACCCGCGGCGCGCGGCGACGACTCCCGGGTAACGGGGCGGTCTCGTCCGGCTGCTCCGCGAGGAAAACCGCTGGTTCCGTCACCCGTTACGGGCATGCTGACCTGTGACAACGGGCGGCGCGAGGAGGAAAGTGGGTCGCGCCGCCCCTCCCGCCGTCCGGAAGGCCCTTCGTGACCCGCCCGTCCCTGCTGCGCCGCCGTCCGCCGGACCGCGACGTCGCCGCGGAGCCGGTCGCGGAGATCGCACCCCCGGCGCCCTGGATGACGCGGCTGGTCGACCGGCTCCGCGAGGACGACACCCTGGCGCAGTTCGCCCGCTTCGTCCTGGTCGGCGGCTCGACCACCCTGCTCTACGCGCTGCTGTTCATCCCCCTCCAGGGGCTGGGCTACCTGGCCGCGCACCTGATCGGCACCGTCTTCTCCACGTTGCTGGCCAACGAGATGCACCGGCGGCTCACCTTCCACGCCGAGGACCGGGTGGGCTGGTTCACCGCCCAGTGGGAGGCCAGCACCGTCGCCGCCATCGGCCTGGTGGCCACCAGCGTCACGCTCGGCTGGATCAACACCACCGCTGCGGACGCGCCGGTCTGGCTGCAGATCACCGCCGTGGTCACCGTGACGGCGATCATCGGCCTGCTCCGCTTCATCGCCCTGCGCTGGATCTTCCGGCGCCCGGCGAGCTCCGGGATCTGAGCCGCTCGCCGCTTCCGCCGTCGCGCCTGCGCCTTCCTCGCTAGCGTGGGGAGGATGACCGCCGGTGGCGCAGCGACCGAGCTCCGGGACGACCCGCCCCGGGGCGCGGTGTCGCCGTGGCGCCACCGCGGGCGCCGGGCCGGGACGTGGGCGGCCCGGGTCGCGCTGGCGCTGACCGGCGCCGTGGTCGCCGTGCTGCTCTTCGCGCGCATCTCGGCGCCGATCGGGCCGTTCGACGCGACCCTGGCCATCCGCCCGGGCTCCGGTGGCGCCGAGGTCGCGGTCCCCCCGCTGGGCTCGCTCGCCGTCGACGTGTTCGACGGCCCGCTGCGGCTGGACGTCCAGCTGCAGCGGGTGGACCAGGTCCGAGCTCAGGCCCTGGCCAGCGATCCCGTGCGGCTGGCCGGCGTCGTCGACCGGGTGACCGAGGACCTGCAGGACGCCGTCGTCCGGCTCGTCCTGATCACCGTTCTGGTGGCCGTGCTCGGCGCGGCGCTGGTCTCCTGGCTGGTGCTCCGGCGGCGCCGCGAACCACTGCTGGCCGCCGGCCTCACCGGAGCGCTGCTGCTCGGCATCGGCGGCATCGGAGCCGCGACCTGGCGGCCCGAGGCCCTGTCCACGCCCACCTACACCGGCCTGCTCGTCAACGCGAACAGCCTCATCGGCAGCGCCCAGGACATCGTGGCCCGCTTCGACGCCTACCGCGCCTCCCTCGAGGACCTCGTGGCGAACGTCGGCTCGCTCTACAGCACCCTGTCCGCGCTCCCCCCGCCCGGCGCGGCCGACCGGACCGTCGCCCTCCTGCACGTCTCCGACCTGCACCTCAACCCGGCCGGCTTCGACCTGGTCCAGCAGGTGGTCGGGCAGTTCCAGGTCGACGGCGTGCTCGACACCGGCGACATCACCGACTGGGGCAGCCCGCCCGAGAACGCGCTCATCGACTCCGTCGGCCGGCTCGGCGTGCCCTACGTGTTCATCCGGGGCAACCACGACTCCGCGGTGACCGCCGAGCGGGTCGCCGCCCAGCCCAACGCCACGGTGCTCGACGACTCCGCCACCGAGATCGCGGGCATCTCGATCGTCGGGGCGCGGGACCCGCGCTTCACCCCGGACAAGAGCACCGGTGACGACGACGCCGGCCCCGAGGTGCTCGTCCGCTCCGGCGAACGGCTCGCCGAGCTGGTCGAGTCGCTCGACACGCCGCCGGACGTCGCCCTCGTCCACGACCCGAAGCAGGCTCCGCCCCTCGACGGCCTCGCGCCGGTGGTGCTCGCCGGCCACACCCACGACCGCGACGTCTCCGAGCTCGACGACGGCACCCTGCTCATGGTGCAGGGGTCCACCGGCGGAGCCGGGCTGCGCGCGCTCGAGGGCGAGTTCCCCGAACCCCTGACCTGCACGGTGCTCTACTTCGACGCCGACACCGGCCGGCTGCAGGCCTACGACGAGATCACCCTCGGCGGGCTGGGGGAGTCCGAGGTGACCATCCAGCGCACCGTCGTCGCGGCGCCGGGCGACGACGGCACGGACGAGGACGGCGAAGGCGAGGAGGACGCGGGCGACGAGGAGGGCGACCGCTCCTCCGACGGCAGCCCGGCATCCCCGACCGGGTGACCGACCGGCCCTACCCTCGGCCCATGTCCGCGACCACGACCTCCCGCGCCCGTCTGGCCACCGGCCTGCTCGCCGGCGGGCTGGGCCTCGCCGCCCTGTCCGGGTGCACGTTCGGCTCCGAGAACGTCTCCTGCTCGCCCAGCTCGTGCACCGTGACCCTCGAGGGCACCGACGCCCAGGTCGAGATCCTGGGCACGACGCTCAGCTTCTCTGGCACCCAGGACGGCAGGGCGGCGCTCAGCGTGGGCGGCGCCAGCGTCTCCTGCGCCGAGGGCGAGAGCGTCTCCGCCGGTCAGCTGGACCTGGAGTGCTCCTCGGTGACCGCGGACCGCGTCGAGCTCACCGCGTCGCTGGGCTGACCCGGCCCGGCCCATGCATGCCGGCCTCCCGGCCGGGGCACGGCCCCGTCGGGGACGCAGGGCCGGACCCTGTGCGGGAGCCGCTCCGGCGGCATGTATTGTTCCCTCTGCCCCCGGCACAACGAGCCCTCATCGTCTAGTGGTCCAGGACGCCGCCCTTTCAAGGCGGTAGCACGGGTTCGAACCCCGTTGGGGGCACAGCACGACACAGTTTGGCCCTGTAGCGCAGTTGGTTAGCGCGCCGCCCTGTCACGGCGGAGGTCGCGGGTTCGAGTCCCGTCAGGGTCGCCACCCGGTGCGCGAGCACCGGGAGGGGCAGGTAGCTCAGTCGGTACGAGCGCTCGCCTGAAAAGCGAGAGGTCGGCGGTTCGACCCCGCCCCTGCCCACACTCTCTTCCCCCACCCCGCCGCCGGATCCCGGCAGCCGGGGCCGCCTTCAGACCCAGGTGCGGTCGGCGGCGACCTGCGCGTAGACCTCGGCGTGCACCCGGCGCACCGCCTCGCGCTGCTCCTCCCGCCACGCCCGGTCGGCCGGCCGCGGCATCGGCCGGGTGAGCGCGGCGGAGACCGCCGCGGTCAGCGAGACCGGGTCCAGGCCGTCGACCTCGTCGTTGGCGTAGGTGACCACCTCCGACCACTGGTCGGCGAAGAACCCGCAGCTCGGCGCCACCACGCGGGTGCCCACGTCCCGGCACACCTCCAGGTCCCGCGAGTGCGTCCCGCAGCTCTCCGGCAGCACCGCGACGTGCAGCTGCTGCAGCTGCGCGGTCAGCTCGTGGGGCCGGAACTCCACCAGCTCCAGCTCGCCGTCCACCGCCATCGCCTGCACGCCGGGGTCGACGCCGGAGCCGGCCGGGGCCAGCACCCGCAGCCGGCCGCCGCCGGAGACCGCGCCGGACGCCGCCGCCCGGGCCACCGCCGCGGGCTCGGGCACGGCTGCGCTCGCGACGCCCAGGCGGACGCCGACGAGGCCGCGCTCGGCGCCCAGCTCGGGGTCCGGGACGGCGAGCGAGGGGTGGGCGACCACGATGGCGGTGCGGCCGTAGCGGTCGGCGATCTCGTCGGCAGCCGACGGCGTCAGGGTCAGCACGACCTCCGCCGTCCCGAGGACCGCCGCCAGGTGGGCGTCGTGCCGGGCGCGGGTGCCCTGCGCGGCGTCGCGCAGCTGGTGCACCGTGACCACCAGCGGGACGCCCAGGCGCCGCACCGTCTCCGCCCAGCGCTCGAGCTCGGGCACGTCCAGGTGCCCGTAGCCGGTGTGCAGGTGCAGCACGTCGACCTCACCGGCGTGCTCGGCCAGGTAGGCCTCGTCGAGCCAGCTGCTGGGCTCCCCCGGCGCGCCCACCCGGACGGCGGTGCCGGGCAGCACCGCGTCGACGTAGCGGTCGCCGAACGGCACGCTGGCCAGCCGCAGGCGGCCCGGCGCCCCGGGTGCCGGCGCACCCGGGGGATGCTCTGGCGCGATCACTGTGCTGTTCTGCTCCTCGTGCGGTCGACCGCTGCGTCGGTGCGGCGCTCGACGTCAGGCGCCCTGGCCAGCGGGTTCCGGGCGGGGCGGCTTCTCCCCCTACCCTGCCACTCCGCCGCCAACCCGTGACCGACTCCATCGGGTGAGCACCCCGATCCGGGGGGTCAGCGGAGCGTGCCGGTCCTGGCCGCTGACCCGCCCCGGGCCTCCTGGGCCGCGGCGTACGCGGGCGCCCGGAACCGCGCCATCGGACCGTCGGCCACCAGCCCCGACGGCGGGTGCCGCACCGCGTCGAACCGCAGGTCCGGGTCCGCGGAGGGCACCGGCTCGCCGAAGACCAGCCGGCCGAAGGGCTGCCACGGGCCGAGGCCGCGGGCGGCGGCGAGGACGAAGCGCAGCGGCCGGTGGCGCACCTCCGCCGCCTGCGGCCCGGGGTCCGACGGGACGTCGCGGGTGGTCGGCAGGGCGGCGATCCGGACCGCCCCGGCGTCCGAGCGGTAGGCCATGATCGAGCTGTACGGGGCGGCGGCGTCGCGCCGGAGCACCGGCATCAGGCGCGTCAGCCGCCCCCGGCCGGTGGTCGACAGCAGCAGGTCGACCGGCGCGCCCCCACCGGCGTCCAGCCGCACCGCGAGCCCCAGCAGGTCCGGGAGCGAGGCCGGGAGCCCGGCACCCCGGGACAGCCGGACGACGACGTCCTCGCGCGCGGTGGTGTCCAGGAACGGCACGCCCCACGGCCGGTCGCCGCCGTGCCGCTCCAGGACCCCCCGGCACACGGTGCCGGCCGGGTGCATCGGCTTGCCGCCGCGCCACCGGGCCAGGGCGGCCAGCGGCACCGCCACCAGCCGGCCGGCGCCTCGCGGTAGGTCTGCCACCTCGGTCCTCCCCTCGCCGCGCGCCCCCTACCCGGGCCGACCCGGCCCCACGCAGGCGTGCGCAGGGGCCATGTTCCCAACCGGGGGCCGGGCGGCTACCGTGGCGGGCCGGTGTTGTGCACTCCTCACGCGCCGGTGGCGCCTGCACCGCGACTGGGCAGCGAACAGTGCTCACAGAACCGGTCATCTTCGGCGGAATCTGACCGCCGGGTCCGCTGACACGGACCGGTCCACCCCACTACTTTCGTCGCATGCTCTCGACGCTCCTGGTCCTCGGCGGTGTGCTCGTCGGGCTGCTCGTGCTGCTGGCTCTCATCGTCAGCCTCAGCGCCCGCCCGGCGACGGTCGCGCGCCAGTCGGGCGCCGGCCGCGGCGAGTCGTGGGTCGCGCAGGCCGGGAAGCCGCACCCCGACGCGTGGGCGCCGCTGTCGAGCAGCACGTCGACCAGCGAGCTGCCCGCCGTCCGCTGAGCGCGGCGGCGCCCCGGACTCCGGCGTCCCGGCGGTTGCGGCCTGCGCGCCGCCGGGACGATCGGTCCTAGGAGAAGTAGCGCCGGGGGTTGGTCACCAGCATCGTCTCGATCTGGTCGTCGGAGACCCCGTGCTCCCGCAGGTAGGGCAGCACCTCCTGGTGGATGTGCGTGTAGCGCCACTGGGTCAGGAGCTCCATGACCCCCGGGTCGATCCAGTCGATGTAGCAGGAGGCGTCCTGCGACAGGACCATCCGCTCCGCGTAGCCGCGCCGGCACATCTCGACCACGACGTCGGCCCGCGCCTCGAAGGTCGTGTCCAGGTTGATCCCGAACCGGTCCATGCCCAGCACGAAGCCGGCATCGGCCAGCTCGCTGAGGTGGTCGGCATCGGTGGTGTCCCCGCTGTGCCCGAGCACGACCCGGCCCGGGTCGACGCCCTCCTCGCCGAGGACGCGCTGCACGTCGAGGCCGGTCCGGTTGCCGGGGTGGGTGTGCACGGTGATCGGGACGCCGGTGCGCTGGTGCGCCTTGGCCACGGCGCGCATCACCCGCTCGACCCCCGGGGTCAGCCCCTGGGCGTCGATGGCGCACTTGAGGAACGCCGCCCGCACGCCGGTGCCGGAGATCCCCTCCTCCACGTCGCGGACGAAGAGGTCGACCATCGGGTCGGGCACCTCGGTGCCGAGCGCCGCGTTCAGCGCCGGCCCGCGGTGGTGGAAGAAGAAGGGCACCTCGTCGTAGGTGTAGCAGCCGGTGGCCACCACGATGTTGAGGTCGACCTGCTCGGCGATGCGCTGGATCCGCGGGATGTAGCGGCCCAGGCCGATGACCGTCGGGTCCACGATGGTCCGCACGCCGACGGCGGCGAGCTCCTGGAGCTTGCTGACGGCCTCGGCGACCCGCTGCTCCTCGCTGCCCCACTCCTCGGGGTAGTTCTGCTGGACGTCGGGGGTGAGCACGAAGACGTGCTCGTGCATCAGCGTCGGGCCGAGCTCGGCGACGTCGACGGGGCCTCGCACGGTCTGCACCTGCGGCACGGTTCCTCCTGGCGGTCGGGGCGGCGGGTGACCGCCCTCACACGGGAGCGATGATGCCGGGCCGCACCCCGCAGCGGTGCACCGGTACCGCTCAGGCCCCGTTCACCAGCTCGGCGGCCCGCTCGCCCAGCAGCACCGCGGCCGCCGCGGTCCCCCGGCTGGGCACCCACGGCAGCACCGAGGTGTCGACGACGCGCAGGCCCGCGACGCCCCGCACGCGCAGGTGCTGGTCGACCACCGCGCCGGGATCGCCGTCCGGGCCCATGGGAGCGGTGCCGGAGAGGTGCACGGCGGTGCCGGTGCGGGCCGCGATCCAGCCGTCCAGCGCCGCGTCGTCGTCCAGGACCGCCCCGGGCAGGGCAGCCGACGGCCCGGCCGTCCCGGCGAACGCGTCCGCCGCGAGCAGCGCCGCCGCCAGCCGCACCCCGGCGCGCAGCCCACGCCGGTCGGCCTCCTCGCGCAGGTAGCGGTACTCCAGCAGCGGCGGGCCGGCCGGATCGCGCGGGTCCAGCCCCAGCCGGCCGCGGGCCACCGGGTGCTGCAGCCCGATCCCGACGAGCGGCTCGGCGTCCCCGGGGAAGGGCCGCAGCCAGGGCAGCACCTCGACCTCGTGGCCCTCGGCGTCCACGCGCGCGTGCAGGACCCCGTGCAGGGGCAGGACGGACGCCGGCAGCCCCTCGGCCGGCCGGTAGGGCAGGTAGACCAGCGGGTGGTCGCTGGACGCCGTCCCGACGCCGGGGAGGTCCGCGACGACGTCGATGCCGGCAGCCGCGAGGTCACCGGCGGGGCCGAGGCCCGACAGCAGCAGCAGGTGCGCCGAGCCGACCGCGCCGGCGCTCAGCACGACCTCGCCGGCCCGGACCGGCCCCTCGTCGGTGAGCACGCCCACCGCGCGGCCGCCCTCGACCAGGACACGGCGCACGGCGACGCCGCCGCGCACGGTGAGGGTGGGCAGCCCCCGCCGCGGTCCGAGGTAGGCCATCGCCGCGTTGACCCGCACGCCGCCGTCGACGTTGAACGGGATGGGCCCGTGGCCGGGCGCGGCGTCGCCGTTCTTGTCCGGCTCTGCCGGGAGGCCGAGCTCCGCGCTCGCGGCGGCGAAGGCGTCGGCCAGCGGGGAGGGGGTGGGCAGCCGGCGCACCGGCACCGGCCCGTCCCGCCCGTGACCCGGCGCGTCGCCGAAGTCGGCGTCGGACTCCATCCGGCGGAGGGCCGGGAGCACCGCGTCGTGGGCCCAGAGCGGGTTGCCGGCCGCGGCCCAGCCGTCGAGGTCGGCACGCGCCGGGCGCACGAAGACCGCGGCGTTCAGGGCGCTGGAGCCCCCGGCGATCCGGCCGCGGGGCACGCGCACGGCGCGGCCGGGCACGACCTCGGCCGCGAGGTCCCAGTTGGCCGGGTGACCCGGCGCGCTGGCCGCCAAGCTCGTCGCGTCCCGCACCTCGGCCGGCCAGTCCCCGGGCGCCGGCACCGGCCCCGCCTCGAGCAGCAGCACCCGCCGCCCGGCGTCGGCCAGCCGCGCGGCGAGCGCGCAGCCCGCCGTCCCGGCGCCCACCACGACGACGTCCCACGCCCCCGACCCGCCGAAGTGGCCACTTCGGCGGATGCCGGGGTCAGGCACCGTCCAGGCCCAGGACGGCGGGCAGGTCCAGCCGGCGCACCTTGCCGGTCGAGGTCCGCGGCAGCTCGTCGAGCCGGTGCAGCGCCTTGGGCCGCTTGGCCGCACCCAGCCGCTCCCGCGCCCAGCCGGTCAGGTCGGCGACGTCGGCGTCCCCGACGTAGGCGCCGACGACGCGCTGCCCCCAGTCGGGGTCCGGCACGCCGAAGACGGCGCTCTCCACCACGCCCGGGTGCGCGTCGAGCACCGCCTCCACCTCGGCCGGGTAGACGTTCACGCCGCCGGAGATGACGAGGTCCTCGCGGCGGCCGTCCAGCCAGACCACGCCGTCGTCGTCCACCCGGCCGAGGTCGCCGACGGTCACCCGGTCGCCCCGCCAGGCCGCGGCGGTCTTCTCCGGCGCGCGCCAGTACTCGAACCGCGCCCACGGTGGCACGGCGCACCACAGCTGGCCCCGCTCGTCGGCCTCCAGCCGCCGCCCCGGCCGTGCCCGCCCGACGCTGCCGGGGTGCGCGAGCCAGTCGTCGGGCGAGCAGACGGTGAACTGCGCCTCGGTGGAGCCGTAGAACTCCCACACGCTGCCGTCGGGCAGCGCCGCGAGCACCGCCCGCTTCAGCGGCTCGGGGCAGGGCGCGCCGGCGTGCACGAGGCGGCGGAACGAGGACCAGTCGACGTCGTCGCGCGCCAGCAGCCGCTGCAGGTGGGTCGGCACGCAGAACGTGGTGGTCGGGCGCAACCCGGTGATCGTCCGGGCGGCTCGCTCGACGTCGAAGGCGCCCGGGAGCAGCACCTCTCCCCCGGCCAGCAGGGTGTGCACCGCGAAGCGCAGGGGGGCGCTGTGGTGCAGCGGCGAGAGCACCAGGTGCCGGTCGTGCGGGCCGAAGCCCCACAGCTCGATCTCCTCGGCCGCCAGCGCCCGGGCGTCGTCGTCGGGGAGGACGCCGGACCACACGCCCTTGCGCCGCCCCGTCGTCCCCGACGTGTAGTGCATGGGCCGGGCCAGCGGCACGTCGGCGAGCTCGGCCTCGTCCCGGCCGGCCAGCAGCCGGGCGGGGTCGTCGGCGACGTCGAGCGCCGGATCGGCGTCCTCGGCGAGTGCGGCGCGCTCCGCGGCCGGCATCGCGGGGTCCAGGACGACGGGGACGATCCCGGTGCGCAGCGCGCCGAGGACGACGGCCAGCAGCGCGGGCGAGGCGGCGGCCGAGACCAGCAGCCGGTCCCCGCGGCGCACCCCGGCCGCGGCGAGCGCGGCGGCGGCCCGCCGCTGGTCGCGCTCGCTGTCGGCGCTGCGGACGACGGGGACCGGGGTGCTCACGCCGGGCGCACCGTGCCGTCGGCCGCCTGCTCGACCCGCCCCTCGGCGGCCAGCTTGTCCAGCGTCGCGCGGGTCGACTGGGCGGCGGCGGACCAGACCGCCCGGGGCACCTCGGCGTAGATGGTGGCCACCAGCTCGTCGACCGTCGTGGCGCCGTCCTGCAGCGCGGCGAGCACCTGCCCCTCGCGGAAGGCCCGGTGGGCGAGGTAGTAGTCGAGCACCGCGCCGGGGTCCTCGGTCAGCTCGGGTCCGTGCCCGCAGTACAGGGCGCTCGGGCCCAGGTCGCGCACCCGGCGCAGCGACTCCAGGTAGGCGACGACGTCGCCCTCGGGATGGGTGACCACCGACGTGCCGCGCCCCAGGACGTGGTCGCCGACCAGGACGGCACCGGACTCCAGCCGGAAGGCCAGGTGGTCCGAGCAGTGCCCCGGCGTCGGCACGACGTCGACCGTGGTGCCGGCCAGGCGCAGCCGGTCGCCCCCGGTGAGCACCCGCCCGTCGGGTCCGGCCACCTCGCCGCTGCCGGCCATCACCTGGGCGCCGAAGCGCGCCGACCAGGGCAGCGCCGCCTCGGCGTGGTCCCCGTGGTGGTGGGTGACCAGCACGGCGGCCAGGCGGGCGCCGCGCGCGGCCAGCGCTGTCTCGACCGCCTCGAGGTGCGCGGCGTCGTCGGGGCCGGGGTCGACCAGCACCGCCGCGCCGCTGCCGGGGGCGCCCACCAGGTAGCTGTTGGTGCCGTCGAGGGTCATCCCGGAGGGGTTGGGCGCCAGGACCCGCGTGACCAGCGGCTCGAGGTCCGCCGTCCGCGGCATGGCGCCGAAGGCCGGGAGCTGCCAGGTGCTGCGCGGGTCGACCGGAGCGTTCACGCCCGGCACGCTAGCGCCGCGCCGCCCCGCGCGTGCAGCCGCGTCAGCACCCGCCCAGCTCGATGCCGCGGGCCCGCAGCCACGGCGCCGGGTCGGAGTGGCCCGCGTACATGTTGCCGCGCGGGTGCACCTCGAAGTGCAGGTGCGGCCCGGTGGACTCCCCGCGGTTGCCGACCTCCGCGATCTCCTCGCCGGCCCGCACCCGCTCCCCCGCGCGGACGTAGTACTCGTTGACGTGGCCGTACACGGTGACGTAGCCGTCGTCGCCGAGGATCCAGACCGCGTAGCCGAAACCGCTGGCCGTGCCCGCCCGCTGCACGACACCGGAGTGCGCGGCGTAGACCGGCGTCCCGATGGGCGCGGCGATGTCCACGCCGCCGTGCAGCGCTCCCCAGCGCCAGCCGAAGCAGCTGGAGACCCGGCCCGACGTCGGCTTCACGTAGGGCCCGCCGGACGAGCCGCCCGACGATCCGGCCGACGTCCCGCCGGAGCTGCCCGAGCCGCCCGAGCCGCCCGACGATCCGGCCGACGTCCCGCCGGAGCTGCCCGAGCCGCCCGAGCCGCCCGAGCTGGCCCGCGCCGCCGCCGCGGCCGCGGCCGCCTCCGCCGCCGCCCGCTCGGCCGCCGCCCGCTGCGCGGCCTCTTCGGCCGCCTTCTGCTGCTGCCACTGCTGGTGGGCGTTCCGGGCGCCCTGCAGCTCCAGCAGCTGGATGTTGGCGGCCTCGAGCTGCTGCTCGTAGACGTCCTTCTGGGCCTCGATCTCCGCGTACGCGCCGCGCTGGACCGCCACCTGGGCGTCGGCCTGCGCCTTCGCGGCCTGCGCGGACTCCTCGGCCGCGGCCATCTCGTCCCGTGCGCCGCGCGCGGCGGCCTCCGCCTGGGCCTGCGCGATCCGGGCGGTCTCCATCTGCCCGAGCACGTCGACCTTGTCCGCCGCGACGTAGTCCAGCATGGCGGCGCGCTGGATGAGCTCCCCGGGCCCGGTGGCGTCGAGCAGCACCGCCGTGGTGGTCATCGACCCGCCCTGCATGTAGCTGTCCCGGGAGAAGTGCGCGATCCGCACCTGCGCCGCGGCGACGGCCTCCGCGGCGACCGCCAGCTGCGCGGCGGCCTCGTCGGCCTTCTCCTGCGCGACCTGCAGCGCCTCGTTGGCGACCTCGTACGCGGTGCCCGCCGCCTCCGCCTGCACGCCCAGGCGCTCCAGCTCGGCCTCGGCGCTGGCGACCAGGCCGGCGATCCGCCCCACCTCGGCCGCCGCGGCGTCCTGCTGCGACTTGGCGGCACCGATCTCGCTGTCGGTCGGGTTCGGCGGCGGCGGGGGGACGGCGAGGGCCGGGCCCGCGGTGGCCACCAGGACCGTTCCGGCGACGGCCGCGACCAGCGCGGACCGGAGCGACCGGCGCGGTCGAGCCCGGCGGGCACCGGGGCGCGCGGTCGCCGATCCGGTCGGACGGCGGTGGGGCATGGCTGACTCCCGGGGAAGGGGAAGGGGTGTGCTGCCCGACGAGAGTCGCAGCGTCACCGCCCGTCACAAAGGCAACACGCGCACCACAGGACGCGCCGCGCCAACTTCGATCGGTGACCGTTTCAGCACCGTCGGTATGTCGACAACCTCCGCCGCGGACGTCGACCGCGCGGCACGGCAGCGAGCCGCGCGGTCGACGGCGAGGACGGCCACCGCACCGCGCAGTCGAGGTCGCACGCCGGATCAGCCGGCCGGCCGCTCCAGCTCGTGCGCCAGCTGGTCGAGCTCGGCCCCACCGGCCATCAGCCGGGTCAGCTCGTCGCGGGTGACGTCTGCCTTGGCGAACGAGCCGAGGCTGCGGCCGCGGTTGAGGACGAGGAAGCGGTCGCCCACCGGGTGGGCGTGGTGCGGGTTGTGCGTGATGAGCACGACGCCGACCCCCCGGTCGCGCGCCTGGGCCACGTACCGCAGCACCACGCCGGCCTGCTTGACGCCCAGCGCCGACGTCGGCTCGTCGAGGATGAGCACCCGGGCGCCGAAGTGCACCGCGCGCGCGATCGCCACCGACTGCCGCTCGCCGCCGGAGAGCGTGCCCACCGGCTGGTCGGGATCGCGGATGTCGATGCCCATGGCGGCGAGCTCCCGCCGCGTCGTCTCCTTGGCCCGCGCCGCGTCGAACCGGCGGAACGGCCCCCACCCGCGGGTGGGTTCCGCACCCAGGAAGAAGTTCCGCCAGATCGCCATCAGCGGGATCATCGCCAGGTCCTGGTAGACGGTCGCGATGCCGGCGTCCAGCGCCTCCCGCGGCGAGCCGAAGGCGGCGGGGCGGCCGTCGAGCAGCAGCTCCCCGCGGTCCGCGCGGTGCACGCCGGCCAGGATCTTGATCAGCGTGGACTTGCCCGCGCCGTTGTCCCCGAGCACGCAGGTGACCTCGCCGGCCCGCACCGTGGTGCTGATCCCGTCGAGCGCGATGACCGAGCCGTAGTCCTTGCCGACGTCGCGCAGCTCCAGCAGCGGCGGGGCGGGCGGGGGTGTCGTCGCCGTCATCTGCGCGCCGCCTCGGCGTACCGCCGGACCAGCCGGTTGGCCAGCACCGCGAGCAGCAGCATTGCTCCCAGGAAGAAGTAGAACCAGTCGGCGTCCCAGCGCAGGTACGGGATGCCCAGCTGGGTCATGCCGAAGATCAGCGCCCCGAGCGAGGCCCCGATCGCCGAGCCGAAGCCTCCCGTGAGCAGGCAGCCGCCGATCACCGCCGCGACGATGTAGATGAGCTCCTGCCCCGTGCCGGTGTTGGCCTGGACGGAGGTCAGCCGCACCGCCAGCGTCGTCCCGACGAACCAGGCCGCCGTCGCCGTCGTCATGAACAGGGCGATCGTCGTCCGCCGGGCCGGAACGCCGACGTTGCGGGCGGCGACCTCGTCACCGCCGGTGGCGAACACCCAGTTGCCGAAGCGCGTGCGCAGCAGCACCCAGGTGGCCAGCGCGGTGAACAGCACCCACCACAGGACGGCGACGCGCACCTCGGCGCCGAGGATCGTCATGCGCGAGGCGAAGACCCACTCGGCGCTGCCGTAGCCGGGCACCGAGCCCAGCCCGGCGGCGGTGACGGTGCCGGTCAGCAGTTTCGTCAGGCCCAGGTTGAGGCCCTGGAGCATCAGGAAGGTGCCCAGCGTGATGATGAAACTGGGCAGGCCGGTGCGGGTCACCAGCCAGCCGTTGAAGAACCCGATCAGCAGGGCGACGACGAGCGAGACGCCGATGGCGACCCAGATGTTCTGCTCGAACTCGACCGCGACGATGGCGACGGTCAGCGCCGTCGTGCCGGTCATGACGCCGGCCGAGAGGTCGAAGTGCCCGCCGATCATGAGCAGCGCGACGGCCACCGCCATGATCCCGAGCGTCGAGGCGGGGTCCAGCCAGTTGGCGATGCCGCGTGCGGATCGGAAGACCTCCGACTGCGCCGCGAAGAAGGTGAAGACCGCGACGGCGCCCACCAGCGCGCCGAGCTCGGGCTTGACCAGCAACCGCCGCAGCGGGCCCACGGCGCTCAGCCGCTCGTCAGCCCGCCGCGTCGAGGGCTCTCCCGCCGGGTCGGTGCCCACCGGGAGCGGTGCTCCCGCGGTGCTCAGCGCGTGCCGGCCGAGGCCAGGTCGGCGATCTCGTCGACGTTGGTGGCGTCGACGATGCCGGGGCCGGTGAGCACCGGCTGCCCGCCGCCGACGGTGTTCAGGTTCTCGGCGTACAGCTTCAGCATCACGATCGGCAGGTAGCCCTGCTCGTACTGCTGCTGGTCGACGGCGAAGGCGATCGACCCGTCTTGGATGCCGCTGATGACGTCCTGGTTGAGGTCGAAGGTGGCGATGCTGGCGTCGGAGCCCGCGTCGGCGGCCGACTCCACAGCCACCGCCGCGACGGCCGAGTTCAGCGCAAGGACGGCGTCGATGGTGGGGTCGCTCTGCAGCTGCGAGGTGATGGTCGACTGCGCGCCCGTGAGGTCGTTGATGTCCACCTGCAGCGGGGTGACCTGCGCGCCCAGGCCGGTCGCGGCACCGGCGCAGCGCTGCTCGTGGCCGATGTTGCCGGCCTCGTGGATGACGCACAGCACGTTGCGGGCGCCCTCGGCGGCCAGCTCGCGCCCGGCGCCCTCACCGGCGATCGTCTCGTCCTGGCCCACGTGGCCGATGGCGCCGAACTCCGCCGAGCGGTCCCCGCCCGAGTTGATCGTGACCACCGGGATGCCGGCGGCGACCGCGGCCTCGACCGACTCCTGCAGCGCGTCGGGGTTGGCCATCGACACCACGATGCCGTCGACGTCCTGGTTCACGGCGGCGTCGATGAGCTGCGCCTGGCGCTGCGGGTCGCCGTCGCTCTGGTAGTCGACGTCGATGCCGAGGTCCTCGCCCGCGGCCTCGGCGCCGTTCTGCACGACGTCCCAGAACGCGTCGCCGGCCGAGCCGTGGGTGACGACGGTGAAGGTCAGGTCGCCGTCCCCGCCGCCCGCCTCCGCGGAGCCCCCGCCGCCGCCCGAGTCGTCGCCGCCGTCGGTGGTGCACGCCACCAGCAGCAGCGGTGCGGCCAGCGCGATCGCGAGAAGTCGCCGGGGTGCGGGCATGGGAGTCCTCCTGTGTGCCGCGGAGGAGCTGCGCTGCCCTCCGCCGGTGTCCAACGGTGCATCATGCCTGCCGGAGCGGCGCCGGTCCTGCCCGGCCGGTGCGACGCACCGGGGGCCGGTACCCGGGTCCTACGCTCGGCGCCGTGGACATCTTGGACTCCGGGCACGAGCAGGTCGTCTTCTGCAGCGACCCGGGATCCGGCCTGCGGGCCGTCATCGCCGTCCACTCGACGGCCCTCGGGCCGGCGCTGGGCGGCACCCGCTTCCACCCCTACGCCACCGAGGCCGACGCCGTCACTGACGCGCTGCGGCTGTCGCGGGCGATGACGTACAAGAACAGCCTGGCCGGCCTGGACCTCGGCGGCGGCAAGGCGGTGATCATCGGCGACCCGCGCACGCAGAAGACCGAGGCCCTGCTGCGCGCCTACGGGCGGTTCGTCGAGGCGCTCGGCGGGCGGTACCTGACCGCCTGCGACGTCGGCACGTTCAACGCCGACCTCGACGTCGTCGGCCGGGAGACCCGGTTCGCGCACGGGCGCTCGCTGGCCTACGGCGGCTGCGGGGACTCCTCGGTGCTCACCGCCTACGGGGTCTTCCAGGGGATGCGCGCCGCGGCGGAGCACGCGTGGGGGCAGCCGTCGCTGGCCGGCCGCACGGTCGCGGTGGCCGGGGTCGGCAAGGTGGGGTCCGAGCTCGTCGACCTGCTGGCCGCCGACGGCGCCGAGCTCGTCGTCACCGACGTCGACCCGGCGGCCGTCGAGCGGGTCCGCGGACGACACCCCGCGGTGCGGGTGGCCGCCGACACCGCCGAGCTCGTGCGCACGCCGCACGACGTCTACGCCCCGTGCGCCCTGGGTGGCGCTCTCGACGCCGCGACCGTGGCCGTGCTGCCCGCGAGGATCGTCTGCGGCGGCGCCAACAACCAGCTGGCCGCGCCGGGGATCGCGGACGACCTGGTCGCCCGCGGCATCCTGTACGCCCCCGACTACCTGGTGAACGCCGGTGGCGTCATCCAGGTGGAGGACGAGCGGCACGGCTTCTCGTTCGAGCGCGCCCGGGCGCGGGCGGCGGGCATCTTCGACGTCACCCAAAGGGTGCTGCGGACCGCCGACGCCGAGGGCGTCTCCCCGGCCGTCGCCGCCGACCGGCTGGCCGAGGAGCGCATCCGGTCGGTGGGCCGGCTGGCCGCGATCCGGTTGCCGCGCTGACGTCGCACGACGCGGCTGCACCCTTCCGGGGAGGGGACGTGTGCTCCGCGGAGATCCGTGTCGTAAGGTTGTCCGAGACACAGTCACTCAGTCGGGGTCGCCACGCGGGCCGTCCAGCCGCGGGCTGGGCCGCCGCACTCCGGTAACGAGGGGGTCGAGCCGATGGGGCGCGGCCGAGCGAAGGCCAAGCAGACACGCGTGGCCCGTGAGCTCAAGTACAGCTCACCCAACACCGACCTCACCGCTCTGCAGCGGGAGTTGGCCGGGTCGTCGTCGACCTACACCGCGCCCAGCGCGGCCAAGGACGACGACGACGACGAAGAGGACGACGACGAGTACGCCGACCGCTGGGCGGACGACGACTCAGGGGACGACTGGGCCGCCACCCGCTGACGCGGCCGGCCCTGCTCCGACACCGGGCACCGCCTCTCCCTCCGGGGTGAGGCGGTGCTGTCGTGCGGCCCTCAGCGGTAGGTGCCGACGAGGCGCGCGGCCGGCCCGTCGTCCGGGCGCTCCTGCAGCGTGCCGGCGACCCACGCGGGCACGCCCCGCTCGGTGAGCTGCGCGACGACGTCGTCGGCCACCTCGGGGGCGACGGCGGCGACCATGCCGACGCCGCAGTTGAACGCGCGCTCGGACTCCGCGCGCGGCACCCCGCGCTCCTCCATCAGGCGCACCGCGGCCGGCAGCGCCCAGGTGGAGCGGTCGAGCACCGCCTCGAGCCCGTCGGGGACGACCCGCGCGGTGTTGCCGGCCAGCCCGCCGCCGGTGATGTGCGCGTAGGCGTGCACGGCGTCGACACCGTGCCGCTCGACCAGCGCGAGGCAGTCGAGGGCGTAGATGCGCGTGGGCTCGAGCAGCTCCTCGCCGAGGGCCCGCGTCAGGCCGGCGGGGGTGGCGTGCAGGTCGAGGCCGGCCGCGGACACCACCCGGCGCACCAGCGAGTAGCCGTTGGAGTGGAACCCGCTGGAGGCCATGGCGACGACGGCGTCCCCGGCGCGGACGCGCTCGGGCCCGAGGACGGCGTCGGCCTCGACGACGCCCACGGCGGTCGCGGCCAGGTCGTACTCGTCGGCGTCCATGAGGTCGCCGTGCTCGGCGGTCTCGCCGCCGACCAGGGCGGCGCCGGCCAGCGTGCAGCCGGCTGCGATGCCGGTGACGATCGCCGCGATCCGCTCCGGGACGACCGTGCCGCAGGCGACGTAGTCCTGCAGGAACAGCGGCTCGGCGCCGCAGGCCACCAGGTCGTCGACGACCATGGCCACCAGGTCGATGCCCACGGTGTCGTGCCGGTCCAGCTGGCGGGCCAGGGCGATCTTGGTGCCGACGCCGTCGGTGGACGACGCGAGCAGGGGCCGGCGGTACTTCGCGGTGTCGAGCGCGAACAGCCCGGCGAACCCGCCGAGGCCTCCGACGACCTCGGGGCGGTTGGTGCGCTCGACCGCCGTCCGCATCAGGGCGACGGCGCGCTCGCCGGCGTCGATGTCGACGCCGGAGGCGGCGTAGGTGAACTCCTCGCCGCTCACGGCCGCAGCAGGGCGTCCTCGGCGCCGCCCGGCACCGTGGCGCTGCCGGCCTGCTGGCCGGTCCACCCGGTCAGGGCGCGGCTGCCGATGCCCTCCAGGACGTGCTTGCCCAGCACCTCCGGCTCCTCCAGCGGGATCGGGTACTTCCCGGTGAAGCAGGCGGTGCACAGCCGGTTGGCCGGCTGCTCGGTCGCGGTGATCAGGCCCTGCTCGGAGACGTAGCCCAGCGAGTCGGCGTTGATTGAGGCGCGGACGCCGTCCAGGTCCAGGCCGTTGGCGACCAGCTCGGCGGGGCTGGCGAAGTCGATGCCGTAGAAGCAGGGCCACTTCACCGGCGGCGAGGCGATGCGCACGTGCACCTCGACGGCACCGGCCTCCCGCAGCATCCGCACCAGGGCGCGCTGGGTGTTGCCGCGGACGATCGAGTCGTCCACGACGACCAGCCGCTTGCCGCGGATGACATCGCGCAGCGGGTTGAGCTTGAGCCGGATGCCGAGCTGACGGATCGTCTGGCTCGGCTGGATGAAGGTGCGCCCGACGTAGGAGTTCTTGACCAGGCCCAGGCCGTAGGGGATGCCCGAGGCCTGCGCGTAGCCGACGGCGGCCGGGGTGCCGGACTCGGGCACCGGGATGACCAGGTCGGCCTCGACCGGGTGCTCCTTGGCCAGCCGCCGGCCGATCTCGACGCGGGCGGCGTGCACGCCGCGGCCGGAGATCGTGGTGTCGGGGCGCGCGAGGTAGACGTACTCGAAGACGCAGCCCTTGGGCTCGGCCGGCGCGAAGTGCTGGCTGCGCAGCCCGTTCTCGTCGATCGCGATCAGCTCGCCGGGCTCGACCTCGCGGACCACCGAGGCGCCGACGATGTCCAGGGCCGCGGTCTCGCTGGCGACGACCCAGCCGCGCTCGAGCCGGCCGAGCACCAGCGGGCGGACGCCCTGCGGGTCGCGGGCGGCGTAGAGCGTGTCCTCGTCCATGAAGGTGAGGCTGAAGGCGCCGCGCAGCTGCGGGAGCACCTCCATCGCGGCGGCCTCGACGGAGAGGTCGGGGCGGGCCGCGATGAGCGCGGTGACGAGGTCGGAGTCGTTGGTGGCGACGAACGCCCCGGGCACACCGGCGTCGGCGGCCTTGACGGCCAGCTCGGCGGTGTTGACCAGGTTGCCGTTGTGGCACAGCGCCAGGCCGGTGCCGGCCTCGGTCGTGCGGAACGTCGGCTGGGCGTTCTCCCAGGTGGAGGCGCCGGTGGTGGAGTAGCGGGTGTGGCCCACGGCCTGGTGGCCGCGGAGACTGCCCAGCGTGGCCTCGTCGAAGACCTGGCTGACCAGCCCGAGGTCCTTGTAGACGACGACGGAGGTGCCGTCGGACACCGCGATCCCGGCCGCCTCCTGACCGCGGTGCTGGAGGGCGTACAGACCGAAATAGGTCAGCTTCGCGACCTCTTCGCCCGGGGCCCAGACGCCGAAGACGCCGCAGGCGTCCTGGGGTCCGGGAGAGTGGGGGTCGAGGTCGTGCGTGAGCCGTCCATCACCGCGAGGCACTGCCCTACCGTACCGGTGCTCGGCCCGATGCCCAGCCCGGGCGAGGTGGTCCGGGTCACGCCGCGGCGTGTCCGCGCTGCTCACGGCCCGTGTCGCGTCAGCCGAGGTTGCGGAGCTCCGCGGCGATCGTCGTGTCGTCGCCGTGGCCGGTCCTCACCACCGTGTCGCCGTGCAGGCTGAACAGCTGCGAGCGGATCGAGGCGAGGATCGTCGGGTGGTCGCTGAACGAGCGGCCGGTGGCCCCGGGTCCGCCGCAGAACAGCGTGTCGCCGCTGAAGACGGTGCCCAGGTCCGCCGAGTGCAGGCAGGTGCTCCCCGGCGAGTGGCCCGGCGTGTGCAGGGCGGTGAGCGAGGTCCCGGCCACCCGGAACTGCAGCCCCGCGGCGATCTCCCGGTCGGGGACGGCGTCGGCGTGCGTCATGTCCCAGAGCATCCGGTCGGCCGGGTGGAACCAGATCGGCGCGCCGGTGGCCTCGCGCAGCGCGGGCGCGGCGGTGATGTGGTCGTTGTGCCCGTGGGTCAGGACGATCGCGGTGACCTTCCGGCCGCCGATCGCCTCGACGATGGGCGCGGCGTCGTGCGGTGCGTCGATGACGAGCACCTCGTCGTCGTCCCCGACGAGCCAGACGTTGTTGTCGACGTCGAAGTCCCGCCCGTCCAGGCTGAAGACGCCGCTGACGACGACCTGCTCGATGCGGGCGCTCACTTCAGGACCACCACGGAGCGCAGCACCTCGCCGCGGTGCATCTTCTCGAAGGCCTCCTCGACGTCCTCGAGCCCGATGGTCTCGGAGACGAACGCGTCGAGGTCGAACCGGCCCTGCAGGTAGAGGTCGACGAGCATCGGGAAGTCGCGGCTGGGCAGGCAGTCGCCGTACCAGGAGGACTTGATCGACCCGCCCCGGCCGAAGACCTCGATGGCCGGCAGCGTGATCTCCATGCCCGGCGTCGGGACGCCGACCATCACCACCCGCCCGGCCAGGTCGCGGGCGTAGAACGCCTGCTCGAAGACGGCGGGGTGGCCGACGGCGTCGATCGCGACGTCCACACCGAAGCCGCCGGTGAGCGCCTTGATCGCCTCGACCGGGTCGCCCTCCTTCGAGTTCACCGTGTGCGTGGCGCCGAACTTCCTCGCCCACTCGAGCTTGGTGTCGGAGATGTCGACGGCGATGATCGTGGCCGCCCCGGCCAGCTTCGCCCCGGCGATCGCGGCGTCGCCCACGCCGCCGCAGCCGAAGACGGCGACGCTCTCGCCGCGCTGCACGGCGCCGGTGTTGATCGCCGCACCCACGCCGGCCATGACGCCGCAGCCGAGCAGGCCCGCGGCCGCCGGCGGGGCGGCCGGGTCGACCTTCGTGCACTGGCCCGAGTGCACCAGCGTCTTCTCCGCGAAGGCGCCGATGCCCAGCGCCGGGGAGAGCTCGGTGCCGTCGGCCAGCGTCATCTTCTGCGCGGCGTTGTGGGTGTTGAAGCAGTACTTCAGCTCACCCTTCAGGCAGGCGCGGCACTGCCCGCAGACGGCCCGCCAGTTGAGGACGACGTAGTCGCCGACGGCGACGTTCGTGACGCCCTCGCCGACGGCGGCGACGGTGCCGGCGGCCTCGTGGCCGAGCAGGAAGGGGTAGTCGTCGTTGATGCCGCCCTCGCGGTAGTGCAGGTCGGTGTGGCAGACCCCGCACGCCGCGATGTCGACGACCGCCTCCCCGGGGCCGGGGTCGGGCACCACGATCGTCTCGATGGTCACCGAAGCACCCTTGCTGCGGGCGACGACGCCCTTCACCTCGTAGGCCATGGCGCGAGCCTAAGGGCGAACGCGGCCGCGTTCCCGGTGAGCCCCCGGGTCACGCGCACGTCACGGATGCGGGTTGAACCTGCGGGTAACCCGGCGCGGACGTACGTTCCCCACGGCTGCGGCACAGACGACGGTGCGCGGCCGGGTCGCGTCCGACCGGTCGCACCGCTCCCCCGCCCCCGGAGGTCCCGTCCGTGGCCGTACCCGCCTTCCTGGCGCGCGAGCGCATCATCGCCCGCCCAGGCTTCAACCGGTGGCTGATCCCGCCGGCCGCCCTCGCCGTCCACCTGTGCATCGGCCAGGCGTACGCCACCAGCGTCTACAAGACCGCGCTGGTCGAGCACTTCGACGCCAGCCTCACCTCGATCGGGATCATCTTCTCGATCGCGATCGTGATGCTCGGGCTCTCCGCCGCCGTCTTCGGCAAGTGGGTCGACCGCAACGGCCCCCGCGCGGCGATGGCCACCTCCGCCGCCTTCTGGGTGACCGGCTTCCTCGTCGGCTCGCTCGGCATCGCCACCGAGCAGCTGTGGCTGCTGTACCTCGGCTACGGCGTCATCGGCGGCATCGGCCTGGGCATCGGCTACATCTCACCGGTCTCGACCCTGATCAAGTGGTTCCCGGACCGCCCGGGCCTGGCCACCGGCATGGCGATCATGGGCTTCGGTGGTGGCGCGCTGATCGCCTCGCCGCTGTCCCGCCAGCTGATGAACTTCTACGACTCCGACTACGACGGCACCGCCGGCACCGTGCCCAGCGGGGAGTCCGTGGCCCTGCTCTTCCTGACCTTCGCCGTGCTCTACGCCATCTTCATGTCGTTCGGCGCCCTGATCGTGCGGGTGCCCGCCGACGGCTGGAAGCCCGCCGGCTTCGACCCGTCGACGGTCAAGCAGAAGGCCCTGGTCACCACCGACAACGTCTCGGCCGACAACGCGATCAAGACCCCGCAGTTCTGGCTGCTGTGGATCGTGCTGTTCTGCAACGTGACCGCGGGGATCGGCATCCTGGAGCAGGCCGCGCCGATGATCCAGGACTTCTTCCGCGACGGCGAGACCTCGGCCGTGGCCGCTGCGACGGCGGCCGGCTTCGTCGGGCTGCTGTCGCTGTTCAACATGGGTGGCCGGTTCGTGTGGTCGTCCACGTCGGACTACATCGGCCGCAAGCCGATCTACATGGTCTACCTCGGCGTCGGCATCGTGCTGTACCTGATCCTGGCGACGCTGGGGAGCAGCGCGACCTGGATCTTCGTCCTCACCGCGGCGATCATCATCAGCTTCTACGGCGGCGGTTTCGCCACCATCCCGGCGTACCTGCGCGACCTCTTCGGCACGTTCCAGGTCGGCGCCATCCACGGCCGCCTGCTGACCGCGTGGTCGGCAGCCGGCATCGCCGGCCCGCTGATCATCAACGGCGTGCTCGACATGGCCGAGGGCGAGCCCGGCGAGCTCGTCGCCGGCGACTACCGGCCCGCGCTGTTCATCATGGTCGGGCTGCTGGCGATCGGGTTCGTCGCCAACCTGCTGGTCAAGCCGGTCGCCGACAAGTGGCACGAGCCCACGTCCGCCCCCACCCCCGAGACCAAGGAAGCGAGCGCCGTCCGATGAGCTCCTCCGCGTCGACCGGCACCCCGGGCTCCACCGGGGACCAGCGGCCGACCCACACCCCCACCGCGCTCATCGCGTTCGCGTGGACCTTCGTGGGCGTGCCGCTGGCCTACGGCCTGTACCAGACCGTGAAGACGGCCAGCTCGCTGTTCGGCGGCTGACCTCCGCACCAGCACAGGGCCCCGTCCGCCACCGGCGGACGGGGCCCTGTGCCGTCCGGGCCTCAGCGGGCGGCGTGCCGGGCCTGGATCCGCGGGTCGGGCAGCGCCCCGGCCACGCAGTGCCCGATGAGCCCGTCGCGGTCGTGCATCCAGGTGGTGCCGAACGCGACGCCGTCGGCGCCGAGGTGCCCGGCGCTCTCCATCCCGATCCACTCGCCCCGGGGATCGCGGGTCAGGTACATGGTCACGTCGGTGTTGATGAAGGCCAGCCCGTCGGGGCCCGAGTTCGACAGCGGGTTCGTGAAGTCGGCCATCAGAGCGGCGCGCAGCAGCGGGGTGAGCGGCTCGCCGGCCACGAAGTCGGCCGTCTCGCGCATCCAGACCCGGCCCGGCCCGGCCGCCCCCCACGGGTTGATCCGCCGGATCTCCCACGACATGGGTCCACCGGGCGGTCCCTCGATCTCCTCGGGCGGGGGGACGTCCCACGGCTCCGGCGTCCACGGCTCCGAGTCGGGGTGCTCGGAGCGGCGCAGCAGCACCGCCGAGCCGCGCAGCACCTCGACGTCGTCGGCCAGCACGCTCACGTCGACGGCGCGCAGCCGGCGCCCGTCGCGGGTGCGCCGGGTCTCCACGCGCAGCGGGCGCATCGGCACGGCACGGACCATGTCCACCGTCATGCGGGAGAGCTGGAACTCCGGGTCGCCGCTGTCGCGCTGGACGCCCCACCCGATCAGACCGCCCATGTGGTGGCCGTTGAGCATCTCGTCCGACCACGGGCTGGCCGCGGTCGGCGACGGCACCAGCCGGTCCCCGTCCGGCGTGAACGACGCCTGCATGACACCTCCGTGCGCTCCGGCGGCCGATCCGCCCGGGGGTCGAGCATGCCCGACGGCGCTCAGGCCCGGGTGAGCGGCCGCAGGGGGAGGTGGGCGGCGAGGTCCGCGCGGTTGCCGCTGGCGGTCACCGCGCCCTGGGCCAGGGCGTCGGCCCAGCTCAGGTCGCCGCGGGCCATCCGCAGCCAGGTCGCAGCGTCGGTCTCGACGACGTTCGGCGGCGTACCCCGGGTGTGCCGGGGGCCCTCGATGAACTGGACGGCGACGTGCGGCGGCACCCGCAGCTCGACCGAGCGGCCGGGCACCTGCTGGGCCAGCCAGCGGGCGCTGGTCTTCACCGCGGCACCCACGACCGACCGCGGGGGCTGCTCCGCCTCGCCGTCCAGCCAGGCGCGCACCGGCTCCAGGACGGCGCGCAGCTCGTCGGCCGGGATGGGCGCGGTGCCGGCCATCAGCTGGTCGGGACGGTGCCCGCCGGGACGGTGAGCGGGGTGCTGTGCTCCGGGCCGCCGAACAGCGCCGGCAGGGTGGCGCTCCACGCGGCCCGCAGCTCGGCCAGCGGCAGCTCGAGCAGCCCCTCGAGCACGAGCGCGTCGCCGCCCGTCGTCCCCAGCTCGGTGACGGGGACGCCGGCCCAGCGCGCCGTCGTCTTCACGCCGCCCGGGTCCGACGTGGTGACGACGACGCGGCCGGCGGACTCGCTGAACAGCGCGGTGAACGCGTCCTCGCCGAGCGCCAGCCGCGCGCCCGTGCCGTACCGCAGCGCGGACTCGGTGAGCGCCTGCGCGAGGCCGCCGTCGGCCAGGTCGTGGGCGGAGCCGACCAGCCCCTGCTTCCCGAGGGCGGCCAGCAGCTCGGCCAGCGCCCGCTCGGCCGCGAGGTCGACAGCGGGCGGCCTGCCGCCGAGGTGCCCGTGCACGACGCCGGCCCAGGCGGAGCCGCCGAACTCGGGCCGGGTCTCGCCGAGGAGCAGGACGGTCTCGCCCGCCGTCCGCCAGCCCGAGGGCACGCGGGTGCGCACGTCGTCGTGCACGCCGAGCACGCCGATGACCGGGGTCGGGTTGATCGCGACGTCGCCGGTCTGGTTGTAGAGGCTCACGTTGCCGCCGGTGACCGGCAGGCCCAGCGCGCGGCAGCCGTCGGCCAGGCCGCGCACGGCCTCGGCGAACTGCCACATGACCTCGGGGTTCTCCGGCGAGCCGAAGTTCAGGCAGTTGGTGACCGCCAGCGGCTTCGCGCCGGTGGCGGCCACGTTGCGGTAGGCCTCGGCGAGGTTGAGCTGCGCACCGAGGTAGGGGTCGAGCCGGGCGAAGCGGGCGTTGCCGTCCAGCGCCAGGGCGATGCCGCGGTTGCTCTGCTCGTCGATCCGGATCACGCCGGCGTCCTCGGGCTGGGCCAGGACGGTGTTGCCGCGGACGTAGCGGTCGTACTGCTCGGTGACCCAGCTCTTGTCCGCGCCGTCCGGGCTGCTGACGACGGCGAGCCAGTGCGCCTGCAGCTCGGACGCGGTGGTGGGCCGGGGCAGGCGGGCCGGGTCGTCGGCCTGCAGCGCGTCGAGGTCGGCCGGGCGCCGCATCGGGCGCTGGTAGACCGGGCCCTCGTGGGCGACGGTCCGCGGCGGGACGTCGACGATGCGCTCGCCGTGCCAGTCGACGGTGAGCCGGTCGCCGTCGGTGACCTCACCGATGACGGCGGCGCGCACGTCCCACTTCCGGCACACGGCGAGGAACTGCTCGACCTTGTCCGGCTCGACGATCGCGCACATGCGCTCCTGCGACTCGCTCATCAGGATCTCGGCGGGCGTCAGGGTGCTGTCACGCAGCGGGACGGTGTCCAGGTCGACGTGCATGCCCCCGGTGCCGGCGCTGGCCAGCTCGGAGGTGGCGCAGGACAGGCCGGCGCCGCCGAGGTCCTGGATGCCCGTGACCAGCTTCTGGGCGAAGAGCTCCAGGCAGGCCTCGATGAGCAGCTTCTCGGTGAACGGGTCGCCCACCTGCACCGCCGGGCGCTTGGCCGGGCCCTCGGCGTCGAAGGTCTCCGACGCCAGGACGCTGACGCCGCCGATGCCGTCGCCGCCGGTGCGGGCGCCGAACAGGATGACCTTGTTGCCGGCGCCCTCGGCCTTGGCCAGGTGGACGTCCTCGTGCTTCATCACGCCCACGCACAGGGCGTTGACCAGCGGGTTGCCGGTGTAGCACTCGTCGAACAGCAGCTCGCCGCCGACGTTGGGCAGGCCCAGGCAGTTGCCGTAGCCACCCACCCCGGCGACGACGCCGGGCAGCACGCGGGCGGTGTCGGGGGCGTCGGCCCGGCCGAAACGCAGCGAGTCCATGACCGCGATCGGGCGGGCGCCCATGGTCAGGATGTCGCGGACGATGCCGCCCACGCCGGTGGCCGCGCCCTGGTAGGGCTCGACGTAGCTGGGGTGGTTGTGGCTCTCCACCTTGAAGGTGACCGCGAGCCCGTCGCCGACGTCGACGACCCCGGCGTTCTCGCCGATGCCGACCAGCAGCGCGTCGCTCGGCGGGAGATCGCCGAACTGACGCAGGTGGACCTTGGAGCTCTTGTAGGAGCAGTGCTCGCTCCACATGACGCTGTACATCGCCAGCTCGGCCGTGGTGGGGCGGCGGCCGAGGATCTCCTTGATGCGGGCGTACTCGTCTTCCTTCAGCCCGAGCTCGGCCCAGGGCTGCTCGTCGTCGGGGTGCTGGGCGGCGAGGTCGACGGTGTCGATACTCACGCGGAAACGACCGCCTTCAGGACGCTGGTGAAGAAACCGAGCCCGTCGGTGCTCGGGCCGGTGAGGTCCTCGACCGCGTGCTCGGGGTGCGGCATCAGGCCGACGACCCGGCCGTTCTCGCTGGTCACGCCGGCGATGTCGCGGCTGCTGCCGTTCGGGTTGCCGCCGACGTAGCGGAACACCACGCGGCCCTCGCCCTCGAGGAGGTCGAGGTCGGCGTCGGAGCCCACGTAGCGGCCCTCGCCGTTCTTCACCGGGATGAGGATCTCCTGGCCGTCGGCGTAGTCGCCGGTCCACGCGGTGTCGGCTCGCTCGACGCGGAGCAGCTGGTCGCGGTTGCGGAAGTGCAGGTGGCTGTTGCGGGTCAGCGCACCCGGCAGCAGGCCCGCCTCGCAGAGCACCTGGAAGCCGTTGCAGATGCCGAGCACCGGCAGGCCGCCCTTGGCGGCGGCCACGACGTCCTGCATCAGGGGCGAGCGGGCGGCGATGGCGCCGGCCCGCAGGTAGTCGCCGTAGGAGAAGCCGCCGGGCAGGACGACGGCGTCGACGTCCTTGAGGTCGTGCTCGCCGTGCCAGAGCGCGACCGGCTCACCCCCGGCGAGCCGCACCGCACGGGCCGCGTCGACGTCGTCCAGGGAGCCCGGGAAGGTGATGACACCGATGCGCACGGTTCTGCTCTCTCAGTCCTTGGGGAGGTGCAGCTCGACGTCCTCGATGACCGGGTTGGCCAGCAGCGTCTCGGCGATCTGCTTCAGCTCAGCCTCGTCGGGCGTCCCGTCGACCTCGAGCACGAAGTGCTTGCCCTGGCGGACGCTGCGCACGCTGTCGTGCCCCAGCCGGCCGAGCGCGCCGAGGACCGCCTGCCCCTGGGGGTCGGAGATCTCCGGCTTGAGGACCACATCGACGACGACCCGGGACACGCCGACGAGGGTACCGGGGCCGCCCCGCCGTCCCCGGTGACCCTCGTCTCCCCCCTCCCAGCGGCGAGATCGCCGATCTCGCACGGTTTGCCGGCCCCGTCCGTACGAGATCGCCGATCTCGTCAGCCGGCGAGAGCCCGACGGACCTGCGCGACGACCTCATGGGGCCGGCCGAGCACGTCGGCCGAGGTGAAGCGCAGCACCACCCACCCCTCCGCCACGAGCTGGTTCTGGCGACGGACGTCGTTGACGAAGACGTCCCGCTCCCGGTGCACGTCGCCGTCGAACTCGACCACCCGGCGGTCCGGCCAGGCGAGGTCAGCGCGGGCGAGGAAGGTGCCGCCCGCCGACCGGACCGTGAACTGCAGGTCCGGCACCGGCAGTCCGGCCACGTGCATCAGCCACCGCAGGACCGATTCCATCGGCGACTCGGCCCGCGGGTCGGCGACGGGCAGCACCGAACGCGCCCGGGCGGACCCCCGCCCGGTGGGCCGGCGCTCCAGTTGCGCTCGCAGCTCGCCGGCCGGGCAACCGCGGGCGAGCAGCTGATCGGTGACCGCCAGGAGCGCGGGCGGCTCGAGGCGCGCGGCGAGATCGCGCCAGGTCCGCGCCATCACGGTCACCGGGAAGGGCCCGGCCCGGGTGACCTCCTCGTCGGCGAGCGGGATGCGGTGGACGCGCCGGTCCCGGCGGCTCTCGGCTCGCGATGCGGCCGGCACGATGAGGTCGACGCGCCGGTCCTGCGCCGATTGCAGCGGGATCTGGATGCCCCAGAGCACGGCGGCCGTGACGTGGCTGAGGACCGCGCCCTCCGGGGCCGTGAGCATGATCGCCGCGAGGCGCTGGCGCAGATCACCCGCGAGCGCCCGGGGCAGGTAGGTGTCGCGGGACAGCCGTTCGACGGCGGGGTGCCGCAACTGCCGGTCGTTGATACCGGCCGCGTGGGCCATGGAACGCGTCGCGGGTGAGGTCAGACGGGACCGAGGTCGGCGGCCGGGCATCCGGGCAGCCTGCCGACTGGACGGCCACCGGCGTCGCCGTCGTCCACAGGCCGCGACGAGATCGGCGATCTCGCACGCCTTCGTCGCGGAAAGCGTGCGAGGACGGCGATCTCGCCGGGGGTCAGGCGAAGGGCGTCCCGGTGAGGCGCTCGTAGGCGGTCACGTACCGCTCGCGGGTGGCGGCGACGACGTCGGCGGGCAGCTCGGGCGGCTCGGAGGCGCGGTCCCAGCCCGACGAGGTCAGCCAGTCGCGGACGAACTGCTTGTCGTACGAGGGCTGCACGGAGCCGGGCGACCAGGACGACGCCGGCCAGAAGCGGGACGAGTCGGGCGTGAGCACCTCGTCGCCGAGCACGAGGGCACCGCCCCCGGTCCCGAACTCGAACTTCGTGTCCGCGAGCACGATGCCGGCATCCCGGGCGATCTCGGCACCCCGCCGGTACAGCGCCAGCGTCAGCTCGCGCAGCTCCTCGGCCCGCTCGGCGCCGACCAGCGCCACCACCCGCGGGAAGTCGATCGGCTCGTCGTGGTCGCCGATCCCGGCCTTGGTCGAGGGCGTGAACACCGGCTCCGGCAGCTGCGAGCCCTCGACCAGCCCCTCGGGGAGGACGACGTCGCGGATCGAGCCGGTGCGCTGGTACTCCGCCGTCCCGCCGCCGGAAAGGTAGCCGCGGGCCACGCACTCGACGGGCAGCATCTCCAGCCGGCGCACGAGCATCGCCCGCCCGGCGACGTCGGCGGGCACGTCGGTCGCCGACACCAGGTGGTGCGTCGCCCCGAACTGCGCCAGCACCGGCGTCAGCTGCTCGAACCACCACACCGACAGCTGCGTGAGCACCCGGCCCTTGTCCGGGATCGGCGTGGGCAGCACCCAGTCGTAGGCGGAGATGCGGTCCGAGGCCACCAGCAGCAGCCGGTCGGACCCGGCGTCGTAGACCTCCCGCACCTTGCCGCGGGCGACGAGGGGCAGGTCGACGCTCACGACAGCGCCGCGAGCCGGTCGAACAGCGGGCCGAGGTTCGCGACGTAGCGCTCGGGCCGGCAGATCTCGTCCAGCCGGGCCTCGTCCAGCGCCACGTCCGACGCGGCGGCCCGGGCGCGCAGCGTCTCCTGGAACGGCGTGCCGCTGTTCCACGTCTCCATCGCCGCCGCCTGCACCAGCGCGTAGGCGTCCTCGCGGGACAGCCCGCCCTCGACCAGCTCCAGCAGCACCGACGAGGTGTAGATCAGCCCGCCGGTCGACTCCAGGTTGGCCCGCATCCGGTCGGCGTCCACCACCAGGTTCTCGACCAGGCCGGTGGTCAGGTGCAGCAGGTAGTCGGTGGTGATCGCGGCGTCGGGCAGGAACACCCGCTCGGTGGACGAGTGCGAGATGTCGCGCTCGTGCCAGAGCGGGATGCCCTCCATCACCGGCACGATGGCGGCGCGCACGACCCGCGCGAGGCCGGCGATCCGCTCGGACCGGATGGGGTTCTTCTTGTGCGGCATCGCGCTCGAGCCCTTCTGGCCCGAGCCGAACGCCTCGGAGAGCTCACGCACCTCGGTGCGCTGGCCGTGCCGGACCTCCAGGGCGACCGTCTCGCACACGGTGGCGAGGACGGCGAGCGCCGACACCCACTCCGAGATCGAGTCGCGCAGCACCACCTGCGTCGACGCGTCAGCCGGTCGCAGGCCCAGCGCCTCGGCCACCGTCACCTCGACCGCGGGGTCGATCAGCGAGTACGTGCCGACGGCGCCGGAGATGGCGACGACGCCGACGCGCTCGCGGGCCGCCCGGAGCCGGTCCCGCGACCGGGCGGCCGCGAAGGCGAGGTCGGCGACGCGGTGCCCCCACACGACCGGCTCGGCGTGCACGCCGTGCGTGCGCCCGACCCGGATCGTCGACCGGTGCGCCAGCCCGTGGTCCCGCAGCGCGGCCACCAGCCGGTCGGCCTTGGCCAGCAGCACGTCGGTCGCGTCGGTGAGCTGCACGGCCAGCGCGGTGTCGAGCAGGTCCGACGACGTCATGCCGTGGTGCACGTACGCGGCGGCCGAGCGCGGCTCGGTGTTGTCGGCCCACGCGGTGAGGAAGGCGATGACGTCGTGCTGCGTCGTCTCCTCGATCTCCGCGACGCGCTCCGGGGTGGGCGGGGCCGCGTTGCGCACCGGCTCGACCACTTCGGCCGGCACCCGGCCCGCGGCGGCGTGCGCCTCGAGCACGAGGGTCTCCACGCGGCACCACAGCTCGTACTTGTGCTGGTCGCTCCAGACCCGCCCCATCTCGGGGAGCGTGTAGCGCTCGATCATCGGGGCCACCTCGTCGCCATCAGCACGCCCCCAGTCTCCCGCAGGCCGGTCAGGGCAGGACGATCCGCCCCTCGACGGCGCCCAGGGCGATGTCGGTGCGCCAGTGCGCGCCGGCCAGCCGCACGCCGGCCACCCGCTCGTAGGCGGTCTGCCGCGCGGCGGCGAGGTCCGCGCCCACGGCGGTCACCGCGAGCACCCGGCCGCCGGCCGACACCACCGTGCCGTCGTCGGCCAGGGCGGTGCCGGCGTGCAGCACGCCCTCGCCGTCGGCTCCGGTCACCGGGTCGCCGGTGCGCGGCGCCTCGGGGTAGCCGGCGGCGGCGACCACCACGGTGACGGCGGAGCCGGGGCGCCACTCCAGCGGCGGGTGCGCGGCGAGCGTGCCGGTCGCGGCGGCGTGCAGCAGCCCGGCCAGGGGCGTGGCCAGCAGCGGCAGCACGACCTGGGTCTCGGGGTCGCCGAAGCGGGCGTTGAACTCCACGACCCGCACGCCGCGCGAGGTGAGCGCCAGCCCGGCGTAGAGCAGGCCGCTGAACGGCTCGCCGCGGCGGGCCATCTCGTCGACCGTCGGCTGCAGCACGGTGGCCAGCACCTCGTCGACCAGCCCGGCCGGCGCCCAGGGCAGCGGGGCGTAGGCGCCCATGCCGCCGGTGTTGGGGCCGCCGTCGCCGTCGTCGCGGCGCTTGAAGTCCTGCGCGGGCACCAGCGGCAGCACCGTCGTCCCGTCGGTGACGGCGAACAGCGAGACCTCCGGGCCGTCGAGGAACTCCTCGACCAGCACCGCTCCCCCGGCGTCGAGCACCGCCCGGCCGTGCGCGACGGCGGCGTCGCGGTCCGGCGTCACGAGCACGCCCTTGCCCGCGGCCAGGCCGTCGTCCTTGACCACGTACGGCGCGCCGCCGGTCAGCGCGGCGACCTCGTCCAGCGCCGTCTCGAGCTCGGCGGGGCCCCCGACCGGCCAGGCCTGCGCCGTGGGCACGCCGGCGGCGGTCATGACGTGCTTGGCGAAGGACTTGCTGCCCTCCAGCTGCGCAGCCTGCTCCGACGGACCGAAGCAGGCGATGCCGGCGTCGCGGACGGCGTCGGACGCCCCGGCGACCAGCGGCACCTCCGGGCCGACGACGACGAGGTCGGCGCCCCACGTGCGGGCCAGCGCCGCGATCGCGTCCGGGTCGCGCACGTCGAGCGGGAACGGCTCGGCGAGCGCGCGGGTGCCGGCGTTGCCGGGCGCGCAGGCCAGCGCCTCGACGGCGGGGTCGGAGGTCAGAGCCACGCACAGGGCGTGCTCCCGGGCACCGGAGCCGATCACGAGCACGCGCACGGGGCGCACGCTACCGACGGCGGGTCAGCGCGGCCGGGACGGCTGGTCGCGCAGCGAGCGGTGCAGGGTCCGCAGCCGGGCGCGCTCCTCGGCGCGGGCCCGGGCGTCGACGCGCAGCAGCTGGCGGTGCGCCTCGGCCTGCAGCTTCCGCCACGCGGCGAAACGGGCGGGGTCGAGCCGGCCGTCCTCGATGGCCGCGGCGACGGCGCAGCCGGGCTCGGTGCGGTGCGCGCAGTCCCGGAACCGGCACTCCCCGGCCAGCGAGGTCACGTCGGCGTACGCCGCCTCGATGCCCTCGGCGTCGTCGTACAGACCCAGTTCGCGCATCCCCGGGGTGTCCACGAGCAGCGCACCGCCGGGGAGCAGGTGCAGCTCGCGCGCGGTCGTCGTGTGCCGGCCGCGGCCGTCGTCCCGGATCCCGCGGGTGGCCGCCAGCTCCCGCCCCGCCAGCGCGTTGGCCAGGCTGGACTTCCCGACCCCGGACGGGCCGACCATCGCCGCGGTGGCCCCGGGGGCGAGCACGGCGCGGACGGCGTCCAGGCCCTCCCCGGTCACGGCGCTGACCGCGATCACCTCGACGCCGAGCGCGTCCTCGGCCACCTCCGCGACCGCCGCCGCGACGTCGTCGCACAGGTCGGCCTTGGTGAGGACCACGACCGGGGTGGCCCCGCTGCTCCACGCCACGGCCAGGTAGCGCTCCACCCGCCGCAGCCGGGAGGGCCCGGCCAGCGCGTCCACGACGAGGACGACGTCGAGGTTGGCCGCGACCACCTGCGCGGCGGAGCTGCGCCCGGCGACGGTCCTCGTGAACGCGCTGCGGCGGGGCAGCAGGGCGACCGCGAGCTCGTCGCGCAGCGCCACCCAGTCCCCCACCGCCGGTCCGCCCAGGGCGCCGTCGGCGTAGAGGCCGGTGCCGGGGTGCACGCGCCGCTCACCGTCCTCGGTGAGCACGCCGAGGCGGCCCCGGTCCACGCGCGTCACGCGCGCGGGCACGGTGCCGGCGGGCAGCTGGCCGGCCAGCTCCGGCCGCCAGCCCAGGGAGAGCAGAGAGGTCACGACGGCCATGGTGGGCGCGCTCCTCGCCCGGCGTCATGCGGTTTTCCGGGCCGGCACGGGCGGGGCGGGTGCGGCCGTGCGGGACCGCTGGGACGGGCGGGGAGGGCGGGGTGCGCACGACCCGCGGCGCAACACGATCTCAAAGACGAGACATGCGTCACTACCGGCATGCACTTCCGCTGGTCAGCGAGCTGTGCGCCCGGTGGTGCGCAACACGTCCCTCGGCGTTCGCCTCTCGGCCACCTCGGTGGGGTGGCATGGAACGCATGCACGCGACCGAGTCGCTGGCCATGCCGCCCGTGACCCGCCTTCCCCGGCCCGTCGTCATCGGGCACCGCGGTGCCCCCGCCTACCGCCCCGAGCACACGTCGGCCAGCTTCGAGCTGGCGATCGACCAGGGCGCCGACCTCATCGAGCCCGACGTCGTGGTCAGCCGCGACGGCGTGCTGGTCGTCCGCCACGAGAGCGAGCTGTCGCTGTCGACCGACGTCGCCGACCACCCCGAGTTCGCCGACCGCCGGACCACCCGCGTGGTGCACGGCGAGCCGGTCACCGGCTGGTTCACCGAGGACTTCACCCTCGCCGAGCTGCAGCGCCTGCGGGCGGTCGAGCGGATGCCGACGGTGCGGCCGCTCAACACCGCCTACGACGGCCGTTTCGGCATCCTGACCCTGGCGGAGGTCGTCGAGCTCGCGCGCCGCCGGTCCACCCCCGCCCGGCCCGTGCAGGTGCTGGTGGAGCTCAAGTGCGTCACCTGGCCCGACGGCGACGGGCCCACCCTGGGCGCCCTCGCCGCCGCCGAGCTGCAGCGGCTGGGCGCCGCGCACGCGGCGGGCCCGGTGATCGTGCAGGCCTTCGACGCCGGCCTGCTCCGGGAGCTGCGCGAGCGGCTGGGCCCCCGCGGCGTCCGCCTGGTCCAGCTGGTCGACGACTGCGCCGAGGGCGACCGGATGGTCACCCCCTCGGGGCTGCGCGAGATCTCCACCTACGCCCAGGGCATCGCACCGAGCCGACGGCGAATCCTGCAGGCCGCGGCGGCCACGAGCTGCCCGCTGGTGGACGAGGCCCACCGCGCCGCGCTGTCGGTCTTCTGCTGGACGCTCCGGGCGGAGAACGCCTTCCTGCCGGCCCCCTTCCGCCGCGGCGACCTGCCGGGCGCGCACGGGGACGCCGTCGGCGAGGCGCGGCGGCTGCTCGAGCTGGGGCTCGACGGCCTGATCACCGACTCCCCCGACCACGCCGTCACGGCGCTGCGGTCGCGCACCCGCCAGTCCGCGGCCGCCTGAGCCGCGGAGCGGGACCGGTGGGTCCCGCTCCGCGGGCGGCTCAGCCGATCAGGTCGTGGACGACCACGTTCTCGTCGCGGCCCGGGCCGACGCCGATCACGCTGATCCGCGCGCCGGCGAGCTCCTCGAGCCGCCGCACGTAGGCCTGGGCGTTCGCCGGAAGCTCGTCGAAGGTCCGGCAGTGCCGGATGTCCTCGAACCAGCCCGGCATCTCCTCGTAGACCGGCTTCGCGTGGTGGAAGTCGGTCTGCGTCATGGGCATCTCGTCGTGCCGGACGCCGTCGATCTCGTAGGCGACGCAGATCGGCACCGTCTCCAGGCCGGAGAGCACGTCGAGCTTGGTGAGGAAGTAGTCGGTGATGCCGTTGACGCGGCTGGCGTAGCGGGCGACGACGGCGTCGAACCAGCCGCAGCGGCGGTCCCGGCCGGTGGTCACGCCGACCTCGCCGCCCTGCTTGCGCAGGTACTCGCCCCACTGGTCGAACAGCTCGGTCGGGAAGGGACCCGAGCCCACCCGGGTCGTGTACGCCTTGAGGATGCCGACCACCCGCTCGATGCGGGTGGGGCCGATCCCCGCGCCGACCGCCGCGCCGCCCGCCGTCGGGTTGGACGACGTGACGAAGGGATACGTGCCATGGTCGACGTCGAGCAGGGTCCCCTGCGAGCCCTCGAGCAGCACCCACTCGCCGGCGTCGAGGGCCCGGCCCAGCATGAGCCGGGTGTCGGCGATGCGGTGCTTGAGCTGCTCGGCGTAGGCGGCGTACTCCTCGACGACCTCGTCGACGTCGATCGCCTTGCGGTTGTAGACCTTGACCAGGATCTGGTTCTTCTCCTGCAGCGTGCCCTCGAGCTTCTGCCGCAGGATCGAGAGGTCCAGCAGGTCCTGCACGCGGATGCCGGTGCGGGCGACCTTGTCGCCGTAGGCCGGGCCGATGCCGCGGCCGGTGGTGCCGATCTTGCGCTTGCCGAGGAACCGCTCGGTGACTTTGTCCAGCGCCCGGTGGTGCGGCATGATCAGGTGCGCGTCCGAGGAGATGGTCAGGCGCGAGGTGTCCACGCCCCGCTCCTCCAGGCCCGCGAGCTCGCGGATGAGCACCTCGGGGTCGATGACCACGCCGTTGCCGATGACCGGCGTGCAGCCCGGCGTCAGGATCCCCGACGGGATCAGGTGCAGCGCGTACTTCTCGCCGTCCGGGGTGATCACCGTGTGGCCGGCGTTGTTGCCGCCCTGGTACCGGACGACGTAGGGCACGCGCCCACCGAGCAGGTCGGTGGCCTTGCCCTTGCCCTCGTCGCCCCACTGGGCGCCGATCAGCACGACTGCGGGCATGGGGGAAGGTCTCCTCGGGTGCTTCGGGGCTGGCGGACCGATCGGATGGCAGGGTATCCGCATGGCGTCGGTGGAGCTGGACCTGCGGCGGCTGGCGGCCGGTGAGGCCCCGCGCGCCGCTTCCGTGGCGGGCGCCGCCGAGGCCACCGCCGTGCGGGTGCGCGGGCCCGTGGCCGGGCTGGCCGCCGTCCTCGGCGTGCTGCTCAAGGCCGGGCGGACGGCGGAGGTCCCCGTGTCCTGGGAGCCGGCCGCCGACAAGGACTCCACCGGCCTGGCCCGCGAGCTGGGCATCGGCACCGGCGGGCCGCGCGAGCTGACGCTGGTCCGCGACGACCACGGCGGGGTGCTGCTGCACCACGGCCGGATCGAGGCCGACGGCGACGGCCGCCGGTCGCTGAGCCGCCGGCTGGGCCTGCAGGCCCACCACGACGACATCCGGGTGGCCGACGGGGAGATCACCCGCATCGACGTGCGGCCCGACTGGACCGCCGTCGACACCATCGGCGTCACCGTCATGACCCAGCCGCTGCGCCCGACCCGGCGGACCAGCGGGCGCGCGCTGCAGGTGGCCTCCGACCCGGCGCGCATCATCCGGGACGGCGTCCGCTACCCGCGGGCCGTGCAGCGCTGGACCTGGTACGCCGACGACCGGGTCCGCTGGCTGCTCCACCCCTGAGGTGGTGGACACTGGGCGGCACGCTCGTCGAGGAGGATCCGCTGCCGTCGTCCCCCCGCCCCGCCGGTCGCCGCCGGTGATGGTCGACCGCCTCACCGCGCCCGGGATCTCCCGCACCGCGACGCCGCCGGCCGCCCGCGGGCGGTGGGTGCTCCGGCGGGCGCTCACCCGGCCGAGCCTGCCGGCGCTGGTCGGCCTGGCGCTGGTGCTCGCGTTCTTCGCCGTCCGGGCGCCGGAGCTCCTCACCGCGCAGGGCCTGGCCGGTGTGCTCGACGTCGCGGCGACGCTCGGCATCGGCGGCGTCGCCGTCGCCCTGCTGCTGATCGCCGGGCAGTTCGACCTCTCCGTGGGGGTGCTGGCCATCTCCAGCGCGGCGATGACCGCGCTCCTGGTCGGGCACGCTGACTGGGGCACCTGGCCCGCGCTCATCGCCTCGCTGGTCGCCGCGCTGCTGGTCGGCGTCGTCAACGGGGTGCTCGTCGTCAACACCGGGCTGCCCAGCTTCCTGGTCACGCTCGCGACGTTCCTCGTCCTGCAGGGGACGACGCTGGCCGGCGTGCAGGCGTTCGCCGGGTCCAGCCGGATCGCCGGGCTGGACGACGCCCCGGGCTGGACGTCGGCCGCCGCGGTCTTCGGCTCGACCCAGCAGCTGGGCGACGGGCGCTTCCGCGTCTCGCTGCTGTGGTGGCTGGGCGTCACCGCGCTCGCGACGTGGGCGCTGTGGCGCACCAAGTTCGGCAACGCCGTCTTCGCCAGCGGCGGCGCCCGCACGGCCGCGCGCGAGCTGGGCGTGCCGGTCCGCCGCACCACGGTCGCCCTCTTCTGCCTGTCCGCGACCGCCGGCTGGCTGATCGGCACGCTGAGCCTGGTCCGGTTCGCGGGCGTGCAGGTCGGCACCGGCGGGCTGGCGACCGGCATCGACTTCATCGTGGTGGCCGTCCTGGGCGGCTGCCTGCTCGCCGGCGGCTACGGCTCGGCGCTGGGCGCCTCCATCGGCGCGCTGCTCTACGCCGTCGCCCGGCAGGGGATCGCACTGGCCGGCTGGGACCCGCCGTGGTTCCAGGCGCTGCTCGGCGTGCTGCTCGTGGTGGCCCTGGTCGCCAACGGCGTCGTCGGCCACCGGCTCAAGGGGGTGCCCCGCTCGTGAGCGGCGGCCTCGAGCTGCGCGGGGTCACCGTGCGCCACGGCAGCGTGCCCGCGCTGTCGCGGGTGAGCGCGGTCTTCCCCGCCGGCGAGATCAGCTGCGTCCTGGGCGAGAACGGCTCGGGCAAGTCGACGCTGGTCCAGCTGCTGTCCGGGCTGCGACGCCACGACGAGGGCGAGCTGCTCGTCGACGGCACGGCGGTGCGGTTCCGCTCGCCCACGGCGGCGCGCGCCGCCGGGATCGCGACGGTGTGGGAGGACCTGGCGGTCGCCCCGCTGCTGTCGGTCTGGCGCAACTTCTTCCTCGGTGCCGAGCCGACGCGGGGCGTGTGGCCCCTGCGCCGGCTCGACCTGGACTCGGCGCGCGCCACCACGGTGCGGGCGATGGCGCGCGTGGGCGTCCCCGGCCTGGACCCCGACCAGCCCGCGAGCCGCCTGCAGGCCGGCGAGCGGCAGAGCCTGGCGGTGGCCCGGGCGCTGCACTTCGGCGCGCGGGCGCTGGTCATCGACGAGCCGACGACGCCGATGACGGTGGCCCGCCAGACCCTCTTCGGGCAGACCATCCTCGACGCCCGCGCGCAGGGGCTGGCCGTCGTCGTCATCACGAACAACCCGCGCTACGCGCACCTCGTCGGCGACCGGTTCCTGCTGCTGGCCGGCGGTCACGTGGCCGGCACGCTCTCGCGGGAGGACGTCGACGCCGACGGCCTCACCGCGCTCATGGCCGGCGGCGACCAGCTGAGCGTCCTCACCGAGGCGCTGACCGCGCTGCACCCGGAGCTGGGCGAGCGCTGAGACGAGCGGGGCCCCGGACCCGGCGCGAGCCGGACCCGGGGCCCTCGGTCAGGTGAAGACGCTCACCCCGCCCGGGCCGACCAGCAGCCCGACCACGATGAGGACGATGCCCCACAGCATCTGCCTGCGGACGATGGCGAGGATGCCCGCCACGACCAGGACGACAGCGAGGATCCACAGCAGGAGTTCCATGCGATGTCTCCGTCCGAACGGGCGCCGGGACACGGCGCCGGGCACGGACGGTGATGTCCATCACGATCAACAACGAAACGTCGTCGCCGAATGTGCTGGTCGGAGCCCCGCCTCAGCCCCGGTTACTGTGACTCTGCGTTACGGCGCCAGGCTCGGGTCGCAGTCGCGCAGCAGCTGGGTGCAGCGCTCCTGCTCGTCGTGCTCCCCGATCGCCTCGGCGGCCGCGGCGAGCACCGTGACGCAGCGCAGGAAGCCGCGGTTGGGCTCGTGCGACCACGGCACCGGGCCGAAGCCCTTCCAGCCGTTGCGGCGCAGCGCGTCCAGCCCGCGGTGGTAGCCGGTGCGGGCGTAGGCGTAGGCCTCGATGGTGTCGGTGAGCTGCCGCTCGGTCCGGTTCAGCGCCGCCTCGGCCAGCGCCGCCCAGGCGGCGCTGACGGTGGGGTGGTGGGCGGCGACCTCGGCGGCCGGGGTGCCGGCGGCCAGCTCGCCGTCGGCCTCCGGGTTCGCCGGCAGCAGCGTGGCCGGCGGCTCGCCCAGCAGGTTGTGCGAGTGGGTCATCTCAGGCGCCCTGCGACTGGCCGGCGGACAGCAGGTGCTTGCACGCCTCGACGACGCGGGCGGCCATGCCCGCTTCGGCGGCCTTGAGGTAGCTGCGCGGGTCGTAGGCCTTCTTGTCGCCGACCTCGCCGTCGATCTTGAGGACGCCGTCGTACTTGCTGAACATGTGCGCGGCGACCGGGCGGGTGAAGGCGTACTGGGTGTCGGTGTCGACGTTCATCTTCACGACGCCGTAGGAGATGGCCTCGCGGATCTCCGACTCCGCGGAGCCCGAGCCCCCGTGGAAGACCAGGTTGAACGGCTTCGCGCCCTCGCCCAGGCCGAACTCCGCGGCGACGACGTCCTGGCCCTGCTTGAGGATCTCCGGCCGCAGCTTGACGTTGCCCGGCTTGTAGACGCCGTGCACGTTGCCGAAGGTGGCGGCCAGCAGGTACACGCCGCGCTCGCCGAGGCCCAGCTTCTGGGCGGTGCGCAGGAAGTCGCCGTCGGCGGTGTAGAGCTTCTCGTTGATCTCGGCGACGACGCCGTCCTCCTCGCCGCCGACGATGCCGATCTCCAGCTCCAGCACCAGCTTGGCCGCGGCGGACTTCTCCATCAGCTCCTCGGCGATGTCGAGGTTCTCGCCCAGCTCGATGGCCGAGCCGTCCCACATGTGCGACTGGAACAGCGGCTCCTGGCCGGCGTCCACGCGGTCCTGCGACAGCGCGATGAGCGGGCGGACGTAGCCGTCGAGCTTGTCCTTGGGGCAGTGGTCGGTGTGCAGGGCGACGTTGACCGGGTACTTCTCGGCGACGACGTGCGCGAACTCGGCCAGCGCCACCGCGCCGGTGACCATGTCCTTGACCTTGGTGCCCGAGCCGAACTCCGCGCCCCCGGTGGAGAACTGGATGATGCCGTCGCTGCCGGCGTCGGCGAAGCCGCGCAGGGCCGCGTTGATGGTCTCCGAGGAGGTGCAGTTGATCGCCGGGTAGGCGAAGCCGCCCTCCTTGGCCCGACTGATCATGTCGGCGTAGACCTCGGGGGTCGCGATGGGCATGCGGGGCACTCCTCCGTGCGGCGTCCGGGCTGGCTGGCGCCCAGTATCGCGTCGCCCCCGCTACTCCGGGGCGTCGGGGGCGACGACCAGCCCCAGGGTGGTGACGAGGACGACCGCCTGGGTGACGTCGATGCGCGCGCCGGCGAGCTCGGCGTCGCGCGGGTCCAGCGCGCTGAGGTCGCTGCCGCGGAGGTCCGCCTCGCGGAGGTCGACGCCGGCCAGCTCGGCGGCGGAGAGGTCCAGGCTGCGCAGCGCGGCGCCCGCGGCGCGCACCCCGGTGAGGTCGGCCTCGCGCAGGCGCGCCCCCGTGACGGTCGTGCGGGAGAGGTCGGCGCCGGCCAGCACGGTGAACGACCAGTCGCCGCCGTCGACGGACAGCAGGTCGAACGAGCACCGCTGGAAGCGGCTGCCGACGAACTTGCACCGCGTGAGCTCCGCCTGGGAGAACGAGCAGCCGGTGAAGGTGCACCCGACGAAGGCCGAGTCGGTGAAGCGGGTGGCGGTGAGCCGGCAGTCGACGAACGTGCACCCGGTGAAGACGGCGCCGGTGCCGGTGGCCTCGGTGAGGTCCACGCCGGTGAACCGGACCCCCGTGTGCTCGCGGCCGGAGAGGTCCTCGCCATACCAGTCGGCGTCGTGGACCTCGGTCTGCGTCGGGCCGCCCACCGGTCAGCCCGTCTCGATCCGGCTGGCCACCCGCGCGGCGACGATCACGGGGTCGTAGGTGGGCGAGACCGGCGGCGCGTACGAGAGGTCGGAGCCGGCGAGCTCCTCGGCGGTCATGCCGGCCCAGATGGCGGTCGCCAGGACGTCGATGCGCTTGGCGCTGCCCGGGCCGCCGACGACCTGGGCGCCGAGCAGCAGGCCGGAGCCGCGCTCGGTGATGATCTTGACGGCGATGGGCTCGGCGCCGGGGTAGTAGCCGGCCCTCGTCGTCGCCTCGATGGTCTCGGTGCGGCAGTCGAACCCGGCCTCCTCGGCCTGGGTCGTGCACAGGCCGGTGCGCGCGATCTCGAGGTCGCCCACCTTGGTCGCGGCCGTCCCCAGGACGCCGGCGAAGCGGGCCGCGCGCCCGCCGATGACCGATCCGGCGACGCGGCCCTGCTTGTTCGCGTGCGTGCCCAGCGCGACGTGGATCGCCTCGCCGGTCAGCCGGTGGAAGGTCTGCGCGCAGTCGCCGGCGGCGAAGACCTCCGGGTGCGAGCGGCTGCGCTGGGTGTGCGCGACGTCGATGGCGCCGGTGACGCCGATCTGCAGGCCCGCCGCGCGCGCCAGCTCCACCTCCGGGCCCATGCCGAGCCCGAGGACGACGAGGTCGGCCGGGTAGCTGCCCTCGTCGGTGCGGACCGCCCGCGCCACGCCGTCGGCGTCGACCTCGATCTCGCGCACCGGCTGGTCGTTCTGCACGTCGATGCCCATGTCGCCCATGGCCGCACAGATCCGCTCACCCATGTCGGCGTCGAGCTGGCCCATCGGGAAGGGGTCGGCGAGGACGACGGTCACCGACAGCCCGCGGGTCAGCAGCACCTCGGCCATCTCCAGGCCGATGTAGCCGCCGCCGAGGACGACCGCGCGCTGCGCACCCGCGGCGATCGCGGCCCGGATGTCGGCGCCGTCGGCGAGCCGGTGCACCCCGAAGACGCCGTCGGCGTCGAGGCCGGGCACGGACGGGCGCGCGGGGCGGCCTCCGGTGGCCACCACCAGGTGGTCGTAGCCGTACTGCCGGCCGTCCGAGCCGCGCACCTTGCCGGCGTCGAGGTCGATCTCCTCGGCGCGCACGTGCGTGTGCACGGTGATGCCGTCGGCCTCGAACTGGGCGGGGGTGCGGGCGAGCAGGGCGTCGCGGTCGGGGACCTGGCCGCCGATCCAGTACGGGATGCCGCACGCGGAGTAGGAGATGTCCGGGCCCTGCTCCAGGACGGTGATCTCCAGGTCCGACCCCGGCCGCAGCCGCCGTGCCTGCGCGGCGGCCGACATCCCTGCGGCGTCCCCGCCGATGACGACCAGCCGATCGGTGCTCACCGCGACAGGGTGTCACCCGGGACCGACGACCCGCAGCACCCGCCGCGCCACGGCGTGCGCGCCCTCCGCGGACGCCCCTAGGGTCGCCGGGTGGCCGACGGTGGAGCTGGAGCCGACTGGCACCCGGACTGCTACCAGCGCGCGGCCGCCTTCCTCACCGATCCGCGGGGCCGGCTGCTCGTGTTCGACCACGTCGACGTCGACGCCGGCACGCAGGTGCCCGCGGGCGGCATCCACGCCGCGGAGTCGGCCCAGCTGGCTGCCCTGCGCGAGCTCGAGGAGGAGTCGGGGCTGCGGTCCGCCGTCGTCGTCCGGAAGCTCGGGGAGTCGTGGGCACGCGTCCGGCCGGGTCTGGTGCCCGCCGGCCTGGAGGAACGGGTGCAGCACGCCGTCCACCTGGCGCTCCCGCACGCACCGGACCGCGAGCGCTGGGAGTGGGCCGAACGCTCCGGCGGCGACGTCGTGGAGCACCGCTTCGCGCTCCGCTGGCTCGCGCTGGACGAGGCCGCGCAGGAGCTGGTGCCGGACCAGGCGATGTGGATCGAGGTGCTCCGGCAGTCCCTGGACCACCCGACCTGAGGGCCCTCAGGTCGCGGTCAGCTCGCTGACGGCGGTGAGGTCGCGGACGCTCGCGCGGCGGAAGACCTTGCCCGGGTTGAGCAGGCCCTGCGGGTCGAGCGCGTCCTTGATCGCGCGGTGCACGTCGAGGGCGACCGGCCCGATCTCCCGCTCGAGCCAGTCGACCTTGATCGAGCCCACGCCGTGCTCGCCGGTGATCGTGCCGCCGAGGGAGAGCCCCAGCTCGCAGATGTCGTCGAAGGCGGCGTAGGCGCGCTCCCGCTGGTCGGCGTCCGCCGCGTCGAAGCAGATGGTCGGGTGCATGTTGCCGTCGCCGGCGTGCCCGACGACGCCGATGGTGAGCCCGCGGTCCCGGGCGATGGCGTCGCAGCGGTCGAGGAAGGCGGCGATGTGCGACCGGGGGACGGCGACGTCGTCGATCATCGTGCTGCCCAGCTGCGCGAGCGCCGGCAGCGCCATCCGGCGGGCCTGCAGCAGCAGGTCGCCCTCGGCCGGGTCGTCGGTGGTGTGCACGAGCTCCGCGCCGGCCTCGCGGCACAGCTGCGCGAGCGCCTCGATCTCGGCGGCCGCGACGGCGCCCCCGGCGTCCGACTGCGCCACCAGCAGGGCGTGCGCGCCGCGGTCCAGGTCGGCCCTGAGCAGGTCGTCGACCGCGCAGATGCAGGTGTTGTCCATGACCTCGAGCAGGCTGGGCACCAGGCCGCTGGTGACGACGCGCTCGACCACCTGGCCGGTCTGCGCCGTCGTCGCGAAGGAGGCGGCGAGGGTGACCGGCCGCTGCGGGGCCGGGCGGAGCGCCAGCGTCGCCTCGGTGATGACGCCGAGCGTCCCCTCGGAGCCGACGAACAGCCGCGGCAGGTCGTAGCCGGCGACGCCCTTGACCGTGCGCCGCCCCGTGCGCAGCACCCGACCGTCGGCGAGCACGACCTCCAGGCCCATGACGTAGTCGGTCGTGACGCCGTACTTCACGCAGCACAGGCCGCCGGAGCCGGTCGAGAGGTTGCCACCGATCGTGCACCAGTCGTAGCTGGAGGGGTCCGGCGGGTAGAACAGCCCGGCCCCGGCGACGGCGTCGCGCAGCGCCTTGTTCACCACGCCCGGCTGCACGACGGCGAGCCGGTCGGCGGGCGAGACCTCGAGGACGGCGTCCATCCGGGTCATCACCAGCGTGATCGCGCCGTCGACGGCGTTGCTCGCCCCGGCCAGCCCGGAGCCCGCGCCGCGCGGCACGACCGGGACGCCGTGCCGGCTCGCCACCCGCATGACCGCGACGACGTCCTCGGTGCTCCGCGGCAGGACGACGGCGGCCGGCGTGCCCGCGGGCGCCATCATCGCCTGGTCCCGGGCGTACCCGGCGGTGACGTCGGGGTCGGTGAGGACCGCGTCCGCACCGAGCGCGTCCTGCAGGTCGGCCAGCCACGCGGTGGTCACCGTCACACCGTAGCGACGCGGATCAGGTCACCTGATCCCAGCGGGCGTCAGGCGAGGCCGAGGTCGGCGAGGTCGAAGGCCGCGCGGTACTCGAAGCCGGCCGCCTCGACCGCCGCACGGGCGCCGCGGTCGACGATCACCGCGACGGCGATCACCTCGGCGCCGGCCTCCTGCAGGGCCTGGGCGGCGGTGAGCGGGCTGCCGCCGGTGGTCGAGACGTCCTCGACGACCAGGACCGCGCGTCCGGCGACGTCGGGCCCCTCGATCCGCCGCTGCAGGCCGTGCGCCTTGCCCTCCTTGCGGACGACGCAGGCGTCGAGGAAGCCCTCGCCGGCCGCGGCGGCGTGCAGCATCGCCGTCGCCACGGGGTCCGCGCCCAGGGTCAGCCCGCCGACGACGTCGTAGCGCAGGTCGCCGGTCAGCTGCCGCATCACGCGGCCGACCAGCGGCGCGCCCTCGTGGTGGAGGGTCAGGCGGCGCATGTCGATGTACCAGTCGGCCTCGCGCCCCGAGGAGAGCGTCACCTTCCCGTGCACCACCGCGAGGTCGACGATGAGCTCGAGCAGGCGGTCGCGGTCGGGCAGGGCAACGGGGGCCGTCATGGAACCGACCCTAAGGGCTCAGCGCGCCGTGACCTCGATCGAGTGCCAGCCGGTGGAGCCCGCCGGGAACGGGGTGGCGCGCGCGTCGGTCTGCACCTCGCCGTCGGCACCCGTCGCGCGCACGGTGACGGTGTGCCGACCGGGCGCGAAGTCGACGGGCAGCACCCACTGGCGCCAGACGTCGGCGTCCACCGGCGGGGACAGCCGCGCCTGCACCCAGTCGCCGTCGTCCACCCGGACCTCGACCGCGGCGATCCCCCGCGTCTGCGCCCAGGCGACACCGGCGACGGCCCGGCGCCCGGCCGGGAACTCGGCCAGCAGCGCCGGGGTGTCGATGCGCGAGGCGATCCGGATGGGCCCGTCGACCGCCCACTCGCGCTCGATCCAGAAGGCGTCGACGGCGTCGAACGTCGTGGCCTCGATGCGGGTCAGCCACTTGCACGCCGACACGTAGCCGTAGAGCCCCGGGATGATCATCCGCAGCGGGAAGCCGTGCACCACCGGCAGCGGCTCGCCGTTCATGCCGAAGGCGAGCATCGCGTCCTCGACCTCGAGCGCGCTGCGGGTGGGCGCGCCGATGGTCATGCCGTCCTCCGACCGGCACAGCAGCTGGTCGCTGCCGGACCGGAGACCGTTCTCCTGCAGGAACGGCGCCAGCGGGACGCCGAGCCACCGGGCGCTGCCGGCCAGGGCCCCGCCCACCTCGTTCGAGACGCAGGTCAGCGTGATGTCCCGCTCGATGAGGTCGTCGCGCCCGAACAGGTCCTCGAGCGTGTAGGTGCGCGGCGAGTCGAACATCCCCGACAGCTCCAGCCGGAAGTCCGCGGGCCGGATCCGCGGCGCGACGAGCGCGGTGTCGATCCGGTAGAAGTCGCCGTTCCGCGTCACCAGCGGCGTCAGGTCCTCGATCTCCGCGGCGAGGTCGGCGCCCGGGGGCAGCGGCGGGGCGGGGGACGCCGGCACCGGGAGCCGGATGCCGGCCCGGACCGCCGTGACCTCGGTGTCGCGCTGCAGCACCCGGCCGGCGCCCCCGGTCACGGCGGCCACCCCGACGGCGGCCGCGCCGGTCAGGAGGAACCGGCGGCGGTCCAGGCCGGTCCGGTCGCCGGAGCCCAGCGCCGCGCGCAGCCGGTCGACGACCGGGGCGTGCTCGGTGGCTCCCGGCTCGCGCGCCGGAGCCGGCGCGGCCGCCGTCAAGGGGGCGAGCAGCGCCGGCAGCGCGACGGCGCCGGCGGCCGTGCCGAGCAGCGTCGGCAGCGCGTCGAGCGCCTCGGCGGCGGGACGGGTCAGCGCGGCCAGCACGCCGACCGCCCCGAGGAGCACCACGCCGAGGAGGCCGAGCCGGCGGTCCCGCAGCCCCAGCAGGCCGACGAGCAGCGCGTACAGGGCGACGACCACCAGGGTGCCGACGACCAGCGCGGTCTTGTCGTCCTCGCCGAAGGTCCGGATGCCGAAGGCCGTGACCGGCCGGGGGGCCAGCGCGATGACCGCGTCGCCGACGGCGAGGACCGGCGAGGACGCCCCGACGGAGCCCGCGACCAGCTCGGCGACGCCGAGGGCCACGGCAGCGGCGAGCAGCCCGGCCGTGGCCGCGAGGACCCGGCGCCCCCGGCCCGGCGCGGTCGCGCTCTCCGGGCGGCGCGGGGACGTCGTCACGCCCTGTCTTCGCGCGCCGGGCCCATCGGGATGCATGGGGCGATCATCGCCCGCCGCACGGAGGGCGACGTGCGGCGCCGCGGGCAGCGGGTCTGGGATCGTGGGCCCCGTGCCGAAGCCCCCTCCCGCCGGTGACCCCGCGGCGACGCCGGTCATGCCCTCCTCGGTGCGCGTCGCCGTCGTCGTCCTGGCGGTCCTGGCGGTGCTGCTGCTGTCGAACGCCGCCCTGCTCGGCTTCGGCTTCGGCACCGCCGTCGACCGGATCGTCGAGGACTTCGACGACGTCACCCGCGCCGAGGCGCAGCGCTTCGTCGTCCTGTCGCTGGTGCCCTACGCGCTGCTGGGCCTGGTGCAGGCGGTGGCCGCGGTGTTCCTCCCCCGCCGCCGCACCTGGGCGCGCTGGGCCGGGCTGGCCGCCACCGCGCTGCTCGGCCTGCTCACGGTCACCAGCGTGCTGGCCACCGGCGGGCTCAGCGTGATCTCGCTGCTGCTGCTCGTGCTCTCGATCGCGGGGGTGACGAGCCTGATGGCCCGCAGCACGCGCGAGTGGCTGCCGGGGGCGACCCCGGCAGCCTGATCAGCGCTGCTGGCCGTAGGTGCGCGCCCAGCCCATGTACCGGTACCACTGGTTGCTGGGCTGCAGCGCCAGCAGCACGATGCCCGCGACCAGCGCGAGCAGCTGGAAGGCGCTGAGCGCGGTCAGGAAGTCGGTGCCGGCGGTGTCGGCGCCCAGCGTGGTGAGCCCGGCCAGCACGTTGAGGCCGCCGAGCACCCACAGCGTCACGCGGGCCCAGTGCCGGCCTCGCCACGCCCACCAGATGAACAGCGCGTGCAGGACGACCAGCACCAGGCCGATGACGGCGCCGACGAGGATCGCGGTCCGCAGCACCTCCTCGGTGATCTCGGGGTCCCGGGTGCTGGCCACCGCCTCGCGCACGAGCTCGTCGATGTCGGCGAAGGAGACCAGCGAGACGACCAGGCCGAGCACGAAGTTCACGACGAACGCGCCGATGCCCGCCCGCACCGTCAGCGGCTGCTCGGCCGACCCGGGCGGGGGCGGCGGCACGTACTGCGCGCCGTAGCCGGCCCACTGCTGCCCCGGGGCCTCCCACCCCTGCGGGGGCGGGCCCCAGCCCTGCGGAGGCGGCGCGTTCCAGCCCTGCGGAGGCGGCGCGTCCCAGCCCTGCTGCGGCGCGTCGGCGCCGTCCTCGGGCCGGCCCGCGGGATCGCCGTACCGGCCCCCCTGGTCGGACGTCATCGTGCTGCCTCCCGGCCTCGGTGTGCCCCGATCATGGCCGAGGCCGGGCCCGCCGGACCACCGGGGGGATCCGACGGGCCCCGCGCTCAGCCGCGCGTGACCTTCAGCCCGGCGTCGCCGTCGGCGACGTCGGCCGGCCAGTCGACGACGACCTCGTCGCCGTCGCGGATCTCGCCGGACAGCAGCGCCCGGGCCAGCTGGTCGCCGATGGCCGACTGCACCAGCCGGCGCAGCGGCCGGGCGCCGTAGACCGGGTCGAACCCGTTGAGCGCCAGCCACTCCTTGGCGGCGTCGGTGACCCGCAGCGTGAGCCGCCGCGCCGCCAGCCGCCGCGCCAGGACGCCGACCTGGATGTCGACGATCCCGGTCAGCTCGTCGCTGCCCAGGGCCCGGAACAGGACGACGTCGTCGAGCCGGTTGAGGAACTCCGGCTTGAAGTGCGTGCGGACCACGTCCATCACCGCGGCCCGGCGGCGCTCCTCGGGCACCGACTGGTCGGCGATGATCTGCGACCCCAGGTTCGAGGTCAGGATCAGGATCGTGTTGCGGAAGTCGACCGTCCGGCCCTGGCCGTCGGTGAGCCGGCCGTCGTCGAGCACCTGCAGCAGCACGTCGAAGACGTCGGGGTGGGCCTTCTCCACCTCGTCGAGCAGCACGACGGTGTACGGACGCCGCCGCACCGCCTCGGTGAGCTGGCCGCCGGCCTCGTAGCCGACGTAGCCGGGGGGCGCCCCGACCAGCCGCGCCACCGAGTGCTTCTCCGAGTACTCGCTCATGTCGACGCGGACCATCGCCCGCTCGTCGTCGAAGAGGAACTCCGCCAGCGCCTTGGCCAGTTCGGTCTTGCCGACGCCGGTGGGCCCGAGGAACACGAACGAGCCGGTGGGCCGGTCGGGGTCGGCGACACCGGAGCGCGCCCGACGGACGGCGTCGGAGACGGCGCGCACGGCGTCGGGCTGCCCGACGACCCGGCGGCCGAGCTCGTCCTCCATGCGCAGGAGCTTCTGCGTCTCGCCCTCGAGCAGGCGGCCGGCCGGGATGCCGGTCCAGGCCTGGACGACCTCGGCGATGTCGTCGGGGCCGACCTCCTCCTTGAGCATGGAGTCGCCGGTCTCGACCGAGGTCTCGGCCTCGGCGAGGGACTTCTCCAGCTGCGGCAGCCGGCCGTAGCGCAGCTCCGCGACGCGGGCCAGCTCGCCGTCGCGCTCGGCGCGCTCGGCCTCCAGCCGCAGCCGCTCCAGCTCCTCCTTGATGGCCTGGATGCGGCCGATCGCGCTCTTGTCCTGCTGCCAGCGGGCGGTCAGCTCCGCGAGCTCCTGGCGCTTGTCGGCGAGGTCTGCCTGGAGGGCCGCCAGCCGCTCGACCGACGACGGGTCGTCCTCCTTGGACAGCGCCATCTCCTCGATCTCCAGCCGGCGCACGGCCCGCTCGACCTCGTCGACCTCGACCGGGCGGCTGTCGATCTCCATCCGCAGGCGGCTGGCGGCCTCGTCGACCAGGTCGATCGCCTTGTCGGGGAGGAACCGGGCCGTGACGTACCGGTCCGACAAGGTGGCCGCGGCGACGATCGCGGTGTCGGTGATGCGGACACCGTGGTGGACCTCGTAGCGCTCCTTGAGCCCGCGCAGGATGCCGATGGTGTCCTCGACGCTGGGCTCCCCCACCAGCACCTGCTGGAAGCGCCGCTCGAGCGCGGGGTCCTTCTCGATGTGCTCGCGGTACTCGTCCAGGGTGGTGGCGCCGACCATGCGCAGCTCGCCGCGGGCGAGCATCGGCTTGATCATGTTGCCGGCGTCCATGGCCGAGTCACCGGTCGCGCCGGCCCCGACGATGGTGTGCAGCTCGTCGATGAACGTGACGACCTGCCCCTCGGCGTCGGTGATCTCCTGGAGGACGGCCTTGAGCCGCTCCTCGAACTCGCCGCGGTACTTCGCGCCGGCGACCATCGCGCCCAGGTCCAGCGCCATGAGCCGCTTGCCCTTGAGGCTCTCCGGGACGTCGCCGGCGACGATGCGCTGGGCGAGCCCCTCGACGATCGCGGTCTTGCCGACGCCGGGCTCGCCGATGAGCACCGGGTTGTTCTTGGTCCGCCGGGACAGCACCTGCACCACCCGGCGGATCTCGGTGTCCCGGCCGATGACCGGGTCGATCTTGCCCTCGCGGGCGCGCTCGGTGAGGTCGACGGCGTACTTCTCCAGCGCCTGGAAGGTGCCCTCGGGGTCCGCGGTGGTGACCTTGCGGGTGCCGCGGACGGTGCGGAAGGCGGCGAGCAGCGCGTCGCGGGTCGCCCCGGCGCCGGTCAGCACCCCGCCCGCCTCGCCGCCCGAGCCGGCCAGGCCGACCAGCAGGTGCTCGGTGGAGATGTACTCGTCACCCAGGGCCCCCGCCTGCTCACCGGCGTCGTTCATGACCCGCAGGAACTCCCGGCTGGGCGACGGCGCGGGCACGGTGGCCCCGGTGACGCTGGGCAGCCGGCGCACGGCGGCCTCGGCCTTGGCGCGGACGTCGGCGGCGTCGGCCCCGACGGCCTTCAGCAGCGGGCCGGCGATGCCGTCGTCCTGCTCGAGCAGCGCTGCCAGCAGGTGCAGCGGCTCCAGGGCGGCCTGCCCGCGGGCGACCGCCAGCCGCTGCGCGGCGGCGATGGCCTCCTGCGATCGGGTGGTCAGCTTGCTCTCCATGGTCGCGGCGCGCGTCCTCTCGTGTCGTCGCTCGTCCGTTCGTGCACGGGCCGCCCGGACGGGGGCTCGTGCCTCGGTGGGTGCAACGAGCCAGGAGTTGAGTCTGTTCCGCTCAACCCCGGTCGTCCACCCCGGAGCGGACCCGGTCGGGTCGTATCGGCGCAGACCGCTCGCTTCCTCGGCCGGGCGCCCTAGACTCGTCCCATGACCGCCCTGCCGTCGCCGAGCGTTGCGCTCGACGACCAGCTCTGCTTCGCGCTGTACGCCGCTTCCCGCGCGGTGACCGCGCGCTACCGGCCCATGCTCGAGGCCATCGGGCTGACCTATCCGCAGTACCTGGTCATGATGCTGCTCTGGGAAGAGGACCACCAGACCGTCGGGCAGCTGGGCTCCCGGCTGGCCCTGGACAGCGGCACGCTCTCGCCGCTGCTCAAGCGGCTGACCGCGGCCGGGCTGGTCACCCGCCACCGCCGCGTCGAGGACGAGCGCTCGGTCGCCATCGCGCTCACCGACGCCGGACGCGCCCTGCGGGCGAAGGCCACCGCCATCTCCGGGGAGATGATCGGCGCCATCGGCTTCGACTCGGGCGAGTTCTCCGAGCTCAAGGGCCGGCTCGAGCTCCTGACCCAGCGGGTGAACGGCGGCGAAGCCGTCTGCTGACGGGCGTTGACCAGGCACGACCGCGGGTATGGGCCGCGTCGACGCGCCGTCCAGGAGCGGGCGGCGCCCGGCACGGAAGAAGTGACATGCCCACTCGCACCGCACGCACCGCCTGGAACGGCACCCTGCAGGAGGGCTCCGGCCAGGTCGAGCTCTCGAGCTCGAAGATCGGCACCTACGAGGTCTCGTTCCCGAAGCGCGCCGCCGACGAGGCCGGTGGCACGACCAGCCCCGAGGAGCTGATCGCGGCGGCCCACTCGTCCTGCTTCGCGATGGCGCTGTCCAACGAGATCGGCAAGGCGGGCGGGACGCCGACGGCCCTCGAGGTCACCGCGGAGGTCACCCTCGGCCAGAAGGACGGCGCCTCGGCCATCACCGGCATCGCGCTCACCGTCCGCGGCGAGGTCGAGGGCCTGGACGCCGACGCCTTCCAGACCGCCGCGCAGGCCGCCAAGGTGGGCTGCCCGGTGAGCAAGGCCCTCGCCGGCACCGAGATCAGCCTGGACGCCTCGTTGGAGAGCTGAGTCCGGACCGACGACGACGGCCCGCTCCCCCCGGGGGGAGCGGGCCGTCGTCGTGCGGGGGTCAGCGCCCGGAGCCCGCGGTCTCCCGCTGGAGCCGCTCCTCGCCGCTCTCGGTGCCCAGCGCGATCTCGCGGATGAGCAGGATGGCCGCGACGGCGACCACCGCGACGACCGCGGAGATCAGGAAGATCCGGCCGGTCGCGTCGCCGTAGGAGGCGCGGATGAGCGTCTGGATCGCCGGCGGCGCGTCCGCCAGGTCGGCCAGGCCGACGTCGCCGGAGCTGGCCGCCTCGGCCGCGCCCGGGATGCCGCTGAGCCCGTCGGCGATGATGCTGCCCACCCGGCTGGACAGCACGGCGCCCAGCACGGAGACGCCCACGGTGCCGCCCAGGCTGCGGAAGAAGGCCACCGCCGAGCTCGCCGCGCCCAGGTCCTTCGCGGCGACCGTGTTCTGCACCGCGAGCACCAGGTTCTGCATGGTCGCCCCGATGCCGATGCCCAGGACGAACAGGAAGCCGCACATCGCGACGATGGGCGTGTCGTGGTCGAGCGTGGAGAGCAGCGCGAACCCGGCCACGACCAGCAGCGAGCCACCGACCAGGAAGCGCTTCCAGCGCCCGGTCCGGGTGATGATCAGCCCCGACCCGGTGGAGGAGATCAGGATCCCGCCCACCATCGGGACGGTGAGCAGGCCGGCCGCCGTCGGCGAGTAGCCGCGCGAGATCTGCAGGTACTGGCCCAGGAAGACCGTCGACCCGAACATCGCGACACCGATCGCCGCGCTCGCGGAGATGGCCAGCGTCGTCGTCCGGTCGCGGAAGAGCCGCAGGGGGACGATCGGCTCCTTCGCGCGCAGCTCGGCCACGACGAACGCGATCACGGCCAGGACGCCGCCACCGACGTAGAAGGCGGTCTCGGTCGATGCCCAGGCGAAGCTGTTCCCGGCGAGGGTCACCCAGATGAGCAGCGCCGAGACGCCGGCGGTCAGGAAGGCCGCGCCCATGTAGTCGATGTGCACGTCGCGCTTGGTCACCGGCAGGTGCAGCGTGCGCTGCAGCAGCACCAGCGCGGCCAGCGCGAACGGGACGACGACGTAGAAGCACCAGCGCCAGCCGAGCCAGCTGGTGTCCACGAGCAGCCCGCCGATCAGCGGGCCGCCGACGGTGGCCACGGCCATGACGCTGCCGAGCAGGCCGGAGTACCGGCCGCGCTCGCGCGGGCTGATCATCGCCGCCATCGCGATCTGCACGAGCGCCTGCAGGCCACCCAGGCCCAGGCCCTGCAGCACCCGCCAGGCGATCAGCGTCTCCACCGACTGCGCCAGGCCGGCGAGCATCGAGCCGACGATGAACACCACGATCGCCAGCTGGAGCAGCAGCTTCTTGCTGAACAGGTCGGCCAGCTTGCCCCAGATCGGGGTCGACGCCGTCGAGGACAGCAGGGTGGCCGTGACGATCCAGGTGTACTGGCCCTGGGAGCCGCGCAGGTCGGTGATGATCGTGGGCAGGGCGTTCGAGACGATCGTCCCCGACAGGAACGCCACGAACATCGCCAGCATCATCCCGGACAGCGCCGACAGGATCTGCTGGTGCGACATGCGCCCCTGCTGCTCGACGGGGGCGACGTCGCCGGGCGCGGTGCCGACGGCGGGCCGGTCGACGGTGCTGGTCATGGTCCTCCTGGACTGCGCGGCGGGACGGTCGTGGGTGGCGGGGCGGGCGCGGGTCACCGGGCGGCACCCTGCGGCTCGCGGGTGATCGGCGCGGCCACCTCGATGTCGGCGCGCAGCCGGTCCAGCAGCTCGGTGAGCCGGCGGGCGTCCTGCTCGTCCCAGCCGGACAGCGCGGTGAGCGCCCAGTCGGCGCGCACGGCGCGGGTCCCGGCGAGCGCCTCCGCCCCCTGCGCGGTCAGCCTGAGCAGGGACGCCCGGCCGTCCCGCGGATCGGGGTGGCGCTCGACGTAGCCCGACCGCTCCAGGGCGGCGAGCTGCCGGCTGGCGACCGAGACGTCGATGCCGGCCCGAGCGGCCAGCGCGCTGCACCGCTGGTCACCGTCCTGCTCGAGCGGCAGCAGCAGCGGCGAGCCGAAGGACGGCAGCTCGCCGTAGAGCTGCGCGGCGGCGCGCGCGCTGACGTGGCGGCCCGTGCGGATCAGCTGGGCGATGCTCGCCGTCAGCCGGTCCCGCGTGTCGGCGCTGATGGACATGAGGTGCATTCCTGACGACGGAGACGTGTGCAGACTGCAACCATAAACCTGTTGGTTGCGGTCTGCAACGAAACCGCCGTCACGTTCCGACTGCCAGGGCAACCCCTAGCCGGGGCCCTCGTCCCCCGCCTCGCGCTCGCGCGCGTCGCCGAGCCGGTTCAGCCGGTGCAGCAGCTCGGCCAGCGTCGCGACGTCCTGCGCCGGCCAGTGGCCGAGGTCGGACTCCCAGCGCTCGCGGCGAGCGTCCCGGATCTCGGCCAGCCGGGCGGCCCCCTCGGCCGACGGCGTGAGCACCTGCGCCCGGCCGTCGTCCGGGTCGGCGCTGCGGTCGACCAGGCCGAGCCCCACGAGGCTGGCCACCTGACGGCTCACCGTGCTCTTGTCGAGGCCCAGCCGGGCGACGAGGTCGCTGGCGCGCAGCGGGCCGGCGTCCTGGAGCAGCGCCAGCAGGCCGAAGGCGGCGCCGTCCAGGTCGGGGTGCAGCTGGCCGGCCAGCCGCGAGGAGATCGCCCGCGAGCGGCGCAGCAGCAGCCCGATCTCCCGCTCCAGGGAGACGAAGGCCTCGTGCGCGTCCACCTCGGTCACCGGCCGCTCCGCGGGCGCCAGACGACCAGGGCGTTGCCCGGCCGTGCCTGCGGCACGAGGTCGGCGCGGTAGCCGGTCGCCAGCGCCGTCTCGGCGGCCACGCGGCGGTGCTCGCTGCGCCCGAGCTCGTCGAGCAGCTCGCGCACCCGCTCCTGCAGCGCCTCGACCTGCGACTCGAGCTCGATGATCCGCTTGATCCCGGCGAGGTTCACGCCGTCCTCCTGGGACAGCCGCTGGACCTCCCGGAGCAGCGCCACGTCGCGCGGCGAGTAGCGCCGGCCGCCGCCGGCCGTGCGGCCCGGGCTGACCAGGCCGAGGCGGTCGTACTGGCGCAGCGTCTGCGCGTGCATGCCGGCCAGCTCGGCGGCCACGGAGATGACGAAGACCGGCGCGTCCTCGGCGACCGGGCGCGCGGCGCCCTGGTCGGCCGGGCCGGTCATCGCTCGGCTCCCGCCTGCAGCGCCGCGGTGATCTGCGGGCGCGGGTCCTCGTCCATCTCCTCGGCGAGGTTCTCGATGACCTTCCGCTGGGCGGCGTTGAGCCGCACGGGGACCGCCACGTCGAGCGTGACCAGCAGGTCACCGGTGCGCCCCTTGGCGGGGACGCCGCGGCCGCGCACGCGCAGGGTCCGGCCGCTGGCCGTCCCCGCCGGCACCTTGAGCGAGACCGTCCCGTCGAGGGTGGGCACCGTCAGCGTCGTCCCCAGCGCCGCCTCGGCGAAGGAGACCGGCACGGTGAGCGTCAGGTCGTCGTCCTTGCGGCCGAAGAGGGCGTGCTCGGCGACGTGGACGACGACGAACAGGTCGCCCGCGGGCCCTCCGCGGCGACCGGGTGCGCCCTTGCCGGCCAGCCGGATGCGCTGGCCGTCCTTGACGCCGGCCGGCATGCGGACGGTGATGGTGCGGGTCTGGCTGGTGATGCCGCTGCCCGAGCACGTCGGGCAAGGGTCGTCGACGACCGAGCCGGTGCCGCGGCAGTTGCGGCACGGCTCGGAGAACGCGAACGCCCCCTGGCTGCGGCTGGTCACGCCGGCCCCCTGGCACACCGGGCAGGTGTGCGGGCTGGTGCCGGGCTTGGCGCCGCTGCCGGCACAGGTCGGGCAGCTGCCCGGGCTCTGCATGCGCAGCGGCACGGTGACGCCCAGGACGGCCTCCTCGAAGGAGAGCGTCGCCTCGGTCTCGACGTCCTGACCGCGGGCCGGGCCGGAGGCGGCCTGGCTGCGGGCCCGGGCACCACCGCCGGCGCCCCCGAAGAGGCCGCCGAGCAGGTCGCCGAGCCCCCCGGGGCCGCGGCCACCGCCGGCGGCACCGGGCCCGCCGGCGGCGCCCGCGTTGAACAGGTCGCCGAAGTCGAAGGTCTGCCCGCCGCCGGGGAACCCGCCGCCGCCTCCGGGGAAGCCGGCGCGCGCGCCGGCGCCGCCGGCCCCGAACAGCCGCCGCGCCTCGTCGTACTCGCCGCGCCGCTTCGGGTCGGAGAGGACGTCGTAGGCCTCGGAGACGTCCTTGAACCGCGACTCGGCCTCGGCGTTGCCGGGGTTCTTGTCGGGGTGGAGCTCCTGCGCCAGCTTGCGGTAGGCCTTCTTGATCTCCGCCGCGTCGGCGCTCTGGGAGACGCCCAGTGCGGCGTAGTAGTCCTTCTCGATGAAGTCCCGGGTGCTCATCGGGTGCCCCCCTCTCCGTGGGTCAGTCGGTGGCCGCGGCGCCCGGGTCGGCCGGCACGCCGTCGCCGGCCGGTGCCGGGCTCTCCGGGTCGGTGACCGCGACCATCGCCGTCCGCAGCACCCGGTCGCCGCGGCGGAAACCCTGCCGCAGGACCGTCGTCGCGGTCGGGACCGCCACGTCGGCGGACGTGTCGTGCATGACCGCCTCGTGCAACGCCGGATCGAACGCGTCGCCGGCCGTGCCGAAGGCCTCGACGCCGAGCCCGTCGAGCAGCCCCAGGATGCGGTCGGCGACCAGCTTGAACGCGCCGGTCAGGTCGCCGTGGTCCCGCGCCCGCTCGATGTCGTCGACGATCGGGATCAGGCCGGTGGCGAACCGCTCGGCCGCCTGGTCGACGACCAGCGTCCGGTCGCGATCGACCCGGCGCCGGTAGTTGGCGTACTCGGCGGTGACCCGCTGGAGGTCCTCGGTCCGCTCGGCCAGCTGCTGGGCGAGGTCGTCCCCGCCCGCTGCTGCGGCCGGCGGCGCCTGGTCCTGCGGCTGGTCGTCCACGGGCATCTCGTGCTCGCTCATCTGCTCCCCTGAGACGGTCGGGCCCGGCGGGGCGCCGGCCGGCTGCTCGCCGGCCGGCGCCCGCACCTCACCACTGATCGGGTCGATGCGCCGCTTGTCGCGGATGACGACGCGCGGCTGCTCCTCCCCGGTGGTCATCGGCGGTCGGTGTCCTCGTCGTCGACGATCTCGGCGTCGACGACGTCGTCGTCACCGCTGGGGGCGCCGGTCGCGCCACCCGCCTCGGCACCCGGCGCACCGGCGTCGCCGGCCTCGCCGCCGGCCTGGGCGTAGAGCGCGCCGCCGACCTCCTGGGAGACCCGGGCGACCTTCTCCTGCGCGGTCTTGATCGCCTCGATGTCGGAACCGCCGAGGGCGCTGCGCAGCTCGGTCAGCGCCTCGCCGAGCTCCTCCTTCTTGTCGGCCGGGATCTTCTCGCCGTTCTCGGCCAGGAACTTCTCGGTCTGGTACTGGAGCGACTCGGCCAGGTTGCGGGTCTCGGCCTCCTCGCGTCGCTTCTTGTCCTCCTCGGCGTGCGCCTCGGCGTCCTTCATCATCCGCTCGATGTCCTCCTTGGGGAGGGCCGAGCCGCCGGTGATGGTCATCGACTGCTCCTTGCCCGTGCCCAGGTCCTTCGCGTGGACGTGCACGATGCCGTTGGCGTCGATGTCGAAGGCGACCTCGATCTGCGGGACGCCGCGGGGCGCCGGCGGCAGACCGGTCAGCTCGAACATGCCGAGCTTCTTGTTGTACATCGCCATCTCGCGCTCGCCCTGGAAGACCTGGATCTGCACCGAGGGCTGGTTGTCGTCGGCCGTCGTGAAGATCTCGGAGCGCTTGGTCGGGATCGTGGTGTTGCGCTCGATGAGCTTGGTCATGATCCCGCCCTTGGTCTCGATGCCCAGGGACAGCGGGGTGACGTCGAGGAGCAGGACGTCCTTGACCTCGCCGCGGAGGACACCGGCCTGCAGCGCGGCACCGATGGCCACGACCTCGTCCGGGTTCACGCCCTTGTTGGGCTCCTTGCCGCCGGTCAGCTCCTTGACCAGGTCGGTGACGGCGGGCATGCGGGTCGAGCCACCCACCAGGACGACGTGGTCGATCTGGCCGACCGAGATGCCCGCGTCGCGCACGGCCTGGTTGAACGGCGCGCGGCACCGGTCGAGCAGGTCCTGCGTCATGCGCTGGAACTCGGCGCGGGTGATGGTGACGTCGAGGTGCAGCGGGCCCTCGGCACCGGCCGTGATGTAGGGCAGGTTGATGTTGGTCGACTGCGCGCCGGACAGCTCGATCTTGGCCTTCTCGGCGGCCTCGCGGAGGCGCTGCATGGCCAGCTTGTCCTTGGACAGGTCGATGCCGTTGGACGCGTTGAAGGTCTTGACCAGGTGGTCCATGACCTTCTGGTCCCAGTCGTCACCACCGAGGTGGTTGTCACCGGCGGTGGCCTTCACCTCGATGACGCCGTCCCCGATCTCGAGCAGGGAGACGTCGAAGGTGCCACCACCGAGGTCGAAGACGAGGATCGTCTGCTCGGTCTCGCCCTTGTCCAGGCCGTAGGCCAGCGCGGCCGCGGTGGGCTCGTTGACGATGCGCAGGACGTTGAGGCCCGCGATCTCACCGGCCTCCTTGGTGGCCTGGCGCTGCGCGTCCTCGAAGTAGGCGGGCACCGTGATGACGGCGTCGGTGACCGGCTCGCCCAGGTAGGTCTCGGCGTCGCGCTTCAGCTTCTGCAGCGTGCGGGCGCTGATCTCCTGCGCGGTGTACTTCTTGCCGTCGATCTCGTCGGTGGTCCAGGTCGTGCCCATGTGGCGCTTGACCGACCGGATGGTGCGGTCGACGTTGGTGACGGCCTGGTTCTTGGCCGACTGGCCGACGAGGACCTCGCCGTTCTTGGCGAACGCGACGACCGACGGGGTGGTGCGCGAACCCTCGGAGTTCGCGATGACCGTGGGCTCACCGCCCTCCAGGACGGTGACGACGGAGTTCGTGGTGCCGAGGTCGATACCGACCGCTCGAGCCATGGGGATGGCCTCTCTTCCGTGTGCTGGGGTGGTGCTGGTCCGTGTACGGGAGTCGGGCGTGACGCCTTGCGCGGGGTCCGCTCAACTTTCCTGCCCACCATAACGGCAGGGTCCGGCGACGTGTTCCCGGGGCGTGGACGGCTTCCCGTCGACGCCTGCGCAGCGCGGCCTCGACCTCGCGGTGTGGCAGCCGAGCTCGCGGTCGACGGCGCGGTCGGCTACCGCACGGCGCACCTGGGGCGGACCCGCGCGGTTGAGCGCCGACGGCTGTCCACAGGCCCGCCCCGCAGGCGCACCCTGGCCGCCACACTTCCGGCCGTGCATCCACTCCTGCGCGCCCGGGCCGACCGCCAGTTCGGCCTGTTCACCGCGCTCGACGCCCGCCGTGCGGGCTACGAGCACGGCGAGATCCGCCACCTGTGCTCGTCCGGCGCGTGGACGCGGGTGCGGCGCGGCGTCTACGCCCTGACCGGCGAGCTGGCGGTGGCGCGCGCCGCGGGACGGGCGCACGCCGTCGACTGCACCGCCGTGGTCCTCGACCTCGGCCGCCCCGCCCTCGCCGTCAGCCACTCCTCGGCGCTCCGCCTCGTGGGCCTGCCCGCCCGTCGTGCGCTGCTGCCCGACACCGTGCGGCTGACCGATCCGGAGCTGTACCGGCGCGGCAAGGGTTTCACCGTCAACAGGGCGCCGCTCGCGCTGGGTGACGTGGAGATGCGCGGTCCGCTCCGGCTCACGACGCCGGCGCGCACGCTGGTCGACTGCGCACGCCAGTGGCCGCTCGAGGACACCGTCATCGCGATGGACGCGGCGCTGCTGAAGGGGCTCGTCACCCCTGCCGACCTCACGGCCGCCGTGGCCGCAGCGCGGTCGTGGCCCGGAGCGCCGCGGGCGGCACGGGCCGCCGGCCTCGCCGACGGGCGGGCGGAATCACCGCTGGAGACACGCGGCCGGCTGCGCATGCTGGGCGCGGGCTTCCCCGTCCCGGAACTGCAGGTCGAGATCCGCCTGGACGGTCGCCTGCTCGGTGTGGCCGACGCGTGGTTCGAGGAGGCCGCCGTGGCTGTCGAGTTCGACGGCCGCGTCAAGTACTCCGATCCGTGGCGGGGCCGCTCGCCGGAGCAGGTGCTCTGGGAGGAGAAGCGGCGAGAGGACCGGATGCGTTCGGAGGACATCCGCGTGGTGCGCATCGTCGACGCGGACCTCGACGACGAGCCCGGGTGGGCTGCCGTGGAGGGCCGGCTGCGCGCGCTGCTCGCCGTGCCCGGCCCCGACCGCCGCCGCTTCACGACGGCGGCTCGCACGCAGGGCCTCGTCCGCGCCGGCTGACCTCGACCTCGCCCCATCGCAGGGAGGTGCGGCGTCGACCGCGCACTCGGCTGCCACACCGCGCGGACGAGCTCCCGATCACGATCCGGGAGAGGCGGTGACGGGCGCCTGGACGGGCGGTGTCCGGATCGTGATCGCCGCCCCTTCCTCGGCCGCGAGTAGCCTGCGGACGCGCCAGCTATCGTGCGATCCGTGCAGGCACGCCGTGCCTGCATGCGTTCCGCGCGCCGGTCCCGACCGGCGCGGACGACGGCGCGTGCCACCACAGCTTCGCCGTCGCGCAACGGCGCACGGGAGTCAACCGACGCCGCCAGGCGTGCGGGGGAGGAAAAGATGACGGGCCCGCTGCAGATCGTCCTCGGGACGATCAGCGTCCTGTTCCTGATCGTCGCATCCGTGATGGCCTACCGGGCCGTCCGGGCGATGGTGCGGATCATCCAGATCGGCCAGCCCGACGGCACCCGCTGGGGGCCGGTGAAGACCCGCCTGAAGACGACGGCGGTCGAGTCGCTGGGCCACACCCGGATGCTCAAGTGGTCGTCCATCGGTGTCGCGCACTGGTTCGTGTTCGTCGGCTTCTACGGGCTGTTCCTGACGCTCGTCGAGGCGTTCGGCGAGGTCTGGAACCCCGAGTTCCACCTGCCGCTCATCGGCAACTGGGGCATCTGGAACCTGTTCGCCGACATCATCGGCACCGGCACGATCCTCGGCATCGTCTACCTGATCTACCGGCGCCAGAAGGACCACCCGCGCCGGCAGGGCCGCAAGAGCCGCTTCGCGGGCAGCAACGAGGGCCGCGGCTACTTCGTCGAGTTCATCGTCGCCACGGTCGGCGTCTGCATCCTGCTGATCCGCGCGCTCAAGGTCTCCTCCGACCTCACCGACGCCCCCGGCTGGTCGCACCCGGTCTCCGGTGCCCTGGCGAACATCCTCCCGGACAGCCCCGACCTGCTGACCGTCGTCGCGTTCGTCAAGATCGTCGTCAGCCTCACCTGGCTGGTCGTCATCAGCCGCATCCTGAACATGGGTGTCGCCTGGCACCGGTTCAGCGCGTTCCTGAACATCTACGCCAAGCGCAACGCCGACGGCGCGCCCGCGCTCGGCCCGCTGCTGCCGATGACGTCGGGCGGCAAGCCGATCGACTTCGAGGACCCGGGCGACGACGACGTCTTCGGCCGCGGAAAGATCGAGGACTTCACCTGGAAGGGGATGCTGGACTTCACCACCTGCACGGAGTGCGGTCGGTGCCAGAGCCAGTGCCCGGCGTGGAACACGGGCAAGCCGCTCAGCCCGAAGATGGTGATCATGGACCTCCGCGACCACCTCTACGCGAAGGCCCCCTACCTCCTCGGTGAGAAGACGGCGTCGGAGACCGCGCCGGACTACGACATCCTCAAGCCCAGCGACGAGCAGGTCTGGGCCAGCGGCTACGCCCGCATCGAGGGCACCAACGACGCGCAGGCGCACCGCCCGCTGGTCGGCACCCTCGAGGAGGGCGGGGTCATCGACCCCGACGTCCTGTGGAGCTGCACCAACTGCGGCGCCTGCGTCGAGCAGTGCCCGGTGGACATCGAGCACATCGACCACATCGACGACATGCGCCGCTACCAGGTGCTCATCGAGTCGAACTTCCCCAGCGAGGCCGGCGTGATGCTGACCAACCTGGAGAAGCGCGGGAACCCGTGGGGCATGGGCGGCAACGTCCGCGAGGACTGGATCAAGGAGCTCGACTTCGAGGTCCGCATGGCCGACGGCCCGCTGCCCCACGAGGTCGAGTACCTGTTCTGGGTCGGCTGCGCCGGCGCCGTCGACGACCGCGCCAAGAAGGTCACCAAGGCCGTCGCGGAGCTGCTGCACACCGCGGGCGTCGAGTTCGCCGTCCTCGGCAACGGGGAGACCTGCTCCGGTGACCCGGCCCGTCGCCTCGGCAACGAGTTCGTGTTCCAGCAGCTGGCCATGGAGAACGTCGAGACCCTCAACGGCGTCTTCGAGGGCCGCGTCCCCGGCACCCGCAAGATCGTGGCCACCTGCCCGCACTGCTTCAACTCGCTGGGCAAGGAGTACCCGCAGGTCGGCGGCGAGTACGAGGTCATCCACCACACGCAGCTGCTCGGCCAGCTGATCGAGGAGGGCCGGCTCACCCCGGTCACCCCGATCGACCGCAAGGTGACCTACCACGACCCGTGCTTCCTGGGCCGGCACAACAAGGTCTACACACCCCCGCGCGAGATCCTCGAGTCCGTCCAGGGCCTGTCCACGCAGGAGATGCACCGCTGCAAGGACCGCGGCTTCTGCTGCGGCGCCGGCGGTGCCCGCATGTGGATGGAGGAGAAGATCGGCAAGCGGATCAACGTCGAGCGCACCGAGGAGGCGCTCGAGCTCGACCCGGACGTCATCTCCACCGCGTGCCCGTTCTGCATCACGATGCTCTCCGACGCCCTCACGTCGAAGAAGCAGAACGGCGAGGCCCCCGAGCACGTCGAGGTGCTCGACGTCAGCCAGATCCTGCTGCGCTCGATGCAGCCGGTGGCGGTCGGCGCCCAGGGCGCCGAGCAGGGTGCCGACGTCGGCACCAAGGCCGACGACGTCGTGGGCCTGGACTCCGCCGCGACGGAGCACGACCCGAAGTAGCAGCACCGGAGCCCGACCGACGGCGCGCGTTCCCCGCGAGGGGGACGCGCGCCGTCGCCGTTGCGGTGCAGGATCGCCGCATGCTCATCCAGCTGCGGGTCTCCGTCCCGGCCGACCGGACGGCGCAGGTGCTCGAGCTCTTCACCGGCGACGCCGGCACCGCGCACCTCTCGGTCGTCCCCGGCGCCTCGGTGCGCCCGGAGGGCGACCTGGTGGTCGCCGAGGTCGCCCGCGAGGCGGCCGACGGGCTCATCGACGGGCTGAAGCGCCTCGGGGCGGCGGAGGACGGCGGCATCGTCCTGGTGCCGGTCGACGCCGCCGTGTCCAGCGCCGCCCGCCGCGCCGAGGAGCGCTCCCCCGGCGACGGCGCGGACGCCGTCGTGTGGGAGCAGGTGGTGCGGACGACGGACGCCGAGTCCTCGCTGTCGGCCTCCTACCTGGCGTTCCTGACCATCGCCACGCTGCTGGCCGCGGCGGCGATCATCAACGACTCGGCCATCCTCGTCATCGGCGCGATGGTGCTGGGCCCGGAGTTCGCACCGCTGGCCGCGCTGGCGGTCGCCGTGGTCCACCGGCGCCCGTCGATCGCCCGTCGGGCCGCCGTCTCGCTGGTCGTCGGGTTCCTCGTCGCCATCGCCGTCACCGCGCTGGTCGTGCTCGTGGGGCGCTGGCTGGGCTGGTTCGGCGTCGAGGTGCTCAGCGCCGAGCGGCCGGAGACCGGCTTCATCACCCAGCCCGACCGGTGGTCGGTCGTGGTGGCGGTGCTCGCCGGGATCGCCGGCGTCCTCTCGCTCACCGCGGCGCGCAGCGGCGCGCTGGTCGGCGTCTTCATCTCGGTCACCACGGTGCCCGCGGCGGCCGACATGGCCGTCGCGCTGGCCCTCGGCGGCGGCCACGAGTTCTCCCGGGCGGCCACCCAGCTGGGCATCAACCTGCTGGGCATCCTCGCCGCCGCGATGGCCACGCTCGCGCTGCAGAAGGCCGTCTGGCACCGGGTGCCCACGGTGGTGCCCGACGTGGCGCGGGTCCGCACGCGCGCCTGACCCCGCGCACGGCGCGGGAGGCGGGGCGGTGGACCATTCCCGCGTGACCCGCACCGCCGACCGCCCTCCCCGCGACCGCAGCAGCAGCGCCGGGCTGGTGCTCATCGGCACCGCGATTGTGCTCACCGGGCTCAACCTGCGGACCGCCGTCAACAGCGTCGGCCCCGTGCTCGAGGAGATCGAGACCGCGCTCGGCGTCTCCAGCAGCGTTGCCGGCCTGATCACCTCGCTGCCGGTGCTCTGCTTCGCCGCCATCGGCTTCGCCGGCCCGCCCCTGTCGGCCCGCTTCCGCGACGCGCACGTGCTGGGCGGGGCGCTGCTCACGATGGCCGCCGGGCTGGTGCTGCGCTCGGTGGCCGGCTCCTTCTGGCTGTTCCTCGTCGGCACGGTGCTGGCCATGGCCGGCGGGGCGCTGGGCAACGTGCTGCTGCCCAGCCTGGTCAAGCGCTACTTCCCCGACCGCACCGGCCTGATGGTGGGCGCCTACGGCACGGCGTTGAGCGCCGGCGCCGCCGTCGTCTCGGTGAGCACGCAGCCGATCGCCGACGCCGTGGGCACCGAGGACGGCTGGCGGTGGGGCCTGGGCGTGTGGGCCGCGCTCGCGCTGCTCGCCGCCGTCTCCTGGCTGTTCGTCCGGGCCACGCCCGGGGTGTCCCGCGCCTCGCACGTCACCGTCCGCATGCGGGACCTGGTGCACAGCCGGCTGGCGATCGCCCTGACGGTGTTCTTCGGCCTGCAGGCGATGCAGGCCTACGTGATCGTCGGCTGGTCGGCGCAGTACCTGCGCGACGCGGGGCTGTCCGCCGCCACGGCCGGGCTGCTGCTCGGCGTGAACTCGATCGTGGCCATCCCGGTCAACGCGATCGTGCCCGCGCTGACCGTGCGCCCCCGCGCGCAGTGGCCGCTGCTGTCGTTCTTCATGTGCTGCTACGTGGCCGGCTGGGTCGGGCTGTGGACGGCACCGCTGGCCGCCCCCTGGCTGTGGATGGTGCTCCTCGGCCTCGGGCTGGGCACGTTCTCGATGGTGCTCACCCTGTTCGGGCTGCGGGCCCGGACGCCGGAGACGACCGCGGCGCTGTCCACGGTCGCCCAGGGCTGGGGCTACCTCATCGCCGGCGCCGGCCCGCTGCTGGTGGGCGTGCTGCGCGGGGCCACCGGCGGCTACGACGGGATGTTCGTGCTCGTGCTGGCCGGCGTCGCGGGGCTGTGGGTGCTGGGCCGGCTGGTCACCCGGCCGCGGTTCGTCGACGACGAGGTGGACCGGTCCGTCCCGGGCTGGTCGACGGCGGGGCGCACCCGCGAGGAGACGGAGGTGCTGGAGAGCGCCGGCGCCGAGGCGCCGGTGAGCGCCCAGGTCATCCCGGCCGACGGGTCTCCGCGCGGGTGAAGTTCCGGAACGACCGCGACGGCGTCGGCCCGCGCTGGTCCTGGTACCGCGAGCCGTAGACCGCGGAGCCGTACGGGTGCTCGGCCGGGCTGGTCAGCCGGAACATGCACAGCTGGCCGATCTTCATGCCCGGCCACAGCGTGATCGGCAGGTTGGCCACGTTGGAGAGCTCCAGCGTGATGTGCCCGGAGAAGCCGGGGTCCACGAAGCCGGCGGTCGAGTGGGTGAGCAGCCCGAGCCGGCCGAGCGAGGACTTGCCCTCCAGCCGCGCCGCGAGGTCGTCGGGGAGGCTGATCACCTCGAGGGTGGAGCCGAGCACGAACTCGCCGGGATGCAGCACGAAGGGCTCGTCGCCCTCGGGCTCGACCGGCGTGGTCAGGTCGTCCTGCTGCTCGGCCGGGTCGATGTGGGTGTACCGCGAGTTGTTGAAGACGCGGAAGTACCGGTCCAGGCGGACGTCGATGCTCGAGGGCTGCACCAGACCCCGGTCGTAGGGCTCGATGCCGAGGCGTCCCTCGGCGATCGCGGCCGTGATGTCGCGGTCGCTCAGCAGCATGCCGCGGAGTCTAGGGAACGCGCCGCCCACCTCCTCCGGGTGAAGCCCGGCCCGCTGCCCTCAAGCCGGCGCACCCACGTGCCGTCTGCCAGCGGGAAGACGCCTGCCGTCGGCCCGCGAGGGCCGCCGGGCGCTCCGGACGGACCGGAGCCGGGGGCGTGCGGGGGACCCACGGATGAAGAGCAAGCGGCTCCAGGCACTGGTCCTGGCGGCGGCCCTGGTGGCGGGCTACGGCGGCGCGGCGGCCTACTCGGCGCTGGCGGCCCCGTCCGCCACGACCCCGACGGTCACGGACTTCGGCCCGGGTGACGGCCTGACCCGCTACGTGGTGAGCGCGGACGCCGGGACCGTGGGCGGCGACGTCCTCGCCGGTCTCTCCGCCGTCGACGGCGTGGTCAGCGCCCAGCCGCTGAGCGACGGGAAGGCGCTGGTCGCCACCGACGAGCTCTCGCCCGCGCACCTCTCGGCGGTGGCCGGCGTCTCGGACGTCGCGCTGAGCCCGTCGGTGCAGCTGGACTCGGTCGTGACCGACCCGTACTTCGACACCCGGGGCTGGCACCTGGAGAACACCGGGTCCAACGCGGTGCACCAGTGGCCGATCGTCGCGGACGCCGACATCGACATCACCGAGGGCTGGGCCGTCAGCCGGGGCGGCGGCCTGACCGTGGCCGTCATCGACTCCGGCTTCGACTCCGACCACCCCGACCTGGCCGGCTCGCTGTGGGTGAACCCCGACCAGCCCTGCATCCCGGTCGACACCGACGGCAACGGCAAGGCCGGCGACTGCCACGGCTGGAACTGGTACGCCAACAGCCCCGACATCGACAACGGCAGCTACGGCAGCCACGGCGCGATGGTCTCCGGCAGCGTCGGGGCGCGGGCGGACAACGGCGTCGGCCTCGCCGGCGTGGCCCCCGAGGTCACGATCATGCCGCTGGTCACCGGCGGCGGCTCCACCCTCGACCTCGCCGCCGCCATCGAGGCCATCCGCTACGCCGTCGACAACGGCGCGGACGTCATCAACGCCTCGTGGGGCGGGGCCATGAGCGGGTACGCCCTGGACGCCCTCCGCTCGGCCGTCGCCTACGCCGCCGCCCACGACGTCCTCGTGATCGCCTCGGCGGGCAACGACAGCGCGGACCGCGACTCGAGCCTGCGGTACCCCGGCAGCCTCACGGAGTGGAACGTCATCACCGTCGGGTCGTCGACCGCCGCGGACACGGTCAGCGACTTCTCCGCCTACGGCGCCTCGTCGGTCGACCTCTTCGCGCCCGGTTCGTGGGTCACCACGACGACCAACACCGGCGGCTACGAGCCGGTGAACGGGACGTCGTTCTCCGCCCCGATCGTCTCCGGCGCGGTGGCGCTCTACCGCGCCGCGATGCCGGGCGCGACGGCCGCGGAGATCAAGCAGGCCCTCCTGGACGACGTCGACCCGAAGCCCGCCTTCACGGGCCGGTCGGTGACGGGTGGCCGGCTGACCCTCAGCCACCTGACCGGCACCCCGGCCGAGTCGGTCCGGTACGCCTTCACCTCGATGACCGCCCCCGCCGGCACGATCGCCCCCCGGATCGGGGTCAGCGGCACCGCGGCCGGCGGCGACTACAGCGTCGCGCTCGGCCTGGGCATGGAGCACGAAGGCGACATCTGGGCCCTGGCGGACAAGCCGGTCACCCTCGGGGGCACCACCGTCGAGACCGACGACACCGGCAGCGCCGTGTTCGAGCTCGGCACCCTCGCCCGGCTCGACGGCCTCGGCCTCTCGCCGACCGTGCCGCTGGCCGACGGCCGCTACGTGCTCACCGTCCAGCTCCTGCGCGACGGCACCCCCGTCGGCCGCGCGTCGGCCGCCCCGCTGCTGGTCCGCACGTCGGCGACCGGCGGCTCCGGCGGCGGCACCACGCCCACCTCGCCGGCCCCCGGCACGACCCCGGGCTCCGGTGGCGGCTCGACCCCCGCGCCGGGCACCTCGCCCGGCACGGGCACCCCACCGCTGTCCGGCGGCACCCCGGGCACGCCGAGCACCCCGCCCCCGGGCGGCTCGACGCCGAGCACGCCCGCTCCCGGCACCCCGGGCGCTCCGGCGCCCACGCCGGGCACGCCCGCTCCGGGCACGACCACGCCGAGCACCCCCGGCACGCCCGCTCCGGGCACCCCGGCGCCCGGCACGCCCGCTCCGGGTACGCCCGCTCCCGGCACCCCGGCGCCCGGCACGACCCCGGGCGGGTCCACGCCGGCCCCGACCACGCCGACGACCCCGCCGGGCTCCGGCGGCGGGAGCACGCCCACGTCGCCCGCGACGCCGGGCAACGGCACGACGACCTACCCGTCGGTGGGCGAGTTCAAGATCACCTCGCTGAGCCCGAACACCGTCTCGACGAGCGGCGGCACGCTGGTGACCATCACCGGCACCGCGCTGCCGACCGGGGCGAGGGTCCGCATCGGCGACAGCGCGACGGCGACGGTCGTCTCGTCGACGAGCACGCAGGTCCGGTTCAGCGTGCCCAGCCGGGTGGCCGGCGTCTACGACGTCACGGTCTTCAACGCGGCCGGCGACCGCTCGACGACGCTCGGGCAGGCGCTCACCTACCGCGCCGACGCCCCGACCGGCGGCTCGCCAGGGGGCGGTACGGCTCCCGGCGGCGGTTCCACGCCGGGCGGGAGCTCGCCGGGGTCGGGCACGACCCCGCCGACCGGGGGCACCCCCGCGCCCGGCACCCCGCCGAGCACGCCGGGGTCCAGCGGGCCCGCCGAGCGCACCGGCCCGTCCGGTGAGCGGCTGGTGCAGTCGGCGACCTTCTCCGCGCTGCGCGGGATCTGGTCGGTGAACTGCTCCGCGTCCTGCACCGGCGTCGCGATCTGATCGCGCCGCGCGCCCGCCCGGGCGCCCCCTGACCACCGCGCCCCGTCCGACTTCCCCATGCGGACGGGGCGCGGTGTCGTCCCGGGCGGCTCATCCGCTTCTCATCCTGCTGCCATCGACGACCCCTAGCGTGGCCGGGTGCCTCCCGTGCTCGACCTGCCCGCGGTGGTCCGCCCCGACTGGCCGCCGGCCCTCCGCCTGCTGCTGGGCGAGGAGGCGCGCCCCCTCTGGGACGCCGCCCTCGCGCCGGCCGGCGGGCGGCTGGCCGCGCTGCGGCCGACCGGCACGACCGTGCAGCCGGGCGGGTCCGCGACGGTCCAGTACAGCGCCGAGGTCCACTGGCCCGGCGGACGGCGGACCCGCGAGTCGCTGGCGGCCACCACCGGCGCGCGCATCCCCGTCGGCGCCACCGTGCTCGAGGGCGAGAGCGCCGGCGAACGGGTCGCGGTGGGCGTCTGGCGCTGGCCGCTCGACCCCGCCCTCCCGGCCCTGGCCTGGGCCAGCCGCGCCGCTGACGCCGGCGCCCGGCTCGCCGGGCTGGGGCTCGCCGAGGGCCCCGTGCGCCTGCGGCTGCGCGCGTACCGGCCCGGCCGGCGGGCGGTCGTGGAGGCGACCACCGGCACGGGCACGCTGTTCCTCAAGGTGGTCCGGCCCTCCGCCGTGGCGCGGCTGGTGGAGCGGCACGCGATCCTGCACGGCGCGGTCCCCGTGCCGTCGGTGCTGGCGAGCACCGACGACGGCGTGGTCGTGCTCCCGGGGCTCCCCGGCACGCCGATGCGGCGGCTCGTGGCCGGCGACGGCGACGGCCTGCCGGGGGCCCGGACGCTCGACGCGCTGCTCGACGCACTGCCGGAGGCGGCGACCCGGGTGACCCCGGCCGGCCGCAGCCGGCCCGGTGACGCGCACGGGCGGGTCGGCGACCACGCCGCCGTCCTGTCGCTGGTCGCGCCGGAGCTCGCGCCGCGGCTGGACCGGCTGGTCGACGTGCTCGCCTCCGCCGACCGGGGCGAGCACCCCGCGGTGCCGGTGCACGGGGACTTCTACGAGTCGCAGCTGCTGGTGGACGGCGGGTCGGTGGTCGGGCTGCTGGACGTCGACACCGTCGGGCGCGGCCACCGCATCGACGACTGGGCGACGCTGCTGGGCCACCTCGCGCTGCTGGAGACCATCCTGCCGGCGCCGGCCACGGCCGCCCGCTACGGCACCGAGCTCCAGGAGGCGGCGCTGCGGCGCTGGCCGGCCGCGCAGCTCCGGCCGCGCGTGGCCGCCGTGCTGCTCGGCCTGGCCACCGGCCCCTTCCGCGTGCTGCAGCCGGACTGGGCGGCCGGCACGGAGGCCCGCGTCGCCCTCGCCGAGCGCTGGGCCGCACCCGACGGCGGATGAGAGGGCCCTCATCGAGCTCTCCCGGATCCCTCACCTCCGGTGGACAACCTGGAGTCGTCCGAGAGAGAAGCCCCCGCACCGCGAGGAGAACGACATGAGCAACCGCCCCGCCACCTGGAAGATCGTCACCTTCGGCGCCGCGCTGACCGGCCTGGGTGCCGCCGGCATCGGCGTCGCGGCCGCAGGCGACGACGACCGGAACGCTTCGCGCCCCGCCGGGATCACCGTCGCCGCGGCGGACGCCCCGGCCGACGTCCCCGTCGACGCGCCCGTGGACGCCTCGCCGGAGAGCGCGGACTCCCCCAACGAGAGCGCCGTCGACACCCCCGACACCGCGACGCCGGACGACGCCACCCCCGACGACGCGACCCCGGACGACGTCCAGACCGCCCAGTCCGCGCAGTCGGCCGCCTCGCCGAACTGACCCGCCGGGCACGCGTGCGTGCGGGCCGGCTCAGCCCTCGACGAGGCGGTAGCCCATCCCCCGCACCGTCTCGATCCGGTCGGCGCCGATCTTGCGGCGCAGGTACCGCACGTAGACGTCGACCACGTTCGAGCCGGGGTCGAAGTCGTAGCCCCACACGTGGCTGAGCAGCTGCTCGCGGGCCAGCACCTGGCCCGGGTGCCGCAGGAAGGTCTCGGCGAGGGCGAACTCGCGCGCGGACAGGTCGACCGTCGCCTCCCCCACCCGGGCGCGGCGGGTGCGCAGGTCCAGCGACAGGTCGCCGCAGGCGAGCACGGTGAGCTCGGCGGTCCGGTCGGAGGCCAGCCGCAGCCGCACCCGGGCCAGCAGCTCCTCGAAGCGGAACGGCTTGGGCATGTAGTCGTCCGCGCCGCCCTCGAGGCCGGCAACGGTGTCCCGCACGCTGTCCCGCGCCGTCAGGATGATCACCGGGATGGGGTTGCGCTCCGCGCGCAGCCGGCGCAGCACCTCGAAGCCGTCCATGGCCGGCAGGCCGATGTCGAGGACGAGCAGGTCGAACTCACCGCTGGCGGCCTGCGCGCGGGCGGTCGCGCCGTCGGCCGCGACCGCCGTCGAGAAGCCGTTGGCCCGCAGGCCCTTCTCGATGAACGAGGCGATGCGGGGCTCGTCCTCCGCGATCAGCACGCGACTCATGCGTCGTCCTCCTCGGGGGGCTGCACGTCGGCCGGGAGCACGACGGTGAAGGTGGCGCCGGCGCCGGGCCGGCTGTCGAGCAGGACGCGGCCGCCGTGGGCGGACGCGATCGCCTGGACGATGGAGAGGCCCAGCCCGGCGCCGTCGGAACGGCGGGCACCGGCCTCGCCGCGGGCGAAGCGCTCGAACACCCGGCCGCGGTCCTCCTCGGCGACCCCCGGCCCGGTGTCGGCCACCCAGAACCGCAGCTCCCCGCCCGACACCTGGCTGCCCAGCGCGATGCGGTCGCCGGGCGCGGTGTACCGGGCGGCGTTGTCGGCCAGGGCGACCAGCGCCTGGGTCAGCCGCTGGGGGTCGAGGACGACGTCGGCGTCCGCGGCCGTCTCGAGCACCCACTCGCGCTCGGCGAGGCGGCGCACCTTGCCGAAGACGTCGGCGGTCAGCTCCGCGACGTCGACCGGCTGCGGCCGCACGAACTGCGGCTGCTCGGCGCGGGCGAGCAGCAGCAGGTCCGACACCAGCCGGTTCATCCGGTCGAGCTCGTCGTCGACCAGGGCCACGGTCTCGGCGACGTCGACCGGATCGGCGGGGTCGAGCACGTCGAGATGGCCGCGCACGATGGTGATCGGCGTCCGCAGCTCGTGCCCGGCGTCGTCCAGGAAGCGGCGCTGGGCGGCCGCGCCGCGCTCCACGCGGTCGAGCATGGCGTTGACCGTCCGCGCCAGCTCGGTGAGCTCGTCCCCGGACCGGCCCTCCACCGGGATCCGGCCGGAGAGATCGGTCTCGGTGATGCCCTGCGCGGTCGTCGCGACGTCGCGGACCGGCTGGAGCACGCGGCCGGCGACCACCCACGCGCCGGCCGCGGCGAGCAGCACCGTCCCGGCGCCGACGGCCAGCATGATCCGGGCCGCGTCGTCGGCGGACGCCCGCTCCTGGTCGGCGAAGTAGGCGACGACGGCGACGCCCCGCGACGGGTCGCCCTCCAGCGTCACGGGGACGGCGAGGTACCGCACCTCGCCGGCAGCGCTGCCGTAGGCGCCGGCCGCGGTCTCGGTGACCGAGCCGACGATCTCGGTGAAGGCCGCGTCCCGGCTCAGCAGGACCGGCGCCTCGATCCGGCTCTGGAACCGGTACCGGCCGTCGACGTAGCCGAGGAACTTCTCGTTGGGCCGCGCCAGGTTGTAGGTGATCATCGTCTGCAGGACGTCGGCCACCGATGCGAAGGGCCGGCCCGTGCCGGGGTCGACGTCGGCCGAGGCGATGGCGGTGAACTCCTCGACCTCCGCCCGCAGCGCGGTGTCCATGCGCTCGTCGACCGACCGCACCAGCAGCCGCCAGGTCACGAAGGTCAGCAGCGCGACGGCGAGCAGCACCAGCAGCAGGACCCAGCCGATGATGCGCGTGCGGGCGGCCCGCGGCCCCCACCGCCGCAGGGAGCGGCGGTCAGTCGTCATCGTCGGGCCCGTCGTCGTCATCGTCGTCGTCGTCGATCGGGGGCGGCGGGACCACGTCGCTCGGGCCGGCCGTCGGCGGGGCGGGGTCCGGGGTGGGCGGGGGCGGCGCCGGCTCGGTGGGCACGGGCGACGGCCCGGGAGAAGGCTCGGTCACGGTGATCGGCGACGGCACGGAGCGGCCGGCCGGGTCCACCGGGCGCAGCAGCAGCCACCCGCCGGCCACGACGGCGAGGAGCACGACCGCCGAGGCGAGGAGGAGGGCCGGGCGGGTCCGCACCCGCACAGCCTGCACCGGGCGGGTGACCGCCGGGTGAGAAGTGGATGAGACGGTTCTCATCCAGCGCACCCGTGACCCGGTCGGCGACACGCACCGTGTAGTCTCTCCGCGATCGCTCGCTCGGCCGCCGGCCGAGGGCAGGCGCCGCGAAAGCGCAGGTCAGAGCGGTACGCGGGTGTAGTTCAATGGTAGAACATCAGCTTCCCAAGCTGACAGTGCGAGTTCGATTCTCGTCACCCGCTCTCCCTCCTCACTCCAGCGCGTCCCCCTCGAGCGCTCCGTACGCCGGCGCTCACGCAGCGCACGCACGCGCCGGGCCGCGGCCGCGGCCGCCCTCCCTCACAGCCGAGTTCCCGGCCGCGGGCCCTTGGTCCCTGGGAGCGAGCTGGACAGCACTGCACGATTCGGGCATGAGCCAGTACCGGTTCCCCGACGCCGACCCGCGCGCCGTGGGACAGGCCCCCGACTCCGCCCCCGATCCCGCTCCCGCCCCGTTCCCCCCGACCGCGGTCGAGCACCTCCAGCTGGTCCCCCTCACGCCCCGCCGGCAGAGCCCGTGGCTGCTGGTCGAGGTCGACGGCACCCCCGAAGGGCACCGCGCCCTCGTCTGGGCGGTCCGCGAGGCCGCCCGCCGCGAGGCGACCGTCGTCGCCGTCGCGGTCCTCGACGCCCCGGACGGCGACCCGCTCGAGGGCACCGCCCGGCTGCCGCTGCGCACGCAGACGGCCGCCCGCGACTTCCTCGAGGCGACCGTCCTGCGGGCCGTCGCCGAGACCGGCATCGCCGCCCGCACCCGGACCGCCATCCTCGAGCGGCCCGTGTTCGACGCCCTCCACGCCGCCATGCACGGCGCCGACCTCGTGGTCGTGGGCGCCGACGGCAAGCGCCTGCTCCGCCCCGCCGTCCCGCGCCAGCCGCACCGCCGCATCGCCCGTGGCGCCTGAGCTGCCCGAGGCCCCGCAGCGCCCCCTTCCCGCCGGAGGCGGACCCCCCTACCGTCGGGCCGTGACCCCGCCCGACGGGGCGGTGGGCGGGTGACCGACCCACCGCGCAGCGCACCCGAGCTCGCGGCCGCCGTCCTCGCCGCCGCCTCCGGCAGCCACCTGGAGGCGACGCTGCACGAGGTCGTCCGGGCCGCGGTCCGGCACGTGGACGCGACCTACGGGGCGCTGGGCGTGCTCAGCGTCGACGGACGGCGGCTGGACCGGTTCGTCATCGAGGGCATGGACGAGGAGGCCCGCCGGCGCATCGGCTCGCCGCCCGCCGGCGAGGGCCTGCTCGGGCTGCTGGTCGCCGAGCCGGTCGCGCTGCGCCTGGACGACCTGGCCGACCACCCGGCCTTCCGCGGCTTCCCCGACGGGCACCCGCCGATGCGCTCGTTCCTCGGCGTCCCGGTCTGCGTCGGCGACGCCGTCTTCGGCAACCTCTACCTCACCGAGAAGCGCTCCGGCGGGCCGTTCACCGAGGCCGACGAGGAGGTCACCCAGGCGCTGGCGGCCGTCGCCGGGCTGGCCCTCGACAACGCCCGGCTGCTGGAGCGGGCCGAGCGCCGGCGCGCCTGGGCGCAGACCGGCATGGACCTCTCCACCTCCCTGCTGGCCGGCGGCGACCCGCAGGAGGTCATGAGCACGGCGGCCGCCCGGATCGCGGAGCTGTCGGCCGCGCAGGCGGCCGGGATCCTCGTCCCCGTGCCCGGCGACGACGAGGTGCTGCGGGTGACGGCGGCCATCGGCCCGAACGGTGCGGACGCCGAGGGCGTGGTGGTACCGCTGGAGGGGCTCCTGCGCGAGGTGCACCGCTCGGGCACCCCCCGGTCGGTCAGCGACGCGGAGTTCCAGCAGCTGGCCGCCGCTGCCCCCGCGCTCGCCGAGGAGTTCTCCGCCGAGTACGGCCCGGCGCTGCTGGTCCCCGTCGGCGGGCCGCCGGCCCTCGGCACGCTGGTGCTGCTCCGCCACCGCGACGGCGACCCGTTCGAGCCGGAGCTGCTCGACCTGGCCGCGGCGTTCGCGGCCCAGGCGACGGTGGCCCTGGAGCTCGTGCGCAGCCAGGAGCGGGAGCGGCGGCTCCAGGTCCAGGCCGACCGCGACCGCATCGCCCGCGACCTGCACGACCACGTGGTGCAGCGGATCTTCGCCACCGCGCTCGCCCTGGACCGGATCGGCCGGTCGGTGGCCGCCGACTCCCCCGAGCTGGCCGCGCGCCTCGCGGAGCGGGTCGACGAGCTCGACGGCACCATCTCCCGCATCCGGAGCTCGATCTTCGAGCTGCAGCACCAGGACGCCTCGCCCGAGGGCGTGCGGCACCGGCTGGTCGAGGTGGTCCGCTCGGTCGTCGACGGGCACGGGCTCCGGCCCGACCTGCGGGTGCACGGCGAGGTCGAGGACCTGCCCGCCGAGCTCGTGCACGACGTCGTCGCCACGGTGCGCGAGCTGGTGACCAACGTGGTGCGGCACGCCGGCGCCCAGCGGGTCACCGTGACGGTCGCGGTGACCGACGCCCTCCGGGTGACGGTCACCGACGACGGCTGCGGCCTGCCGCGGATCACCGTGCGCAGCGGCCTGGCCAACCTCGCCGACCGGGCCGAGCGGCGCGGGGGGCGGCTCACCGCCTCGGGCGGCCCCTCGGGCAGCGAGGTCGAGTGGGCGGTCCCGCTGGACCGCTGACCGTGCCGCTCAGCCGTCGGCCAGGTCGCGCAGCTGGGTGGCGAGGATCGCCGCCTGCGTCCGCCGCTCGAGGCCGAGCTTGGCCAGCAGGTGGCTGGTGTAGTTCTTGACCGTCTTCTCGGCCAGCCCCATGCGGGCGCCGATCTGCCGGTTGGTCAGGCCCTCGCCGATCAGCCGGAGCACGATGCGCTCCTGGTCGGTGAGCAGGCCGAGCCGGTCACCGCCCGCCGCCGTCGGCGGCCGGGGCCGCGGCTGCGCCACGGGGACCTCGTCCAGCAGCGTGCCGCCGGCGGCCACGGTGCGGACGGCGGAGACGAGGGCGGGGCCGCGCACCTGCTTGAGCAGGAACCCCGTCGCGCCGGCGCGGACGGCCGCCTCCCGCGCCTCGGGCTCGGTGAAGCTCGTCAGCACCAAGCAGGGCAGCCCCGGCATCCGCTCGCGCAGCGACCGGCACAGGTCCGCGCCGCTGCCGTCGGGCAGCCGCATGTCGAGGACGACGACGTCGGGCCGCACGGCCGGCACGCGGGCCAGCGCCTCCGCGACCGACCCGGCCTCCCCGGCCACCAGGAGGTGCGGATCGTCCTCCAGCACCTCGGCGACCCCGCGGCGGACCACCTCGTGGTCGTCGACGAGGAACACCCGCACGGTCGCGACCTCGGTCATCGACCACCTCCGCTGTGACCTGGGCCACAGAGCCTATGGGCTCTAGGCGGGGAGCAACAGCGCTGCGTACAGCGTCAGCCCGGGGCCGAACGCCATGGCCACCACCGGGCCGTCGACGTCGGCCATCTCCTGCAGGACCAGCAGCACCGTGGCCGACGAGCAGTTGCCGTGCTCGGACAGCACCTTGCGGGACGCCGCGACCTGCTCCTCGGCGAGCCCCAGCTCGTCGCGGACCACGTCGATGATCCGCGGGCCACCGGGGTGCACGGCCCAGCCGGCGACGTCCTCGGTGCGCAGCCCGGCGCCGGCGAGCAGCTCGTCGACGACCTCGCCCACGTGCCGGGACAGCACGTCGGGCACCCGCGGGGACAACCCCATGCGGAAGCCCAGGTCGGTCACGTCCCACGTCATGTGGTCGGCCGTGGAGGCGTCGGTGCGGGCCACCACGCCCGCCAGCCGACGTCCGCGGCCCGCGCCCGGCTCCACGACGACGGCCGCGGCCGCGTCGGAGAACAGCGCGTGCGCGACCACCTGCTCGAGGTCCCGCTGGGCCGGCTGGACGTGCAGGCTGGTCAGCTCGCAGCACAGCAGCACCGCCGGGCGGGAGCGCGCGGCGACGAAGTCGCCGACCGCGGCGAGCCCCGGGATGGCGGCGTAGCAGCCCATGTGGCCGACCAGCAGCCGCTGCAGGCCCGACGGCATGCCGAGGTCGCTGGCCAGCCGGATGTCCAGGCCCGGGGTGGCGTACCCGGTGCAGGTGGCGACGGCGAACAGGCCGACGTCGCCCGGCGCGAGGCCCGCGGCGTCGAGGGCGCCCGCCACGGCCTGCTTGCCCAGCGGCAGCGCCTCCTGGACGTACCGCTCCATGCGCGCGCCGGTGCCCCAGCTGCTGAGGTCCTCGTCCAGCGGGTTGGCCACGGCGTGCCGGCGGCGCACCCCGGCGCCCAGGAAGATCCGCTTGGCGGCCCGGACACCCTCGTAGTGGGCAGCGAAGAACCCGTCCCAGGCCGCCTCCTGCTCCAGCGCGGCGGGGAGGGCCGAGCCGGCCCCGGTCAGGACGGCGTCGCTCATCGGGCGCTCTGCCTCATGCCACGACGGTACGTGCGCAGGCAGGTCCGCGCAGCGGATCAGCGCTTGCGGCCGTACCCGGCGAACAGCACGGCCGTCGTCGGCAGCGGCTTCATCCGCACGCCGCTGCGCCGCCCGAGCCGCCAGGCGACGACGTCGCGGAGCGAGGGCCGTAGGCCCACCAGGCGGAGGTCCAGGCCGAGCGGGTCGGCGGCCGCCAGCAGCCGCGCGCGGTCGACGAAGAGCGCCGGGTCGTGGATGCCGGGGGGCGGCCCGCCGGGCACCCGCTCCAGGATGCGGACGGCGATCAGGTCGGCGAGCCAGGTCGCGGCGATCGCGTCGATCACCAGGGTGCCGCCCGGGCGCAGCAGCCGCGCCGCCTCCGCGAGGACGGCGACGTCGTCCTCGACGTGCTCGAGGATCTCCCCGGCGACCACGACGTCGGCGCAGCCGTCCGCCAGCGGGACCGCGAGCACCGACCCCCGCACGGGCAGGACGCCGTGCTCCCGCGCCAGGGCGAGACCGGGCAGCCCGAGGTCCACACCGACGTGCCGGTAGCCCAGCCGGGCGGCGTGCGGGGCCATGAGACCGCCACCGCACGCGAGGTCGACCAGCAGCGCCCCGGGGGCCGGCGCCGCGGGAATGTGCTCGGCGCGCGAGGCGGCCAGCCAGTGCAGCATCGCGAACCCTCCGACGCCCTCCCACCACTGGTCGGCCAGGAGGTCGTACTGCGCGGGGTCGTTGCGCGGGAGGCTCGTCACGGCACCCGGTCTAGCCCTTCTTCAGGGGGTCGTGCCCCCAGTTCATCAGGGAGTACCGCCACTTCGACGTCTCGACGTCCTCCTTCGCCGGTTCCTGGGCGAGGTGCCGCTGGACGTACCCGTGCACCTTGCGCATGTGGGCGAGGTCGTCGTCGGTGAGGTCGTCCTTCTTCGTGCGCAGCAGCTCGACGATCCGGCGGCCCGACGCGTGCCCCGTCGACTCGCCGTCCCCGTCCTTCTGGCCGACGGCCTGCGACTCGTCGCTGCCCAGCCACTCCTCCAGCTCCGCGGGCGTCATGTTCACCGCCTCGCCGAACTCGCGCCGGGTGGTGTCGCGGTCCTCGTCTGCCATCGGGTCCTCCGCTCGGGTCGTCGTCCTCCCCTACCGCTGCGCGGCGGGCCGGAAACCGGCGTCTGGTACTGCTGGTCCCCCATCCCGCACCTGGAGGCCCCCGTGTCCGTCACCGTCGTCGGCAGCGTGAACGAGGACGTGCTGGTCTCGGTGGGCCGGCTGCCGGGCCGCGGGGAGACCGTCGTCGGGCGGTCGGCGACACGCGCCCCCGGCGGCAAGGGCGCCAACCAGGCCGTCGCCGCCGGGTTGCTCGGTCCGGGCGTGCACATGGTCGGCCGGGTCGGGGAAGACCCGGCCGGCGACCGGCAGCTGGCCGCCCTGGCCGGCTCGCGGGTCAACGTCAGCCGGGTGCACCGCACGCCCGGCCTGCCCACGGGGACGGCGACCATCCCGGTCGAGGAGGGCAGCGGCGAGAACCTCATCGTCGTGGTGCCCGGCGCCAACGACGCGCTCACCCCGGCGGACGTCGACGTCGAGCCCGTGCACCGGGCCGACGTGCTCCTGCTCCAGCTGGAGGTGCCCGTGGCCGCGGTCGAGGCCGCCGCCGCGGCCGCGCGGGGGACCGTCGTCCTGACCCCGGCACCGCCGCGCCCGCTCGCCGCGGCCCTGCTCGCCCGGGTCGACGTGCTGGTCCCGAACGAGCACGAGCTGGTGCAGCTCGCGGGCGCCGAGGCGGGGGAGCGGACGCCGGCGGAGCTCGCCGCCCTGGCGCGGGGCCTGGGGAGCCGCGCGGTCGTGGTGACCCTCGGCGCGCGGGGGGCGCTGGTCGTGCCGGCCGACGGCGGCCCGGCGCTGCTGCAGGGGCCGCTGACCGTGGAGGTCGTGGACACCACCGGCGCGGGCGACTGCTTCACCGGCGCGCTCGCCCAGGCGCTGGCCGGCGGGGCCGACCTGCCCGGAGCGGTGCGCTACGCCGTCGCGGCGGCCGCGCTGTCGACCACCGGACCCGGCGCCCGCGGCGCGCTGCCCGCCGACGACGACGTCCGGGCCGCCCTGGCCCGGGTGCCCGACGCGACCGAGGTGGGCTGACCGTTTCCGGAGCGGGCGCCCGCGGGCACTGGGCGGGTGACCCGTTCCCGCGTCCCGAGGAGGACCCGCGATGACCGAGCCCGAGCGCGCCGCAGACGTCGACCAGCCCGAGGGCGGCGCACCGTCCCGGGAGGCCGAGGGCACCGGCCGGACCCCGCACCCCGACCAGCCGGCCGAGGGCCAGGAGCTCGAGGGGGGCGCCGACACCCCGGACGTCTGAGCCGGCGCGGCACCACCGCACGTGCGGACGATCGGGTCTGCCATGCTCCCCGGAGGGATCGGCCGTCGGCGATGGGGGATGCGTGCGGCACGCCACGCTCCGCGCCGGGCTGACGGTGCTCGCAGTGCTGGCCGCTCCGGCGTGCTCCGGCGACCGCACGCCCGGCAGCCAGGCGGCGGTCTCCTCGGGCGATCCGGCCGCGTGCCCCGGTGAGATCCTCGACGTCGTCGTCTCGGTCGGGGCCTGGGGCGACGTCGTCCGGCGGCTGGGCGGCGACTGCGCCACGGTCACCACGATCGCGCCGACCGGCACCGCCCCGGTGGGCCCGGACGCCGACCGCGCGGCCTTCGACGCCGCCGACCTGGTCGTCGTCAACGGGGCGGGGTACGACGGCTGGGCGACCGAGCTGGCCGACGCCGCCGCCGGCCGGCCCGCCGTGGTCAGCGCGGCGGAGGCGGTCGGCTCCGAGCGGCGGGGTCGCGATCCCTGGCTGTGGAACGACCCGGTCGCCGTCCCGGCCGTGGCCGAGGCGGTCGCCGACGAGCTCGGCCGCCTCTCCCCCGACGCCGCCCCCTACTTCGGCGCGCAGCACACCGCCTGGGCCACCGAGCTGCAGCCGTGGCTGGAGACGATCGGCGCGCTCCGGGTCGATGCGACCGGGCGGAGCTTCGCCGCGACGGGCGGGGCGTTCGTGCCCACGGCGGAGGCCGCCGGGCTGACCGACCGCACGCCGGGCCCCCGCACCGGCGCCCTGCCGCCCGACGAGGTCGCGGCCGTGGAGGAGTTGCTGCGCGGCGGCGCGCTGGACGTGCTGGTGCTCGACGGCGGACCGGACGAGGGCGTCACCGACCGGCTGCGGGAGGCCGCCGACGAGGCGGACGTGCCGGTCGCCGAGGTGGCCGCCGCGCCCCCCGACGACGCCCCGTTCGTCGAGTGGCAGCTCGACCAGCTGGCCGAGCTCGCCGAGGCGCTCGGTCAGGAGTGACCCAGATCTCCCCCTCGTGGTGGTGAAATCCCCGGCCGCACGGGACTGGCCGGCCCGGCCCCGGGGCAGGGTGGAACCCATGGACGACCAGCGCGAGACCAAGGCCGAGAACCCCAGCCCGCGGACGTCGGCCGACGAGTCGCCGGCCACCGCTGCGGCCGCCACCGTGGCCCGGATGCTGGCCAACCCGCGGCGGGTGCGCCGCTCCTGAGGCCGGGCACGTCCCCGGATCACTCCGTGTGACCACAGCGGTCCCAGGCACCGCTCGCGCCACGCACAACCCGTTTTCCTCTCGTCACTCAGAGCAATCGAATCCGGCGTGCCGCGAACTCCTCCGTCACGAGCTGGGGCACCATCCGTGACGTGACCGCCGCCATGATCCTCACCGCCGTCGACGACGCCCCGGTCCCGGTCCGCCGGAGCCGGGCGGAGCGTCAGGCGATCGTGCTCGACACCGCGGAGCGGCTGTTCTCCAGCCGCAGCTCGCGCAGCGTGGGCATGGACGAGCTGGTCCGCGAGACCGGCCTGGGCAAGATGACCGTCTACCGGCTCTTCAAGAGCAAGGACGACCTGGTCGGCGCCTACCTCACGCGCAAGGCCGCCACCGTGCTCGGCTTCATCGACGCCGAGCTGGTCCGGCTGCAGGACGAGCCCCGCGCCGCCCTGCTGTCCGTGGTCGACGCCGTCGAGCGCGACGTCACGCGCACCGGTTTCCGCGGGTGCCCGTTCACCAACGTGAGCAGCGAGTACGACGACCCGCAGCACCCGGCCCGCAGCGCCGCGGCCGACTACAAGTTCGAGCTGCACACGCGGCTCGAGCGGCTGACCGACGAGATCGTGCCGGGCGCCGGCGAGGACCTCGCCGCGCAGATCCACCTGATCATCGACGGCATGTACCTCTCCGGCGGCCTGCTGGGCCCGGACGGCCCGGCCGCGCACGGCCGGCGGCTCGCCGAGAAGCTCATCGACGCGGCGGTCGCCCGCGCCTGAGCGCTCGAGCGGCGGAGCGCCGCGGACCGGTTGCGGGGGTCGGAGGCCTCCCGACCGGGTCGCGGGTGGGGGCTCCACGCCACCGGGGGACGGATCCTGGGCGCGGTGTCGCCCGGAGGGCGACGATGTCATGGTGACCACCGACCGCACCCGCCCCGACCTGGACGACGCCACCGTCGAGGCCCTCGGCAAGCTCTCCGAGGCCCTGGAGACCGTCGACCAGGCCCGCGGCTTCCTCTACGCCTTCCACCAGCTCACCGGCAAGGCCGACCGGCTGCTGCAGGAGTCCGTCGATCTCTTCGAGCAGGCCGGCGCGACGGCGCTCGCCGCCGACCTCGACCGCGACCTGGTCGGCCGCAACGTCATCGCCGACCGGTGGACCTTCCAGATCGTCGAGGACTTCGACGCCGGCTACTGGGAGGCCTTCCGCGGTTACGACGCGCGCGCCCGCGAGGAGCTCGCCGGCGGCGACCGGCACGTGTTCGAGGCCCGGATGAAGCAGCGCGAGCGGACCCACGGCCACCCGCGCCACGAGGCGGGCCCCTCGCTCGCCGACCAGGGCTGACCCGTTTCCCGGCCGGCGCCGACGGGCACAACCCGATCATGAGCATGCCCGACGAGAACGGCGCGGGATCCGACCGCGAGGCGCAGCCCCTGGGAGCCGAGAAGGCGCCCGGCGAGGACCGCGAGTCCCTCGGTGACGTCAAGGGTTCGACCGACGGGATCGCCGGCCCGGCCTACCCGCCCGCCGACACCGAACCGGACGCCCGGTGACCGCCCCGGACCCCCGCACCAGCGGGACCACCGGTGACCCGCTGAGCGTCGGCCTCGACCGGCCGACGTCCGCCCCGGGCACGACCGCGCCCGGTACGACCGCACCGGCCGGCCCGGGCCGGACCCGCCAGACGGGGCGCACGATCGGCCGCTCGCTCGCGCTCGCGCTGCTGCTGTTCGTGACCGTCGTCCTGGTGCTGTTCGTCGTCTTCAACACGCAGACGGTCGACATCAGCCTGGTGTTCGGCAACGTCGACGCCCCGCTGGTCCTGGCGCTGCTCATCGCCGCTGCGCTCGGCGGCCTGCTGGTCTGGCTCGCCGGCCTGGTCCTGCGCACCCGCAGGCGCCACCGCTCCTGACCTGCCCCACCTCCGCGCGGGCACCCCTCCAGGGTGTCCGCGCGGAGCCGTGCCCGCGTTCCCCGTACCAGCCGGTAACATCGGTTGTTACCGGCGAGTAGCCTTCGCCGCCACACCGGTACGGAGCACGGGAGCACCAGCACCATGAGCCACTACACCGCCAACCTGCGGGACCTCGAGTTCAACCTCTTCGAGTTCCTGGACACCCGTGACCGGTTCGGCACCGGCCCGTTCGCGCAGATGGACGCCGAGACCGCGCGCGGGGTGCTGGCCGAGATCCGCAAGCTGGCCGAGGGCCCGATCGCGGCCTCCTTCACCGACGCCGACCGCAACCCGCCGGTGTTCGACCCCGCCACGCACTCGGTGACCCTGCCGGAGTCGTTCAAGAAGTCCGTCGAGGCGCTGAACGCCGGCGAGTGGTTCCGGCTCGACCTCGGGGAGGAGCTCGGCGGCTTCGGCGCGCCCGCGGCCCTGACCTGGGCCGCCTACGAGATGGTGCTCGGCGCGAACCCCGCCGTCTTCATGTACGGCTCGGGCCCGGCGTTCGGGCAGGTCCTGTTCGACCTGGGTACCGAGGACCAGAAGAAGCTCGGCCGGCTCATGATCGACAAGGGCTGGGGCGCCACCATGGTGCTCACCGAGCCCGACGCGGGCTCCGACGTCGGCGCGGGCCGCACCAAGGCCGTGCAGCAGCCCGACGGCTCGTGGCACATCTCCGGCGTGAAGCGGTTCATCACCTCCGCCGAGCACGACCTCAGCGACAACATCATCCACCTGGTCCTGGCCCGTCCCGAGGGCGCGGGCGCCGGCACCAAGGGGCTGTCGCTGTTCGTCGTCCCCAAGTTCCACGTGGACCTGGAGACCGGCGAGCTCGGCGAGCGCAACGGCGCCTACGTCACCAACGTCGAGAAGAAGATGGGCCTCAAGGTCTCCACGACCTGCGAGATCACCTTCGGCGACGGGCCGGTGCCCGCGCAGGGCTGGCTCGTCGGCGAGGTACACGACGGCATCGCCCAGATGTTCAAGATCATCGAGTACGCGCGCATGTTCGTCGGCACCAAGGCCATCGCCACGCTGTCGGCCGGCTACCAGGTGGCCCTGGACTACGCGAAGACCCGCGTCCAGGGCGCCGACCTCACCGCCACGTCCAAGGACGCGCCGCGGGTGACCATCACCCACCACCCCGACGTCCGCCGCTCGCTGATGCTGCAGAAGTCCTACGCCGAGGGCATGCGGGCGCTCTACCTGTACGCGGCCAGCTTCCGCGACCAGGTGACGGCCGCCGAGGCCGAGGGGACCGCGGGCAGCGAGGAGGCGAAGCTGGCCGCGCGCCTCAACGACCTGCTGCTGCCGGTCGTGAAGGGCTTCGGCTCCGAGCGCGCCACCCAGCTGCTCACCCAGGAGTCGCTGCAGACCCTCGGCGGGTCGGGCTTCCTGCAGGACTACCCGATCGAGCAGTACATCCGCGACTCCAAGATCGACACCCTCTACGAGGGGACGACGGCGATCCAGGGCCAGGACTTCTTCTTCCGGAAGATCGTCAAGGACGGCGGCGTCGCGCTGACCTGGCTGGCCGGCCAGATCCAGGCCACCATCGACAACGAGGTGGGCAACGGCCGGCTCAAGGAGGAGCGCGCCGCCCTCGCCGCCGCGCTCAACGACGTGCAGGGCATGCTCACCACGATGTTCGGCCACCTCACCGAGGCCCAGCAGGACATGAAGGCCCTCTACAAGGTCGGCCAGAACAGCAGCCGCCTGCTGCTCGCCGTCGGCGACCTGGTCACCGCCTGGCTGCTAGTCCGCCAGTCCGAGGTGGCGCTGGCCGCGCTGGCCGGCGACGTCAGCGAGAAGGACCGCTTCTTCTACGAGGGCAAGCTCGCCGCGACGCGCTTCTTCACCAGCCAGGTCCTGCCGCGCCTGACCGCGGAGCGGGTCGTCGTGGAGAACACCGACAACGCCCTCATGGAGGTCGACGAGGCCTGCTTCTGACGACCTCTCCGCGACCGGCAGGCGCCGTTCCCCTCGGGGGACGGCGCCTGCCGTCGTTTCCGGCCAGGGGGCGGCGGGCATGGGCCGGGCATGAGCGAGAGCGACAGCACCGGGTACCGCGAGTCCCCCGACACCACCGACGGCCCGGCCCCCACCCCCGGCGAGGCCCCCGAGGGCTCGGCGACGCTCACCACCGACGAGGACGCGCAGGCCGACGACGGCGTCGTCCGGCCCGGCAACGCTCCCGACTGACCACGTCCTGCTCCGGCCGGGCTCAGTCGGTGGCGGGAGCCACCGCCAGCGCCGGAGTCCTCACCGGCCGGGCTGCGGGAGCGGGCAGGCCGAGGAAGTAGCCCTGTCCCAGCTCCACCCCGCAGGACCGCAGCGCGTCCCGCTCGGCGGAGGTCTCCACACCCGAGGCGACCACCTGGCACTCGCGCTCCTCGGCGAACGGCACGAGCGCCGCCAGCAGCGCACGACGGGCGGAGTCGTGCTCGATGCCCGCCGTCGTCTCCCGGCCGAGCTTGAGGAACGCCGGCCGGTACCGCTCGACCTTGTCGAAGCTGTCGTACCCGACCAGCGCGTCCTCCACGGCCACCTGGACGCCTCTCGGGACGTCCGCCGACGAGAGCTCCCGCTCCCCGATGAGCGCACCGGACTCGAGGACGACGGGGCAGGAGGACTCCCCCACGATCGAGGACAGCTCGCGGGGTGCCTCCCACATGGCCGCCGAGACGTTGACCGAGACCCACGCCCCCTCCGGCAGTCCCGCGGCGGCGGCCAGCGAGGCGCGCATCATCGCGCTGTCGAGGTCCACGACGACCCCGGAGTCGCTCGCCGCGTCCAGCCGCTCCTGCGGCCGGCGGCCGTCGGCGAAGCGGCACAGCGCCTCGTAGCCCACCGGTTCGCCGCTCCGGAGGTCGACGATCGGCTGGAACACGGTGAAGAAGATGAAGTCCCGGAACGCCGAGACCCCGTCGCCGTGAGCCCCCGTCGCCTGCCGGGGCACGGGGAGTGACGGGCGGTGCTGCGCGGCAGGTGCGGCGGCCGGCTCCTCCACGGGCACGCCGCCGGTGGTCCCCGGGACGCCGTAGTGCAGCACGGACGCCCAGTCGGGCGCGGCCGGCCCGGCAGCAGCGGGGCGGACCGCGGCGGCCCGGGCGCCCGACCGCCCGGGCGCCCGACCGTTCCGCACCGGACGGCGGGTGTCGACGGGCCGGTACAGCCAGTCCCGCAGGTGGACCCACAGGTCCACGATGCTGTTGCCGACGCCCACGAAGGCGACCATGGCGTACCCGGCGAGGGTGAAGTTCAGCAGCGCGTAGACCAGGTGCCCCCACTGCGCACGCTGGACGTCGGTCACGACCGCGTACCCGGAGAGCCCGATCAGGGCCAGCGGCGCGAGGATGAAGAACGCACCGGCCGTCGTGCGGTTCCGCACCTTGGGGGTCCGCTTGAAGGCGCTCTTCTCCCCGGTGATCAGCTGGAGGATCGAGGCGAAGGACCCCGAGAGGTTGACCGGCAGCAGGACGAGGTTGAAGCCGTAGATGCGCAGCACGTCGGTCCGGCGGTAGCCGGTGGCCCGCAGATCGGCGGCCATCATCAGGAAGTACGGGATGGAGACCAGCAGGAGCAGCGGGTTGAGCAGCTCGGCGTTGAAGGGGTAGACGAGCATCGTCACCAGGCAGACCGAGCTCCAGAAGATCGACGCCATGTAGTTGACGCGCAGGAAGAGCTCGCCGAAACGGTTGCGCTCGCCGCGCGCCCGTCGGGCTCGCATCTGCTCGCGCAGCTTCGACAGGATGAGCAGGCCGCCGTTGGCCCACCGCTGACGCTGGATGCACAGTGACCCGAAGTCCGGAGGGGTCGCCGAGTAGGCCAGCCGCTCGGGGTAGTTCAGCAGCTGCCACCCGTGCACGCCGAGGTCGATGGTCGACTCGGTGTCCTCGATGACCGTGCGGTCCTGGATGTAGCGCCGGATCTCGAAGTCGCCGTCGTAGTCGACCTCGACGATGTCGTCGAGGGCCTTCTTGCGGAGCACGGCGTTGGCGCCGACCCAGAAGGTCGCGTCGTACTGGGTCATGCCCTGGTGGACGATGTGCTGAAGGTCCGTCGAGGCGCCGGAGATGCGCTCCAAGCGGGTCGCCGACCCCGGGAAGGAGCTGTACGGGGTCTGCGCGACGGCCACGCCCGAGTGCGCGCTCTGCGCCAGGAGGTGCACCATCCGTGCTGCGTACTCCGGGAGCAGCATGCTGTCGGCGTCCAGCGTCAGCACGTAGGCCGGCTCGTCGACGACCAGGTCCGCGGCGCGGGCGGAGGACCTCACCAGCGCCAGGCCCAGCGGTGTGTCGACCTCCTGGTAGCTGCCCCCCATGAGGCCGATGTAGCTGTTCAGGTTCATGGCCTTGTTCGGCTCGTGCGACAGCGACCGGTAGCGCTTGCGCTCGAAGCTGGTGACCCGGGCCCCGAACGTGGCGACCAGCCGGCGGTACAGCTGGACGAGCCGGCCGGCCGGCAGCACGATGCCCTCGTCGGCGCCGGAGGTCAGCGCCTCGCCGACGGTGGTGAGGTCGGCGGCCAGCGCGCCGAGGACGTGGTCGATGAAGAAGAGATCGGTGTGGTCGATGACCTCGTGCCGGGCCGCCAGGTCGTGCAGCCACTCGACGGCGAAGCGGTAGTGACCGGCGAGCTCGCGGATGTCCTCGGTCGTCGCGGCGCGCCCCGCTCCCTCGCCGGTCGCGCGCTCGAACGCGGCCTGAGCGGTGCGGAAGCGGGTCGCGGGCACCGCGAGCTCGCCCTCGATGATCCCGGGCAGCGCCCGCGCGTCGTCCAGCAGGGCGCGGGCCCGCGCCGTCGTCGGGTTCTGGGGATCGTCGACGAGCAGGACCACCTGCAGCGCCGGGTACTCCTGCAGGGCGGCGGAGAGGAGCGTCGTCCGGATGACCCGCTCGTCCTCCTGGTAGGAGGGGACCAGGACGGTCACCGGGGGCGCCGGCTGGTCGAAGAACGCGTCCAGGACGACCCGTGACGCCCGCGTGTGCGCCCGGCTCCGGTAGAAGAAGCCGATGCGGGTGATCAGGTAGGCCATCGCCGACGTGGCCAACCCGGTGACCATCAGGAGGTAGACGATCGCCTCGATGACCAGACGTGCGCTGTCGGCCTTGCCCTCGATGAACTGCTGCTCGATGGTGAAGGCCACGTAGACGGCCCACGCCGACACGGTGAGCACGATGGCCAGCCGCCCGATGGCCATGCGTCCCTCGGACACCTTCGGCGGTACCAGCGGGAGCGGCTCACGCCGGCGGTCACTGCCCCACTGCCGCCGGATGTCGGGCCGGCGCGGGTCGGGCACGGTGCGCTTCATCGAGATGTCCACCTTCTGCTCGTCGGGACCGACGGGCACCAGGCGGCAGGCCTGAGCTCACGACGTCCTCCGGCATCCTGCGGGCGTCCCGCACGTCGACGCTGCCCCCGCTCACCCGTCGTGGTGAGCCCAGCGCCCGGCGCCGCCGTCCCGGGGCCGGCAGGTGGCACCGTGCGTCGGAGCCAGTCACAGGAACGCGCGGTCCCGCCGGGTGCTGCGTCGAGGAGAGCGAGGACGTCCATGCGCGCAGCGCGCGCCACATCCGCCGGCCGGCACACGGACGACGAGCAGCCGGTCGCACGTCGGCTCTCCTGGACCCGCCTGGGAGTGCTGCTGCTGGTCGTGGGCGTGCTCGCCGGAGGCGCCTTCGCCTCCCTGACCGGGGCCGTCGGCCGCGCGACTGCCGCCGCGACGACGTCGTGGAGCGTGCCCTACGTCGACGTGACCCTGACCCCGACGTTCCAGTTCCAGGACCCGGCCGCCAACCCGGCCCGCACCGTCGCCCTCGCGTTCGTGGTCGCCGACCCGGAGGACGACTGCGCCCCCAGCTGGGGCACGTACTACTCGCTCGACGAGGCGGGGTCCGACCTCGAGCTCGACCGCCGCATCGACCAGCTCCGGTCGGCCGGCGGCGACGTCATGGTGAGCTTCGGCGGGCAGGCCAACGACGAGCTGGCCGTGACCTGCCGGGATGCCGGCGACCTCACCGGTGCCTACCGGGACGTGGTGGAGCGCTACGACCTGACGGCGATAGACCTGGACATCGAGGGGCCGGCCGTCGCCGACCAGGCCGCCGCCGCCCGCAGAGCCGAGGCACTGGCCGCGCTGCAGCGCGAGCGGACGGAGGACGGCTCCCCGCTGGACGTCTGGCTCACCCTGCCGGTGGCGCCGACCGGGCTGACGTCCGAGGCGCTCGACCTGGTGCGCACCACCCTCGCCGGCGGCGTCGAGCTGACCGGGGTCAACGTGATGACGATGAACTACGGCCCGTCCCGCCCCGAGAGCCAGTCGATGGTGCTGGCGACCGAGCAGGCCCTGCGGGCGACGGCCGAGCAGGTCAAGACGGTCTACCGGGAGCAGGGCACCCGGCTCAGCGACGCGCAGGCCTGGAGCCGCGTCGGCGCGACGCCGATGATCGGGCAGAACGACGTCGAGGGCGAGGTGTTCACCCTCGACGACGCCGAACGGCTGACCGCCTTCGCGCGGGAGGAGGGCCTGGGCCGGGTCTCCCTGTGGTCGCTGAACCGCGACACCGGGTGCAGCGCGAGCTTCGCCGACGTCGCCGTGCACTCCAACACGTGCAGCGGGGTCGAGCAGGAGTCGCTCGCTTTCGTCGACGTCTTCTCCGGCCTGGCCGGCGACGGTCCCGCCGTGCGGGTCGACGACGTCGTCCGGGACGCCGAGCGACAGCCGGTGGTGGACGACCCGGCCACCAGCCCCTACCCCGTCTGGCGCGCGGAAGGCCAGTACCCGGCCGGCTACAAGGTGGTCTGGCACGGCGACGTCTACCAGGCCCGCTGGTACGCCGCGGGTGTCGACCCGTCCGTCCCGGCCACCACGGGGACGCCGTCGCCGTGGGCGCTGCTGGGAGCGGTGACGACGCGTGAGGCCGCTCCTGCGCCGGTCCCGACCGTCGTCGACGTGACCGAGGTGTGGAACCCCGAGGTCCTCTACCAGCGCGGCGCCCGGGTCCTCCTGGACGGGCTGCCGTACGAGGCGCGCTGGGCCAGCCGCGGCGCTGCCCCGGGAAGCCTGTTCCCGATCGGGTCCGACGAGGCCTGGGAGCCGCTGTTCACCATCCCCGGGCAGCCGGCCGGGAGCTGAGCGCAGGGGCGCGACCTAGGCTTGGCCGGTGCCCTCGTCCGCCGCCGCGACCGTCCTGACGGCGACGGAGTGGCGGGCGAGGGCCGCGGCCCACGAGGAGCGCATGGACCGGTGGGCGGCGCCGCACCGCGACCGGCGCTCCCGCGGCGAGATCCACCCGGTGCACGACTTCCTCTTCACCTACTACTCCGAGACCCCCGGGCGGCTGCGGCGCTGGCACCCGGGTGCCGGCACCGCGCTCGCCCCGTCGTCCGACGGGCCGGCGCCCCACACCGGCTGGCGCTGGTACCGCACCGACGCCGACGGCGTGGTCGCCCTCGACCGGGCGGCGTACCTGGCCGACCGGGGGCCGACCGTCGAGTTCATCGGCGGGCTGCTGGCCGCCACGGCGGCCCGGCCCGCGTTCACCGGCTGCTTCGGCCTGCACGAGTGGGCGATGGTCTACCGCGCCGACGAGCGGCGGCACGCGCTGCCCCTGCGGCTGGGCCGGGCCGGCACCGACGCCGTCGTCGAGCAGCACCCGATCCGGTGCAGCCACTACGACGCCTTCCGCTTCTTCACCCCGGAGGCCGTCGACCGGAACCGGCTCCGCCCGACCCGCGAGACGCAGCCCGCGATGGAGCAGCCCGGCTGCCTGCACGCCACGATGGACCTCTACAAGTGGGCCTACAAATTGGGCCCGGCCGTGCCCGGCGAGCTGCTCGCGGCCTGCTTCGCGCTCGCCGCCGACGTCCGTGAGCTGGACATGCGTGCCTCGCCCTACGACCTCCGCGACCACGGCTACGCGGCCGTGCCGATCGAGACGCCCGCCGGCAAGTCGGAGTACGCCGCGGCGCAGCGGGCGTTCGCCGACCGCGGCGCAGCGCTGCGGCGGCAGCTGCTGGACACCTGCGGGTCGCTGACCCAGGCATGAGACGTTCACCTCGTCGCCGTACCGTCGCAGGCGTGACCTCCCTCCACGACACCCGCTGGCTGCAGCTGGACGGCACGGCCAACACCCGTGACCTGGGCGGGCTGCCCACCACCGACGGCGGCCGCACTCTGCCCGGCCGGATCCTGCGCAGCGACAACCTGCAGACCCTCAGCGACGCCGACGTCGAGCGCCTGATCGGCGAGATCGGCCTGCGCGAGGTGATCGACCTGCGGACCAGCGCCGAGGTGCTGCTCGAGGGGCGCGGGCCGCTGCGCGCGCGACCGGAGGTCACCCACCGGCACTTCACCCTGCTCCCCGAGCGCGGGCAGTACACCGACGTCTTCGCCGCCGAGGAGGACGAGGTCCCCGACCTGCCGTCGGGCTGGCTGGACTCGCTGCTCCCCCGCCACGTCGCCGAGCACGACGAGGGCGAGCCGGCGCCGGTGCGCAGCTACCTCGGCTACCTCTCCCAGCGCGGCGACGCCGTCGTCGAGGCCCTGCGCGCGCTCGCCGCGCAGCAGGAGGGCGCGGCGGTCGTGCACTGCGCCGCGGGCAAGGACCGCACCGGCGTCGTCGTGGCGCTGACCCTCGCCGTGGCCGGGGTGCCGCACGAGGAGATCGCCATCGACTACGGCCTCAGCGGTGACGTGATCGACGCGATCGTCGCGCGGCTGCGGGCCACCCCGACCTACGGCGGGGACACCGCGCAGCGGAACACCGCCGAGCACACCCCGCGCCGGGAGACCATGGACCGGGTGCTCGAGCTGCTCGACGAGCGCTACGGCGGCCCGATCGGCTGGCTGGAGTCGCAGGGCTTCGGGGCCGACGAGCAGGCCGCGCTGCGCGCCCGCCTGCGCGGCTAGGAGCGGACCCCGCCGTCCGACGCCCGCCGGCCGCGCCGCTCCTTGTGCCGGTACATGGCGGCGTCGGCCTGCCGCATGAGCGCCTCGGCGTCCGCACCCGGCTCGTGCACGGCGACGCCGACGCTGGTGCCCACTGCCAGCTCCCGGCCCTCGAGCCGGAACGGCAGGGCGAAGCACTCCTCGACGCGGTCGGCCAGGCCGCGCGCGTCGGCCGGGTCCTCGAGGCCGGGCAGGACGATGGCGAACTCGTCGCCGCTGAGCCGGCCCACGGTGTCGCACGGGCGGATGGCGGCCCGCAGCCGCGCGGCGACCTGCCGCAGCAGCTCGTCGCCGGCCGCGTGCCCGAGGACGTCGTTGACCTGCTTGAAGCGGTCGAGGTCGCAGAAGAGCACGGCCAGGTGCGCACCGGGGGCCGCGGCCGGCAGCTCGGCGAGCAGCCGCTCGAGGAACAGCACGCGGTTGGGCAGCCCGGTGAGCGCGTCGTGGGTGGCCTGGTGCCGGACTGTCTCCAGCAGCCGGGCGCGCTGCAGCGCCGACACCGCCTGGTCGCCGACGCCGCGGAGCCGGGCGAGCACGTCCCCGGTGAGCTCCGCGGGCGCCTGGCCGGCGCGCCAGCTCGCGGTGGCGATGCCGAGGAAGACGCCGTCGGCCAGCAGCGGGAGCGCGACGACGTCGGCGACGCCGATCCGGGCCAGGAGCGCGCGCAGGACGGGACTGCTCTCGGCGTCGCGGATGATCCGCGGCTCGCGCGTCGTGAGCAGGTCCACCAGCTCCGGGGAGTCCTCGGGGCGCAGCCGGGTGCCGGAGAAGACGCCCTCCGCCTCCGGCGAGAGGTTCGCCGAGGAGCGGGCCCTCAGCACGCCCTCGTCCGGGTCCCACAGCATCAGCGAGGCGCTGCTGCAGCCGACGACGCGCGGCAGCGCCGCGGCGACGACCGCGCCGATCGAGTCGACGTCCTCGGCGGCGGCCAGCTCGTGCGCCAGCGAGAGCAGCGCTCCGGCACGGCTGGCCTCCAGCCGGGTGTCCTCGAGCGCGATGAGCAGGTCGAGCGCGGCGGCGGCGTGGCCGGCGTAGGCGGCCAGCATCGGCCCCTCGTCGCCCATCGGCTGGTCGCCCGGGCGGTACAGGGCGGCCAGCCGGCCGTGCGCCCGCCGCGGCGAGGCGATCGCGGCGACGACGGCGCTGCTGCCCAGGTCCTCGCCGGCGAGCAGCGCGGCGGCCATGCCCGGCACCAGCTCCTCCGGCACGCCGGCGCTGTGCACGAGGGGCGCGCCCCCGCCGGGCGCCTGGACGGCGAGCAGGTAGGCGGGGGCCAGGACCGCCTCCGCGGCACGGCTCACGATGCGGCGCAGCACTGTCTCCAGGTCGTCGCTGGCGACGAGGTCGGTGGCCGCGGACTGCAGGATCTGCAGCTGGCCGCGCAGTGCGTGCAGCTCGGGATCCACCCGGGCCGTGCGGCGGCGTCGCCAGGGCAGGCGTGACCGGGAGGCCCACTCGAGGTGGTAGAGGCAGGCGTCGTGGCCGTCGGACTGGCAGTCGTCGTGGACGATGCGGGCCGGGGGCAGCGTGAAGATCGCCGGGACGGTGCTCAGCAGCCCCTGCGTGTAGAGGCAGTCGAGCCGCGAGTGCGGGTACCCGTCGTGCAGCCGGTAGCGGATGGTCGCGGTCGTGGACCCCGTCTCCAGGATCTCCATGGTGGAGGTGGTGCTGAACTTCTGGACCGCCCGGGGCAGCTGGCCGAAGACCTGCCGTGGCGAGCCCATCGCGCGCAGCAGGAGCACGAGGGAGTGGGCCAGACCGGTGTGCAGCGCGGCGGCGCCCACCTCGTACATGGTGCGCGGGTCCCGCAGCTCGTCGGTCGCCGCGGTGAACAGCCGTATCCGGGTGTCGTAGCTCCACCAGCGCGACTGGTCGTCCAGCTCGGCCGGCGTGGCGGTCGTCCCGGCGCGGGCCAGGACGGCGGCGACCGCGTCCTCACCGCCGACCGTGCGGACGTAGCGCAGCAGGCCACCGGTCGTGGCCCCGGAGGTCTCCGGGGCCTCGACCGGGCCGCTCCCCGTCCGTGCGCGCGTCACGCCAGGAGCATCGGCACGCCGGAGTCCGGCCCTGAGACCCATCCCCCGTCCTGGGGAGGTGCCCCGGACAGCAATCGACCCCGGTCTCGGAGAGGACCGGGGTCGCGCAGGGCGGTGCGCCGCGGTTCTGCGGCGCGGCCGCGTCAGCGGCGGACGTAGGACGTCGCGCCCGCCATCGTCAGGAGCTCGTCCCGCATCGCCGGGCTGCTCGTGCGAGCGAGCGCCGCGTCGATCGCGCGGCGGGTGCGAGCCGCCTGGCGCCGCTGCCGCCAGCTGGACGTCACGCTGTTCATCGTCTGGTGCCTCTTTCGTCGGATGCCGGTTGCCTACACCCATGTGAATGCAGGCGAGCTCCACCATATTCCGACGATCGTTAGGCAACCCGCCATACACGCCGACGATCTCTCACACCGACGGGTGAAACCGGTCACGAACGACGACGGCGCCCGCCCTCCGGTGGAGAGCGGCCGCCGTCGGCGAACCGGGGCCGGAGCCGTCAGCTGGGGCGCTCGACGTCCCCACGCCAGGCGCCGGTCTCGGTGCCGCGGCTCTCGATGAACTCCTTGAACTTCTTGGCGTCCGCCTTGACCTGGCGGTCGTCGAAGCCCAGGGCGGCGCCGGCCTTCTCGACCAGGCCCTCGGGCTCCCAGTCGATCTGGATCATGACGCGGGTCTTGGCGTCGTCCAGGCGGTGGAAGGTGACGACCCCGGCGTGCTTGGCCTCGCCGCTGGTGCTCGTCCAGGCCACCCGCTCCTCGGGGTGCTGCTCGGTGATCTCGGCGTCGAACTCACGCTTGACGCCGTCGATGTTGGTGACCCAGTGCGTGTGCGTGTCGTCGATCTGCGTGATCTTCTCGACCCCGCCCATGAACTGGGGGAACGACTCGAACTGCGTCCACTGGTCGTAGACGACCCGGATCGGGACGTCGACGTCGACGGATTCCTGCACGCTGGCCACGTTCTGCGCTCCTCGTGTCGTGTGATCGGTCGTGTGCGATCTACCCCGGCTGCGGCACGCCGACACGTGCGATCGCGCAGGTCAGCCGCGGGCCGGCGGGGAACGGCGGTCCCGGGCGACGGCCGGCGCCAGCCGCAGCGCGACCGCGCCCACGGCCACCAGCCCGAGCAGGCGGACCCCGCCCAGGCCGATGTTCGCACCGCCGGCGTCGTCCGCGAGCGCGAGCGCGAGCGCGTCGGCGAGGACGAGCACGAGGACCGCACCCAGGACGACCGCGCCCGACCGCCGCCCCGGGTGACCGTCGGTCGTCAGCAGGAGCACGCCGCCGGCGATCGCCGCGAGGTGGCCGAGCACCTGCAGGACCCAGCCGGCGACGCTGTCCTCGCTCGCCGGCAGCCGCCCGTCGAGCGCCGTCGCGGCAACGGTGGCGACGGCGAAGAGCAGCAGCGCCGCGAGGGCGGGGGCACGTCGGTCCACGGCCCCATCCTGCCGCCGCCGGCGTTGGTCAGAACGCCAGCGCCACGCCGGGGTCGGCGAGCAGCGCGCCCACGTCGGCCAGGAACCGGGACCCGAGCTCGCCGTCGATGATCCGGTGGTCGAAGGAGAGCGCCAGCTGCGCGACCTGGCGGGGCCGCACCTTCCCGCGGTGCACCCAGGGACGCTCGTTCACGGCGCCGAACGCCAGGATCGCGGCCTCACCGGGGTTGAGGATCGGCGTGCCGGTGTCGACGCCGAACACGCCCACGTTGGTGATCGTGAACGTGCCGCCGGCCATGTCGGCCGGCGTGGTGCGGCCCGCCCGGGCGGTCTCGGTGAGCCGGGCCAGCGCCTCGGCCAGCTCGCGCAGCGACAGGCTGCCGGCGTCCTTCACGTTCGGCACGAGCAACCCGCGGGGGGTGGCTGCGGCGATGCCCAGGTTGACCTGCCCGTGGACGACGATCTCCTGGGCCGCCTCGTCCCAGGAGCTGTTGACCAGCGGGTGCCGGCCGGCCGCCAGCAGGACGGCCTTGGCCACGAGCAGCAGCGGGCTGACCTTCACCCCGGCGAACTCGGGTCGCTCGGCCAGCCGGCGGCGCAGCTTCATCGCCTTCGTGACGTCGACGGTGAGGAACTCCGTGACGTGCGGCGCGGTGAAGGCGCTGGCGACCATCGCCGCCGCGGTGTGCTTCCGCACCCCCGCGATCGGGATCCGCTGCTCGCCCCGCCCCGTTCCCGCCGGGGTGGCCACGTCGGCGGGGGCGGAGCGGGCGGCGTCGACGTCCGCGCGGGTGATGACCCCGCCCGGTCCGCTGCCGGTGACCTGCGCCAGGTCGACGCCGAGGTCCTTGGCGTACTTGCGCACCGGCGGCTTGGCCAGCGGGCGCGGTCCGCGGCGGCCGGGCGCGACCGCCGTCGACGTGGCGGCGTCCTCCCGGGCCGCGGCCGCCTCGGCCTGCCGGCCGACCTCCAGACCGCCGTGCCGCACCGGCTTGGTGCGGACGTCGGGCGCGGTGGCGAGCAGCGGGGTGCGGCCGTCCGCCGGCGGCGGACCGGCGTCGGCGGGCTCCTGCGGGGCGGTCGCCCGGGCGGCGGCCACCGCGCCGCTGCGCCGGGGGCGTCGGGCGGCCTCGGTGGTCCGCGGCCCGTAGCCGACCAGCACCGACGTCCGCCCGCCCGGGGCGGGGCCGCCGATCAGGCCGGCGGCGGGCTCGCCGTCGGCCGGGCCGTCGTCGCCGCCGGTGTCGATGGTGATGATCGGGGCGCCGACGTCGACCGTCGCGCCGGCCTCGTGCAGCAGCTCGACCACCCGGCCGGCGTACGGCGAGGGCAGCTCGACGGCGGCCTTCGCCGTCTCCACCTCGCACAGCGGCTGGTTGACCGTGACGGTGTCGCCGACGGCGACCAGCCACTGGATGATCTCGCCCTCGGTGAGACCCTCGCCGACGTCGGGCAGCAGGAAGTGACGCAGAGCGCCGGTGGTCCGCGTCATCTCAGAAGCCCATCGCTCGGTCGACGGCGTCCAGCACCCGGTCCAGGTCGGGGAGGTAGGCCTCCTCGAGCTTGGACGGCGGGTAGGGGACGTCGTAGCCGCCCACCCGCAGCACCGGCGCCTCCAGGGAGTGGAAGCAGGTCTCGGTCACCCGGGCGGCGATCTCCGCGCCGACGCCGAGGGTCACCGGCGCCTCGTGGACGACGACGCAGCGGCCCGTGCGCCGGACCGACTCGTGCACCGGGTCGAGGTCCAGCGGCGAGATGGTGCGCAGGTCGACGACCTCCAGCGACCGGCCCTCACCCGCCGCCACCTCGGCGGCCTGGAGCGCGGTCTTCACCATGGGGCCGTAGGCCAGGACCGTGACGTCGTCGCCCCCGCGCACGACCCGTGAGCCGAACAGCGGCTCGGGCGTGGCCGCGGTGTCGACCGGCGCCTTCTCCCAGTACCGCCGCTTGGGCTCGAGGAAGACCACCGGGTCCGGTGCCGCGATCGCCTGCTGGATGCCCCAGTAGGCGTCGACCGGGTTGCTCACGGCCACGACCTTGAGGCCGGGCGTGTGCGCGAAGTAGGCCTCGGGGCTCTCGCTGTGGTGCTCGACCGCACCGATGCCGCCGCCGAACGGGATGCGGATGACCAGCGGCATCGGGATCGTCCCGCGGGAGCGGGCGTGCATCTTGGCCACCTGCGTGACGATCTGGTTGCAGGCCGGGAACACGAACCCGTCGAACTGGATCTCGCAGACCGGCCGGTAGCCACGGATCGCCAGGCCCACCGCCGTGCCGAGGATGCCCGCCTCGGCCAGCGGGGTGTCGACGACGCGGTCCTCCCCGAAGTCCGCCTGCAGGCCGTCGGTGATGCGGAAGACGCCGCCGAGACGGCCGATGTCCTCGCCCATGAGCAGGACCTTCGGGTCGTCCTCCATCGCGCGGCGCAGCCCGAGGTTGAGCGCCTTGCCGATCGTCATCGTCTGGACCGCCGGGGCGTCCAGCAGCTCCGCGGCCATCAGTGGCCACCCTCGAAGGACGCCTCGTACGCCGCGAACTCCGCGCGCTGCGCGGCCAGGGGTGGGGTCTGCTCGGCGTGGACCGCGTCGAACATGGCCGTGGGCCGGGGGTCGGGCATGCCGAGCGTGCCGCTGCGGATGCGCGCGGCGAGCTCGTCGGCCTCGGCCTCGACGCCCTCGAAGAAGGCGGCGTCGGCCAGCCCGCCGCGGGAGAGGTAGGCCTTGAGCCGGGCGATCGGGTCGCGCAGCTTCCACTCCTCGACCTCGTCGGCCACCCGGTAGCGGGTGGGGTCGTCCGAGGTCGTGTGCGCGCCCATCCGGTAGGTGAACGCCTCGACGAAGGTCGGCCCCTGGCCCTCGCGGGCGGCCCGCAGCGCGGCACGGGTCACCGCCAGGACGGCGAGCACGTCGTTGCCGTCCACCCGGATGCCCGGGAATCCGAAGCCGGCGGCGCGCCGGTACAGCGGCACCTTCGACTGCCGCTCGAGCGGCACGCTGATGGCGTACTGGTTGTTCTGGCAGAAGAAGACCACCGGCGCGTCGAAGCTCGCGGCGAACACCATCGCCTCGTTGACCTCGCCCTGGCTGGTGGCGCCGTCGCCGAGGAACGCCAGGACGGCCGAGCCGTCGCCGTCGCGCTGGACGCCCATCGCGTAGCCGGTGGCGTGCAGGCACTGCGCGCCGATGACGATCGTGTACAGGTTGAAGCCGCGCTCGATCGGGTGCCAGCCCCCGTTGTCGACGCCGCGGAACAGGCTCATGACGTGCAGCGGGTCGACCCCGCGCGCCCACGCCACGCCGTGCTCGCGGTAGGTCGGGAACGCCATGTCGCCGTCCTCGAGCGCCCGCCCCGCGCCGAGCTGGGCGGCCTCCTGGCCGAGCAGCGAGGCCCAGATGCCGAGCTCGCCCTGGCGCTGGAGGGCCGTGGCCTCCCCGTCCCACCGGCGCACGAGGACCATGTCGCGGTAGAAGCCGCGCAGCTCCTCGTCGGAGACCTCCAGCGGGTAGTCCGGGTGCTCCACCCGCTCGCCCTCGGGCGTCAGCAGCTGCACCAGGTCGGGCTGCTGCGGCAGGTGCGGCGCACCCGCGCCGGGTACGGGGTCGACGGCCTCGGTGGCGTCGCCGATGCCTGCCTCGGTCTCGTGGCGCAACGCGGTCACGGCTCGCTCCTCGTCGTCGGCCGCCGGGACCGGGGGTGACCGGCACCGGGCGGTGCGTGGACGTCGTCCCGGCGCCGGGGTGTGGCGCCGCTCACACATCCTGCCCGACGGCCGCTGCGGCTGACAAGACCACGCGGCCGCCTTCTGCTCAAGGGGGTTCGAGCTGTCTGCGCAGAATGCGTGGTCGGGAGCGCCTGCGCGTGCCAGGATGCCCAGCGTGACCGCTGGTCCGGACCGCCTCGATCCCACCGACGCCCGGCTGCTCCTGGCCCTGCGCGCGGACCCCCGCGCCAGCGTCATGGCGCTCTCCCAGCAGCTGGGGCTGGCCCGCAACACCGTGCAGGCCCGGCTCGCCCGGCTGGAGGCCGCGGGCGGCCTCGCCCCCTTCGACCGGCGCGTGCGCCCGGAGGCGCTGGGCTACCGGCTGGGCGCGTACGCGACGGTGCAGGTCACCCAGCGCAGCCTGGCCGACGTGAGCGACGCGCTCGCCGAGATCCCCGAGGTGCTCGAGGTGACCGGGCTGTCGGGCGCGGCGGACCTGCTGGTCCAGGTGGTCGCCGTCGACGCCGACGACCTGTGGCGGATCACCGAGCAGGTGCTGGCCATCCCGGGTGTCCAGCGCGTCGACACCGCGCTCGCGATGCGCCGGTTCGTCGAGTACCGCACGCGCCCACTGCTGGACCGCGCCGCGGACTGAGCGGGCTCAGCGCCCGGCCCGGCGGATGCGCACCGGCCCGCGCGCGGAGGCGACGTCGACGACCTCGCCGCCCTGGGTCACCTCGACCAGCCCCTCGGCCGCCAGGCGCCCGGCCGCGGCGCGTGCGGCGGGCATGAGGTCGCGCCAGCCGCCGGCGTCGACCTGCCGGGCCGCCTCGGACGGGCAGATCGTGGCACCCGCCCGCCGGTGGTCGAGCAGCTCGTCGATCGCCCGCTCCAGGCGCGCGTCCACGTCGTCCACACCGGTGAGCCTGCCGCCTGCCCCCGAGATCTGCACACTCGTGGCCTTCCGGGCCCTGATGGCCACGAGTGTGCAGATCTCGGGCCGGGACGGGGTACCGGCAGCCGCATGATGCGACGGACCCCGCTCGGCGTGAGCGGCAAGGGCAAGCGCGGGATCAGCACGCTCGGCTGGGCGCTGCGCGGCGCGGCCGCCGGCGCGGCCGGCAGCACGGCGCTCAACGCGGTCACCTACCTGGACATGGCGGTCCGCGGGCGCGGCACCAGCTCCACGCCGGAGGACACGGTGGAGAAGCTGGCGGGCAAGGCGCACGTCCCGATCCCCGGGGACGACGAGACGCGGCAGAACCGGGTCGAGGGCCTCGGGCCGCTGCTCGGCCTGGTGGCCGGTGTGGGCGTCGGGACGATCGGCGGCCTGGCCCGCGCCCGCGGCTACCTCTCGGCCAAGCCGGTCGGCGTCGCGCTCACCACCCTCGGGGTGCTGGTCGCCGCCAACGGCCCGATGACGGTGCTCGGCGTGACCGACCCGCGCACCTGGTCGGCGAAGGACTGGATCAGCGACCTGGTGCCGCACCTGGCCTACGGCGTCGTCGTCAAGAACGTGATCGACGCCTTCGACCGGTGAAGGACCCCGTCCCCCTCACCCCTCGCACACTCGGGGCGAGCCTCCGGACGGGGCCACCCGGCATGCTCTGGGGCGTGCAGGAGATCACCAGCGAGGCCCAGCTCCGCGCGCTGCTCGGCGAACCGGTGCCGGCGGCCCTGGCCAAGGAGCGGACGGCGCTCACCGACCTGGACCGGGCGTGGCTGGCCGCCTCCCCGTTCTGCCTGGTCGCGACCAGCGGCGCCGACGGCAGCTGCGACGTCTCCCCCAAGGGCGACCCGGCCGGCTTCGTGCTGGTGCTCGACGACCGGACGGTCGCGCTGCCCGAGCGGGCGGGCAACCGCCGGGCCGACGGCTACCGCAACATCCTGGCCAACCCGCACGTCGGGCTGATCCACCTTATCCCCGGGCGCACGGACACCCTGCGCATCAACGGCCGCGCCCGCCTGGTCACCGACGCGGAGCTGCTGGACCGGATGGTGGTGGAGGGGCACCGGCCGGTCCTGGCCGTGGTCGTCGAGATCGAGCAGGTGTTCCACCACTGCGGCAAGGCGTTCCTGCGCTCGCAGCTGTGGGATCCGGGCACCTGGCGGCCCGACGCCGTCCCCAGCCGCGCGCGCATCGCGCAGGCGCTGGAGCGGCCGGACGACGCGCTGGAGGACCTCGAGCGCTACTACGACCCGGCCACCTACTCGGCCGGCCTCTACCCGGCGGTCCAGCCGCCCTCGTCGACGCCGCCGGGCACGGGCGCCGCGGGGTCGTAGGGCGTGCGGGTGAAGACGAACGTGCCGACGTCGAGGTGGTCGGCGGCGATGCGCAGGGTCTCGCCGGCGTAGTAGCCGTCCAGGCCCACCCAGCGGCCGTCGGCGCGCTGCTCGAACCGGCTGGCCCGGCCGTTCCGTCCGGGCAGCGGGCCGAGGTGCAGCCGCCCCCCTGCCACCGCGCGCAGCACGACGGGCGAGACGCCCCAGAACCAGACACCGAGGGTCTCCAGCGGCACCGGCGACGGCGCCGGGCTCCACGCCTCGACGATCCGCGGCTCGGTGGCCCGCAGGTCGGCCAGCAGCCCGAACACCACCGGGTCGACGCCGGCGGTGGCGTTGGCCAGCGACACCGCGCCGGTCTGCTCGTCGCGGTCGACGAAGACCCCGGCGAGGAAGCCCGGCATCGAGCCGCCGTGCCCGACCAGCGTCCGGCCGTCCACCCGCATGACCTGCAGACCCAGGCCGTAGGCCGACCAGCCGGCGGCCGACGAGTCCACCCCGGCCGGCTCGGCCATCTCCTCGAGCGTGGCGGGGTCGAGCACGTCGCCGGTGTCACCGAGCAGGAAGGCGCCGAACCGGCCGAGGTCGGCCAGCGTCGCCCACAGCTGCCCCGCGGCGCCCATCACGCCGGCGTGGTGCTCGGGCTCGGCCAGGACGACGTCGGCCCAGGGGTGCACGGCCCGCCCCTCGGCGGCCGGTCCCGACGGGCGGGGCGTGGTCCGCCGCATGCCCAGCGGCTCGAGCACCTCGGTGCGCACGGCGTCGTCCCACGAGGTGCCGCGCAGCCGCGCCGTCAGCTCGCCGAGCAGGCCGAAGCCGAGGTTGGAGTAGTGGAACCGCCGGGCCGCGCCCAGGACGACGTCGTCGTCCCCGAGCCCGAGCTCGGCCAGCGTGCCGCCCGGCACCCGCTCCCACCAGCCGCCCGGGCTCTCCGCCGAGGCGCCGGCCAGGTGCGAGAGCAGCTGACCGACGGTGCGCTCCCCCAACGGCGTGCCGGGCAGGTGCCGCTCCAGCGGGTCGTCGAGGTGCAGCAGCCCCTCGTCGCGCAGCCGCATCACCAGGACGGCGGTGACCGTCTTGCTGATCGACCCGAGCCGGTACTGGACGTCGTCGTGCGGCTCGGCCACCGCGCCGCGGCCGGCCGACCACGCCAGCCCGCCGTCCCGGACGACGCCGGCGACCAGGCTGGGCGCCCGCCCGTCGCGCTGCGCGCGGGCCACGCGGGCGAGCAGGGTGCGGGCGGTCGCGGGCAGCACGGGCTCGGGCATGACGGCGACCGTAGCGCCGCCGTCCCCGCAGGTCAGGTGGTGGGGACGGCGTCCCCGGACGGCAGCGCCCCGGTGCGCGTGGCCCAGCGCTCGAACCAGACGGTGACCAGCGGCGGGATCGAGGCGGCCAGCGCGAGCAGCGTGGTGAGGGCCGACCAGCGGAACGTCCGGGCCGCCAGCAGGGCGACCAGCACGTACGCCACGAACACCCCGCCGTGGATCGGCCCGAAGATCTTCACGCCGATCTCGGAGGTCTCGGGCACGTACTTCACGAACATCCCGATCAGCAGCCCGACCCACGAGCAGGCCTCGGCGACGGCGACGACGCGGAACGCGGTGGCGACGGTGCGGGGGTTCACCCCTCCGATCCTGCCCGAGGCACCACCTGGCGCAGGCGGGGCCCCGCTGTGAGATCCCGTACCCACGGGGATGGCAGGGTCGACCGCGTGCAGGGGCTGGCGCGGCGCGAGTTCTGCCTGGTCCTGCTGCGCCGGATGGCCGACGTCCGCCCCGACCTGGTGGCCGACGCGCTGCCGCGGCTCGGCGCCACCCGGGCGGAGGCCCACGCCGCGCACACCCGCTGGCAGGCGCTGCAGCACTCGCGGCGCGCGCCGCGCGGGCTGGCGCTGCGCAGCGCCGTCCTCGGGCCGCCCGACGAGCTCGAGGACCGGCGGTTCGGCGACCTGGACGTCCAGGTGCGCCGCTGGCCGCTACCGCTCTGGCCGCACGCCTGGTGGGAGGTGGTGAGCGGCCCCGGCGGCGCCGTGCTGCACGAGCACCTGGCCCGCGCGCCCGGATCCCCGGTGCCGCCGGCCACCCCCGGTGCCCTGCGGGTGTGGGAGCACGTGCTCGACGACGTCGTCGTGGTGCCCGGCGCTCGCAGCGTCGACCCCGGCGTCGTCACCCGCTGGCTGGTGGAGCTCCCCGGCGGGGTGCGGGCGACCTTCGTGTGGGGGCTGCTGCAGCGGGTGGATCAGGCCGCGATGCGGCGGGCGCCGGCGTAGCCGCCCACGGCGTCGACGGGCGCGACCTTGACGACGTCGCCGGACGTCGGCGCGTGCACCATCTGCCCGTTCCCGATGTAGATGCCCACGTGGCTGACCGGGCTGTAGAAGAAGACCAGGTCGCCGGGCTGCAGGTCGGCCCGCGCGACGGCCTGGCCCATCTGCGACTGCATCCGGCTCGAGTGCGGCAGGCTGATGCCGGCAGCCCTGAAGGCGTACTGGGTGAGCCCGGAGCAATCGAAGGACCCCGGCCCGCCGGCGGCCCACACGTAGGGCTTGCCCCGCTGCGCCATGGCGGTGTCGATGGCGACCTGGGCGGCGGCGCCGTCGGCGACGACCGGGGCGGACGCGGCGGCCAGCGGCTCGGTGCGCTCGGCCCGGCTCGCGCGCGGAGCGTGCGCGGCGGCCGCCGCGGCGGCGACGGCCCGCTGCTCCTCGGCGGAGAGACGGTCGTGGATCGCCCGGTACTCCGCGATCTGCGCCTCGAGGTCGGCCTGCTGCGCGGCGACGGCGTCGTACTGGCGCTGGGCCTCGGCCACGGCCGCCTGGACCTGGGCCTGGGCAGTGGCGGCGGCGGCGCTGGCCTCGGCGGCGACGCCGAGCACCTCGCCCTGGTGCCCGGCGACCATCTGGAGCGTCGACATCCGGTTGACGAAGTCGTCGGCCGAGTCGCTGATCATGAGGGCCTGGAACGAGTTGAGGCCCGAGCCGGTGTACGCGCTGCGAGCGATGCCCCGCACGCTCTGCTGCGCCTGGGCGAGGACCGCCGTCGAGCGGTCCAGCTCGACCTGGGCGGCCTCGGCGGCGGCTTGCTGCGACCGCAGCACCTCCCGCGCCTCGTTGAACTGCTCGGACAGCGCCTCGAGGTCGTGCCCGCGGGCGGCGACCAGCTCGGCGGCCTCGGCGGCGGTCGAGGGATTCGCGGGGGCGGCCGAGGCGGGCGCGGTGGCCAGCAGGATGCCGGCGGCTCCGGCGAGGGCCACGGCGGCCCGGCGGACGGTGCGGCGGCGAGCGGGAAGCAGGGGGGACGCCATGAGCGGGCGGCTCTCCAGTCGTTCGTGGTCCGGCGGGCTGTCACCCGGGCGGTGACGGACAGCCGCTCCGGGCACACAGACCGTAAGGGCGTTACCGAGCCGTGACAATGGGCGAAATACACGTCTGTGGTTTACCGGGCGGGCGGTCGGGTACGAAGCGCCTCTGGCCTGCACGGATGCGTGACGGACCCGTCCCGACACGTCGGCGCCCGTGACGAGCGACACGCCGGTGAGCCGCCGGGCGCGGCGCCGTTTCGGATGGCGCTCCGCCGCTCACTACGGAGGGCATGGACCTCCGCCGCCCCCTCCTCCTCCTGGCCGTCGCCGGCTCGCTCGTCGCCTGCGGCGACAACACGGACCTGCAGCGCGGCGAGACCAACTGCGACTCGCAGGGCGAGGAGGCGAGCAATCCGCAGGACGCCAGCTGCGAGGAGACCGGCGCCGGCGACGCCGGATGACGGGACGCCCCCGCTGACCCCCGGGTCGGCCCGCCCGGTGCGCTCGTGGCTGCGCGCCCTCCTGTCGGGGGTACGCGACCGCCTGCGCGGCCGCGACCTCGCGCTCATCGCCGCCGGGCTCACGTTCTACGCGGGGATCGCCGTCGTCCCGCTGCTGGTGCTCGCCTTCTCCCTCACCGCCCGCCTCACCTCGCCCGAGCGCGTGGCGGAACTCGGGGAACGGCTGGCCGACCTGCTCCCTCCCGAGCTGGGCGCGCCCGACGCCGTCGGCCGGCTGGTGGAGGCCGGGGTCGGCCTGAGCCCGCTGCAGGGGTTGCTCGCGCTGCTGCCGATGTCGCTCTACGGCGAAGGGCTCCGGCGGGCGCTGCTGCGCTTCAGCCGGCGGGAGGAGGGGCTGACCGCCTGGCGGGGCCGGCTGGCGGCCCTGCCGCTGCTGCTGATCACCCCGTTCCTGCTCTACCCGCTGCTCCTGGCCGCCGCCCAGATGGCCGACCTCGCCGACACCGGCGGCGCCTGGGCCGCGGTCGGCCGCGTCGCGGTCGGCTTCTACGCCTGCCTGGCCGCGCTCACGCTGCCGCTGGCCTGGGGCTTCCGCGTCGTCGGCGGCGGGCAGGTGGGCTGGGCGGCGCTCGTCTGCGGCGCGCTGTTCACCGCGGCCTGCGTCTCGGGTTTCCTGCAGGGCTTCGTGATGTTCCTGTCGCTGCCGCTGGACCTCGGCGCGCCCTTCGGCGGGCTGGACGTGGTGGGCGGCGTCGTGGCCGTCGGCTTCTGGCTGTGGCTGCTGCACCTGGTCGTGCTCACCGGCTGGCTGCTCACCGGCTCGCTGGACGACGCCCTCGCGCGGCGCCGCGGTGTGCTCGCCGGCTGACCTGCGGGCTCAGGAGACGGCGGCCAGCTCCGCCGGCAGGTCGCCGCGGTGCAGGACGACCAGCGTGCTCACCGCCCGCGTGAGGACGACGTAGAGGCGGTGCAGCCCCCGCGGCTCGGCGGCCACGATCGCCGCCGGGTCGGCCACGACGACCGCGTCGAACTCCAGCCCCTTCGCCAGCGTCGCCGGCACGACCGCCAGCCGGGCCGGCGGTTCGCCGTCGTCGACCAGCGCGGCGGCGGGCAGGCCGGCCGCCGTCAGCAGCGCCACCACGTCGGGCACCCCGTCGTCGGCGCAGACGACCCCGATCGACCCCGGCTCGGCCGCCAGCTCCGCCACGACGTCGGCCAGCGGGCCGGCGAGGTCGCTGACCGGGCGCACCCGCAGCGAGCCCGGCTCGCCGCGGACGGCGGTCGCCGCGGGGAGCCCGGGCGCGATGACCGGGAGCAGCCGGTTGGCGTAGTCGAGGACCTCGGCGGGCACGCGGTAGCCGCGCGTGAGCGGGCGCACCACGGTGCCGGGCCGGCCCAGGCCGGTCAGCGTCTGGGCCCAGTCCTCGGCCGACCACGGGCTGGTCGCCTGGGCGAGGTCGCCGAGCACGGTGAGCGAGCCGGCGGCCAGCCGGCGGGCCACCGCCCGGCACTGCATGGGCGAGAGGTCCTGCGCCTCGTCGACGACGACGTGCCCGAACCCCGGCGTGCGCTCGAGCAGCCCCGCGGCCTCGTCGACGAGCACCGCGTCGGCCTCGGTCCACCGCGCGGTGCGCACCGAGCGGGGCTGCGTGGCCCAGCTCAGCAGCGCCTGCTCGGCGTCGTCCAGGACGCCGCGCGCCGCCCGGGCGAGCAGGGCGGGGTCGGTGAACAGGGCCGCCACCAGGCCGGCGGCGTCCCGGGCCGGCCACACCTCGTCACAGAACGCCCGCACCTCGGGGCTGCGCGCGGCCCGGCGGGTCTCGGCGTCGGTGGGGCTGCCGCCGGCCTCCTCCTTCTGGCGGCGGGCGTCGCCGGCGAGCAGCATCGCCAGCCGCTCGCGGCCGGCCGCGTAGTGCAGCAGCTGCTGGTCGTCGTCCCCGCGCGAGCGGCGGCGCAGGTCGTCGACGTACCGCTTGAGCCGCTCGACCTGGACGCGGTACCTCCGGCCGGCCAGCGGGACCAGGACGTCGTCGGCCGGTTTGCGGATCTCCCCCCACAGCGCCCGGCGCAGCACCTCGGCCATCCGGACGTCCCCCTTGAGCACGGCGGCGGCCGGCTCGTCGACGGCGCGCACGGGCACCCGTGCGGTGAGGTCCGCGACCGTCGACTGGGTGACGTCCACCTCGCCGAGGGTGGGCAGCACCCGCTCGATGTAGCGCAGGAACGCGCGGTTGGGGCCGACGACGAGGACGCCGGTGCGGGCCAGCTGACCACCGTGGGTGTACAGCAGGTAGGCGGCGCGGTGCAGCCCGACGGCAGTCTTCCCGGTGCCCGGCGCACCCTGCACGCAGATGGACTCGCTCAGCGGCGCCCGCACGATGTCGTCCTGGTCGGGCTGGATGGTGGCCACGATGTCGCGCATCGGGCCGCTGCGCGGGCGCTCGATCTCGGCGCGGAGGAACTCCCCGGGGCCGTCGTCGCCGGTCTCGAGCCGCTCGTCCTCGTACCCGGTCAGCTCGCCGCCGGCGAAGCCGAAGCGGCGGCGGCGGGCCAGACCCTGCGGATCGGCGGCGGTGGCCTGGTAGAACGGCCGGCTCATCGGGGCGCGCCAGTCGATGACGACCGGGTCGCCGGCGTCGTCGCGCACGTGCCGGCGGCCGATGTGGAAGGTCTCCGGCTCGGGGCCGCCGGCGTCGGTGCGGCCGAAGAACGGGGGCACGCCGGGGTCGGCGGCCAGCGCGCGCAGCCGCTCGGCGCGGGCGGCACCCAGGCGCTCGGAGGCCCAGGCGTCGACGCCCGCGTCGGTCACTGCGGTGGCGGCGGCCCGCATCCGCGTGAGGCAGTCGGCCGCGCGCGCCAGGTGGGCGCGCTCGGCGGTCAGGACGGGGTCGGCGGAGGGATCGGTCTCGGGAGGGGCGACGGGAGACACGGTCGGAGGACGTTACGCCGCCCGGGCGCGCCGGTCGAGGGACTTACGGCCCCTGTGACGACAGCGACGCGAGAGCCGCACAGGAATGGCGGTTCTCGCGTCGGGGTCGCACTCTCGCCGCTATTCGCGGGGCGAGGAGGAATGGCTCAGCTGTGGCTGCGGAGGATCCGGCCGAGCTTCGCGATGAAGCGGACGCCGTCGCCCTGCGACGAGCCGATCGGGGCGCGGTCGGCCTGCAGGTACGAGGGGTCCGCGAAGAGCATCGGGGCGAAGCTCATCGGGATGTTGCCGAGCGTGCTGGGCTTGCGAGCGGTCTGCGGTCCCATGACTCTCTCCTGACGGGTGCCGGTGGTCGGTGTTCGCATCGGCCACGCTTGGTCGTTCCTTTAGTTCTTAACGCGGAAAAGGGTGGTTGCATCTCGCAATCACCTGAGATGCTGCTCACTCCGGCGCGCAGGAGTGGCCCAGGCCACGCCATTCGCGTGGTCCCGGACACGATCGGCGGAAATGGCGCCCGGAACAGCCATTCCGGATCGGGTGCGGCCGTCAGCGCCGGTCGGCGGGCTCCACGATCGTCACCTCGACGGCGCGGAACTGCCCCGGCGTCTCCAGCAGCACCGCCTTGGTGGGTTCTCCGACGTCCAGCGCCGGCTCCCGCCGCAGCGCGGCCAGGCCGGCCAGCCGCCGGTCGGCCAGCACCTCGTCCACCAGCCCCCGGTCGCCGCCGGTGAACAGCGCGACCACGTCGCCGGCGTGCGGCAGCAGCACCCGCGCGGCGGTGTCGGCGGCCGCGGTCACCACGGCGTCGGTCTGGTGGCCGCGGCGCCGGGCGAAGCGCTGCTGGGACCACCCGCCGGCCGCCGTCCGCCCCTGCACCTGCCGGGCGTCGACCTTGGAGACCACCAGCTGCTCCCCCTCGAACACGCCCACCGCCCACCGGCCGCGGCGGACGAGCAGCACCGCCGCCGTCCGGTCGGCGCGCGCGGCCGCGGTGAAGCTCCCGAGCACCGGCTGCTCCGGCCGCCAGCCGAAGGGCGCCCGCAGCGCGACCGTCGTGGTGTCGGCGCAGGTCAGGCTGACCGTGCCGTCGTCGTCGGCCGCCACCTCCGCGAACGCGCCGTGCCGTTCCGCCACGCCGTCGAGCCACCTCCCCAGGCGGGCCGGGGCGACGCCGAGCCGGCGGCCACCACCTGGTGCGGGCCGGGGCCGGCTCACCGCGCGCGCAGGCCGAGCAGCCGGTCCAGCACGTCGCCGGTCCGCAGGCCGTCGTGCTCGTGCTCGTTGGTCACCCAGGTGCGCACGTTGCCGACGGCGTCGGCGGTCTCCAGCGACAGGCCGGCGTCGACGTACATGTCGTCGAAGTACACCGCCGCGTCGACCGGCACCTCGTTGACCGCGAGCCGCCCGGCGTCGTAGAGCTCGGGCGCCTCGTCGCGCTCGGCGAGCGCGTGCGCGGCCGGTCCGAACGGCCGCAGCGAGGCGATCTCGTCGAACATCCAGGGGTAGATCATCTCGCCGGTGAACGGCAGCGGCCGCACGCTCCCGTCGAACTCCGGCCCGCGTTCGGCCTCGGCCGCCCAGCCCGGCCGGACGGACCCGGAGGCGTAGATGCTCTCGTGCAGCGCGGCGTACAGCGGGTTGTCCCAGTAGGAGGTCCGGCGGGCGACCTGGTCGAGGAAGGTGTCCGAGAGCCCGCTCGGGGCGCCGTCGTCCAGCGCCTCCTCGACGAGCCAGTGCAGCTCCTCGGCGCCGGCCTGCGTGCCCAGGACCTGGCCGACCGTCTGCAGCCGGCGGACCGTCAGCACGTCGCCGTCGGGCAGGTGCACCGGTGCCGCCGCGAGCCGGTCGGCCACGGCGGCGAAGCGCGCGACGTCGCCGGGGTAGCGCTCGTAGAACCGCGCCACCTTGCCGGCGACGCGGGGGTAGGTGCGGCGGTACAGCTCGCGGGCGTCCGGCTGCAGCGACGGCAGACCGCCGGTGACCAGGCACCGCTCGAGCGCCTCGGGCGCGGTGGACAGGTAGGTGAGGGTGACGAACCCGCCGTAGCTCTGGCCGAGCGTCGTCCAGCGCCGCCCGCCGTAGAGCGTGGCGCGGACGTGCTCGGCGTCGGCCACGATCGAGTCCGCCCGGAAGGCCAGCAGGTGCGCCGCGGCCGCGTGCGGATCCTCGAACCGCTGGATGCCTGCGCCGGTGACCCGCGAGCTGCGGCCGGTGCCCCGCTGGTCGAGCAAGACGACGCGGAAGTCCTGCAGCGCCCGCGGGAGCCAGCTGCCGCGGGTCGGGCGCGGCGACCGGCCGCCCGGGCCGCCCTGGAGGAACAGCAGCAGCGGCAGGTCGGCGTCGCGCCCACCGGGGCGCACCAGCTCGCGGACGAAGACGTCGATGCCCGCGCCGTCGTCCCCGCGCCAGTGCAGCGGGACGGTCACCGACCGGTCGCGGACCAGCGCCCCGGGGATCTCGTAGCGCTCGTCCATCAGCGGGCGAGCGCCGGCGCCGACGCGTGCTCGGCCGGCACGTGCAGCGCACGCTGGCACAGCGAGACGACGACGACGGCGATGGCGGCGGCCACCAGGGCCACCGCGAGGGCGGCGTTGGCGCCCGAGGCGTCGACGATCTTGCCCGACAGCGACGCGCCGACGGCGACGCCGAGGGCGAGCGCGGTGCCGATCCAGGTGAACGCCTCGGTGACGGCGGCCCGCGGGACGAGCAGCTCCGCGAGGGTGAAGGCGCTGATCAGCGACGGCGACACCGCGATCCCGGTCAGGACGACGAACGGCACCATCAGCCAGACGTCGCTCACCAGCAGCAGAGGGGCGCTGAGCAGGGTGAGCAGCACCAGCACGCCGGCCAGCCGGTGGCGCAGCGGCAGCCGCCAGTGCACCGCGCCCCAGCCGATGCCGCTGATCATCGAGCCGACGGCGAGCCCGGCGATGAGGACGCCGGACATCGGCTTCTCCCCCACCTCGTCGGCGAAGGCCACGAGCGAGATCTGCAGCGTGCCGAGCACCGTCCCGACCGCGGCGGCCACGACGAACAGCACCTTGAGCCCGTCGCACCGCATGGCCGAGGAGACGGCGCGGTGCTCGTGCGCGGTGGGCGCGGGCTCGGTGCGCCGCTGGGCGGCGAAGAGCAGGCTGCCCACCGTCGCCAGCACGAAGGCGGTGACCAGGCCGGCGGTCGCGTGCCCGGTCGTGGACAGGATGGTGACCAGCACGGGGCCGAGCACGAACACCATCTCGTCCACCACGGACTCCATGGCCAGGGCGGTGGGCAGCCGGTGGCTGCCCCGCAGCAGGTGGGTCCAGCGCACCCGGATCATCGAGCTGACCGGCGGCAGGCAGGCCCCGGCCAGGCCGGCGGCGGCGAAGACGAGGACCAGCGGCCAGTCCTGGCGCACGGCGACCAGGAACACGCTGCCGGAGGCGACGAAGACGGCCAGCACCGGCAGCAGCACCCGTCGCTGGCCGTGCGCGTCGGACAGCCGGCCGATGAACGGGCCGGCGACCGCCGTCGTCACCGCGCCGACCGCGGCCACGGCGCCCCCGAGGCCGTACGAGCCGGTCTCGGCGGCCACGAGCAGCACGCAGCCCAGCCCCACCATCGACAGCGGCAGCCGCCCGACGAACGCCGCCAGCACCATGGGCAGGGCGTGCGGCGTGCGCAGGACCTGCAGGTAGGGATTCGCCACGTGGGGAAGAGCCTCCGTCGAACGGGTTGCGGCTCATCCACGCTAACCGACCTCCGCCGACGTCACCGGGCGAGCGGGGGCTCCCCGGGCGGGGTCGACCCGGCCGCCGACGCCGTTGTCGGCGGACGGATCCCGGGCACGCTATCGCGGCCCCTCAGCCGCGGCCGTAGGACGGCCCCACCTCCGCCAGGAAGTCGTCCCACAGGCCCGGGGCGGGCGCGCCCGCGACGACGGCGCCGAGCTTGTCCAGGTACCAGTGCCAGCCCATCGCGAAGTCGGTGACGTCGGCGTCGGCGCCGAACACCTGCACGAAGGTCAGCACGGTGCGGTCGCCCTCGGTCGAGAGCTCGAGGTCGACCGTCCAGGCGTCGGTGTCCTCCTGGACCCACTCGACGGTCAGCCGGTGCGGCGGCTCGCACGCGACGATGCGCATGGGCTCGCCGACCGGCTGCTCCTCGTGGGTCATGGTGAAGGTGCCCGTGGCCCCGACCGCCCGCTCGCCCTCGTAGGTGCCGATCCATCGCGCCAGCCGGTCCGGCTCGGTCAGCGCGGACCACACGTCCTCGATGGGGTCGGGCCACGAGCGGCGGAACTCCAGCCGCTGCCGCCCGTCGTCCAGCCGCGTGACGATCCCCCGCCGCGTCTCCAGGTCCTCGCTCATGCCGGTCCTCCGTTCCTCCGCGCCCGCCGACCGCGGGCGATCTCGGTGTCCAGTGCGTCCAGCCGCGAGGCCCACAGGTCGCGGTAGGGCTCCAGCCAGTCGTCGAGCTCGCGCAGCGGCCGCGGGTCCAGGGCGTAGAGCCGTCGCCGGCCCTCCGCGCGGACGGTGACCAGGCCCGCCGACCGCAGCACGCGCAGGTGCCGGCTGATCGCCGGGCGGCTCACCGGGAAGCGGTCCGCCAGGTCCCCGGCGGCCACCTCCCCCTGCGCCAGCAGGTCGACGAGCTCCCGGCGGACCGGGTCGGCGAGCGCCGCGAGTGCCTCCACGCCCCATGCGTAACACATCGGTTACGCATCAGCCAGGCCTGCCCGGGGCACCGGTGGGGCATGACCGTCACCGATCCCGACACCCCGGACCCGCTCAACGACCCGCGCACCCTGCAGGCCGACCCCGGCGCGCTCGGCCAGGGCGAGGACCTGGCCTCCGCCGCGGACGACCCCGTCGTCTCGGGCGAGGACGAGCTCGCCGCCGACGAGGAGGACCGCGCCGCCGGCGGCGCGTTCGCCGAGCCGGCGGAGTCCTGACCGATGTGACGGACCGGTCCGGTCCGGGTAACCCGGGAGCCCGCCGTCGAGCACCCGAGGAGGAGCCATGGCCACCGGTGAGACCGGGTTCGAGGACGTCTTCTACGACCTCGTCTCCGTGCAGTACCACTCGCTGAAGGCCGGTCACGACTACGGCCAGTACGTCCGGGACGCCGAGAACGCGGGCCTGGACGACGTCGCGTCGTTCTTCCGCGAGGTGATGGAGCAGGACTCGGCCCGCGCGAAGCGCTGCCACGAGTTCCTGGGCCGGCTGCAGGGCACCGACCAGGGCGGCCCTGCCACGAAGTAGTGCCCGAGGCCAGGATGGGCGGGTGATAGCAACCCCGCTGACCCGCTGGTTCGACCTCACGACGCCGGTCGTCGGTGCGCCGATGGCCGGCGTCTCGGGCGGCGCGCTGGCCGCGGCCGTCTCGCGCGCGGGCGGCCTGGGCATGATCGGCGTCAGCGGGCGGCACAGCGCGGAGTTCGTGACGTCGGAGTGCGGCCTCGCCGCCGCCGAGGGGCTGCCCTTCGGTGTCGGCCTGATGATCTGGACGCTGGCCGACCGGCCGGAGCTCGTCGAGGCCACGGTGGCCGCGGGTCCGAGCCTGGTGTCGATGTCCTTCGGCGACCCCGCGCCCTGGGTGGGGCCGCTGCACGACGCCGGCATCGCCGTCGCGGCGCAGGTCAACACCGTCGCCGACGCGCGGCGGGCGGTCGACGCGGGCGTCGACGTGCTCGTGGCGCAGGGCACGGAGGCGGGCGGGCACACCGGTCAGCGGGCGCTGCTACCCCTGCTGCAGGAGGTGCTGGCGCTCACCGACCGGCCGGTGGTCGCCGCCGGCGGCATCGCGAACGGGGCGGGGATGGCCGCGGCGCTCGTGGCCGGCGCGGCGGGCGTGTGGGTCGGGACGGCGCTGCTCTCGTGCGTCGAGGGGCTCAACGGCGCCCCGGCCCGGGAGCGGATCCGGGCGGCCACGGGCGACGAGACGGTGCTGACCCGCGCCTTCGACGTCGCGGAGGGCATCGCCTGGCCCGAGCGCTGGCCGGGGCGGGCCCTGGCCAACGACTTCTCACGCGCCTGGCACGGCCGGGAGCACGAGCTGGTGGACGACGCCGCCGCGCGGCAGCTCGTCGTCGACGGCCGGCGGACCGGCGATCCCGCGCACGCCCCGCTCTACGCCGGGGAGGCGGTGGGCCTGGTGACGGCGGAGCGGTCCGCGACCGACGTCGTCCGGGAGCTCACCGCCGACGCGGAGGCGGCGCTGCGCGCCGTCCCCCGCCTGCTCGGCTAGACCGTGCAGCCGTCGTCGGTGCAGCCGTCGGCGGCGGGCACCGTGATCAGCGGGTTCGCGTCCGCCCACGCGCGCTCGAGGAGCTGCAGCAGCTGCTCGGCGGGCTGGGCGCCGGCCGCGCCGTACTTCCGGTCGACGACGAAGAACGGGACGCCCCGCGCGCCGAGCTCGACGGCCGTCGCGCTGTCCTCGCTCACCGCCCAGCGGAAGCGCCGATCGGCGAGGGCCTCGCGGACCGCCGCCTCGTCGAGGCCCACCTCGACGGCCAGGGGGACGAGCGACTCGACGTCGAAGACCGAGCGCTGCTCCTCGAAGTAGGCGTGCAGCAGGCGCTCCTTGAGCGCGTTGCGCGTGTCGTTGCCGTGCTCGGCGGCGAGGTGCAGCAGCTCGTGGGCGAGCAGGGTGTTGCCGCTGACGCCCTCGGCCAGGTGGTACTCCAGGCCCTCCGCGGCGGCGAGCTCCTCGAGGCCGCGCATGTTCTCGCGCATCTGCTCGACCGGGACGCCGTACTTGGCGGCCAGGGCCGGCAGCGTCGGGTGCGTCTCGCCCTCGGGGGCGGTGGGGTCGAGCTGGAAGGAGCGCCAGACGACCTCGACCTGGTCGCGGTGCGGGAACCGCTCCAGGGCGGTCTCCAGCCGGCGCTTGCCGACGTAGCACCACGGGCAGACGACGTCGGACCACACCTCTACGCGCATGCCCGGCCCAACCCGGTCGTGCGTCCACGCATTCCGGGCGGACCGGCCGCCCCGGTGCCCGCTGGGGGCATGGGCACCGGGGCATGCCTCGTGAAGTCAGCGCACCCCGACGAGGTCGACGACGAAGACGAGCGTCGCGCCGGGCTTGATGACACCGCCGGCGCCGCGCTCGCCGTAGGCCTTGTGCGGCGGGATGGTCAGCCGGCGGCGGCCGCCCACCTTCATGCCGGTCATGCCCTCGTCCCAGCCCTGGATGACCATGCCGACGCCGAGGCGGAACTCCAGCGGGTCGCCGCGGTCCCAGGAGGCGTCGAACTGCTCGCCGCCGTCGTGCGTGACGCCGACGTAGTGGGCGCTGATCAGGTCGCCGGCCTTCGCCTCGGGACCCTCGCCGACGACGAGGTCCTCGATCACCAGGTCGTCGGGGGCAGGCCCGGTGGGGGGCTCGACGTCCGGTCGCTGCAGCTCGGCCACGGTGCTCCCTCCTGCGCCGGGGCTCTCCCGGCGCTCCGCCCATCCAAGCAGCGGAGCCGGCCGGTCGCCCGGGCGGTGGCGGTCACCGGTCGGCGCCCTCCAGGGGCCGCTCGTCCTCCGGCCGTGCGGTGTCCTCGGCCGGCACGTCGAGCGGGTGGGCCAGCTCGTCCTCCCGCAGACGGGCGGCGACGATCGTGACCACCGCCAGCACGACGGGCGCCACGCCGCCCACCACGAAGGTCGCGGAGCGGCCGATGAGCTCGCTCACCGGGCCGGCCAGCGCCATCGACAGGGGCATCAGCGACAGGGACAGGAAGAAGTCGAGGCTGGAGACGCGACCGAGCAGCTCGCCGGGCACCCGGCGCTGCAGCAGCGTGCCCCAGATGACCATGCCCGCCTGGAAGGTGGCGCCCATGACCGCGCCCGCGACGAGCATCAGCCACAGGTCCGTGGTGAACCCGAAGACGACCAGCGGCAGGGTGCCCGCACCCCAGAGCAGGTTCATGACGGTGAGGTAGCGCCGCGGCAGCCGCAGCGAGGCCACGACCAGCGAGCCGACGGCGCCGCCGATGCCGAAGGCGGCCAGCACCCAGGCGTGCTCGGACGGGCCACCCCCGGCGTCCTGGATGGCGAAGGGGACGAGCACCTCGAACGGTCCGATGAAGGCCAGGATCATGGCCGCGGCGTAGAGCAGCGTGGCCAGCAGCCACCGCGTGCGGAGCATGTAGCGGAAGCCCTCGCGCACGTCGGTGAGCAGCCCGGCCACCGCCGAACCCCCGTCGCCGTCGCCGGAGCGCGTGCTCGCCCGCACCGGCAGCGTCGTCACGCAGGCGGCGGCGCCGGCCGCCGCTGCGGCCGCGGCGGCCAGCGCGGCACCGGGCGAGATCGAGGCGACCAGGAACCCGGCGGCGGCCGGGCCCGCCGCCTGGGCCAGGACCGGGCGGACGACGCCCTCCAGCCCGTTCGCGGCCAGCAGGTCGCCCGGCGGGACCAGGACCGGCACCAGCGCGGAGTAGGCCGGGTAGTAGAAGCCCATCGCGATGCCGGTCACCAGGCTGGCGGCGGCCAGGTGCTCCAGCGCGATCACCCCGGCCAGGGACAGTCCCGCCGCGACGCCCATGGCCAGGCACTCGGTGAGCGCCACCCCGAGCAAGATGCGGCGCTGCGGCAGCCGGTCGGCCAACGCGCCGCCGAGCAGGGTGCTGACCAGCATGCCGCCGGCGGAGAGGGCGGTGACCAGCGAGAGGGCGGCGGGCCCGCCCCCGAGGTCGACGACCTGCCAGACGAGCGCGACCGCCCACAGCCCGTGCCCGAGCAGCGACGCGGCCAGCGAGGTGGCCAGCCACCGGTAGTGCTGGTGCCGCAGCGGCGACAGTGCCCGCGGCACGGCGGTCATCGTCCTCCCTCTCCCCCGGATCGGCCCTCATCGTCGGTGATGGGTACGACAGGTCGCACGCGGTTTCGCGCCGGGCGCATCCGCGGGCCCCGGTTGTCGGACTTCGGCGCTAGCGTCCCGCCGCATGATCGACCACCTCGGCCTGCAGTGCGCCGACCCCGCTGCTGCCGCCGCCTTCTTCGAGCGGGTCCTCGCGCCCTGCGGCGTCCGCGAGGCCATGCGCATCGACACCCCGCACGGCCCGGTCATCGGCCTGGCCGGGCCCTCCGGCCAGCCGCAGCTGTGGACGTCGCCGGTCGAGGGCCCGGGCGACCGGCCGGTGCACCTGGCGCTGGCAGCGCCGTCCCGGGACGCCGTGGACGCCGTCTTCGCCGCGGCGCGGGAGGCGGGCGCGGAGATCCTGCACGAGCCGCGGGAGTGGCCGGAGTACCACCCGGGCTACTACGGCGTCTTCTTCCGCGACCTCGACGGCAACAACGTCGAAGCGGTCCACCACGGGTTCCCCGCGGCCTGAACGGGGCAGACGACGGCATGGACCCCGCATCCGCGCCCTGGTGGACCCGCGCCGTCGTCTACCAGGTCTACCCGCGCTCGTTCATGGACTCCGACGGCGACGGCATCGGCGACCTGGGCGGGATCCTCCAGCGCCTGGACCACCTGACCGACCTCGGCGTCGACGTCCTGTGGCTCTCGCCGGTCTACCCCTCGCCGCAGGCCGACAACGGCTACGACATCAGCGACTACCGGGGCATCGACCCGCTGTTCGGAACGCTCGCGCAGCTCGACGAGCTGGTCGCCGCGCTGCACGACCGCGGGATGAAGCTGCTCATGGACCTGGTGGTCAACCACACCAGCGACGCGCACCCGTGGTTCGTGGAGAGCCGCGCGTCGACGGACTCGCCCAAGCGGGACTGGTACTGGTGGCGTCCGCCGCGGGCCGGCATGGCGCCGGGCGACCCGGGAGCGGAGCCGACCAACTGGCAGTCGTTCTTCTCCGGCCCCGTCTGGGAGCTCGACGAGGCCAGCGGCGAGTACTACCTGCACCTGTTCGACCGCCGCCAGCCCGACCTGAACTGGGAGAATCCGCAGGTCAGGAGCGCGGTCTACGAGATGATGCGGTGGTGGCTGGACCGCGGGGTCGACGGCTTCCGCATGGACGTCATCAACATGATCAGCAAGGACGTCGCCCCGGACGGCACGCTGCACGACGGCCCGCCGATCCCGGGCTCGGCGCTGGGCAGCGGCTTCGGCTCGTTCCTGTGCGGGCCGCGGATCCACGAGTTCCTGCAGGAGATGCACCGCGAGGTCTTCGCCGGGCGGGAGGGAGCGTTCCTCACCGTCGGCGAGATGCCCGGGGTGACCGTGGAGCAGGCGCGGCTGTTCACCGATCCCGCGCGCGCGGAGGTGGACATGGTGTTCCAGTTCGAGCACGTCGGCCTGGACCACGGGACGTCGAAGTGGGACGTCCACCCGCTGCGGATGCACGACCTCAAGGCCTCGTTCGGGCGCTGGCAGGCGGGCCTGGCCGACGTGGGGTGGAACTCGCTCTACTGGGACAACCATGACCAGCCGCGGGCGGTGTCCCGGTTCGGCGACGACTCCCCGGAGTTCCGGCGCGATTCCGCGACCTGCCTGGCCACGCTGCTCCACCTGCACCGGGGGACGCCGTACGTCTACCAGGGCGAGGAGCTCGGGATGGCGAACTTCCCGTTCCGCTCGCTCGAGGAGTTCGCCGACGTCGAGTCGCTCAACCACCACGTGCACGCGGTCTCCGCCGGGCACGACCCGGCCGAGGTGCTGGCCGCGCTGCGCACCATGAGCCGGGACAACGCCCGCACGCCGGTGCAGTGGGACGACTCCCCGAACGCCGGCTTCACCACCGGGCGGCCGTGGCTGGCGGTCAATCCCGACCACGTCGAGTGGAACGCGGCCGCGCAGCGCGACGACCCCACCTCGGTGCTCGCCCACCACCGCCGGCTGATCGCGCTGCGCCACGACGACCCGGTGGTGGCGCTGGGCGACTTCACGATGCTGCTGCCCGAGCACGAGGAGGTGTACGCCTTCACCCGCTCGCTGGACGGCGCCACGCTGCTCGTCGTCTGCAACCTGTCGCGGACGACGCACGACCTCACCGCCCTGCTGCCCGGGGCCGCCGGCGCGGAGCTGGTGCTGGGCAACCTGCCCGACGACGACCCCACCCGCCTGCGCCCCTGGGAGGCGCGCGTCCTGCGCCTGTCCGGGGACGCTTGACCCTCGACCAGGTCGAGGCCCGACGGTGACGGGCGTGGAGGAACGCATGCGGGGGATCGGCCGGCTCGCCCGGGAATCGGGCCTGACGGTGAGCGCCCTGCGGTTCTACGACGGCGCGGGCGTGCTCGTGCCGGCGCACGTGGACCCGCACAGCTCCTACCGGTGGTACAGCGACGACCAGGTCGTCGTGGCCCGGCTCGTCGCCCGGCTGCGACGGGTGGGCATGCCGCTGGCCGACATCCGCCGGGTCGTCGAGCACCGGGACGACCCCGCCGTCGTCGACGCGGTCCTCGAGGCGCACCTGACGCGCCTGGAGGACGGCCTGGCCGACGCCCGCCGCGAGCTCCTCTCCGCCCGATCACTACTCGCCCAGGAGAGCCCGATGACCGTCGTCCGCACCACCGCCGCCGCCCTGCTCGACGCCCTCCGCGCCGTCCGCCCCGCCGTCGGCACCGACCCGGAGCTGCCGATGCTCACCGGCGTCCTGGTCGACGCCGACGCCGACGCCGTGCGGTTGGCCGCCACCGACCGCTACCGGCTGGCCGTGTCCGCCGTCGCCGGCGCCGTGCTGGAGGGCGCAGCGGTGAGCGTGCTGCTGCCCGTGGACCTCGTCGACCGGCTCCTCGCCTCCGACGCCGCCGGTGCGGCCGCCCTCCGGCTGGCGGGCGACGACGTCGCCGTCGAGTGGGCCGGCGGGAGCGTCACCGGCCGGCGGCTGGACGCCGAGTTCCCCGACTACCGCCGCGTGCTGCGCACCGGCAGCGCTTCGCTGCTGGACGTCGACGCCGCCGCCTTCCGCGTGGAGCTGGCCTCCGCGCCGACGCGCACGGTCCCGACCGGGCCGGACGGCGGAGAGGAGACGGCGACGGTGCTGACCCTGGACGGCGTCGAGCTCGGCGTGAACCGCGAGTTCCTGCTGGAGGCGCTGCCCGGGGACGCCGGCCAGCTCGAGCTCGGGCTCGACGGCCCGCTCGCGCCGCTGGTGATCCGCGACCCTCGCCGCCCCGGCGAAGTCCGCATGGTCATGCCGATCCGCCTCGCCTGAGCCGCCCGTTGCGCACCAACCGCCGCGTGAGGAGCTCCCGAGAGGGCGGTTGGTGCGCAACGGCACGGGTCAGGACAAGGGCGACCGGGGGAGCAGGCGGTCGCTGATGATCCGCTTCTGGATCTCGCTGGTCCCCTCGAAGATCGTGGTCAGCCGGGCGTCGCGCCAGTGCCGCTCGACCTGCCGCTCGGTGGTGTAGCCGTTGCCGCCGTGCAGCTGCATGGCCTGGTTGGTCACGCGCACCGACATCTCGGTGGCCTCGAGCTTCACCATCGAGGCCTCCTTGGCGACCGGCAGGCCCAGGTCGATGAGGTGCGCGACCTGCCGGTAGAAGGCGCGCGACTGCTCGATCTGCGCGGCCATCTCGGCGACGGCGAAGCGCAGCGCCTGGAAGTCGCCGATCGGGTGGCCGAACTGCTCGCGCTCCTGCAGGTAGAGGATCGAGTCCTCCAGGGCGGCGCGGGCCAGGCCGACGGCGCGGGCGGCGGTGTGCACGCGGGCGGTGTTGAGGAACTTCTGCGCCTCGGCGAAGCCCGCCTGCTCGGCCGCCTCGCCCTCCTCGCCGCTGTCCTCCCGCGCGGCGCGCGCCTCGTCGACGACGTTGCCCTTCGGGATGCGGACGCCGTCGAAGGTGAGGTCCCAGGTCAGGAAGCCGTGGTAGCCGATCTTGTCGATCGGGTGCCCGGTGAGCCCCTCGGGGAACGAGCCGCGCTCCTTCTCCAGCAGCAGGTTGACCAGGCCGGCGGAGCGCGACTCCCCCTCCTCCGGGTCCCGCTCGCGCACCAGCACTTGGATGAAGTCGGCCGCCTCGGCGTTGCCGCACCAGCGCTTGTGCCCGGTCACCACCCACTCGTCGCCGTCGAGGACCGCGCGGGTGGAGACCCCGGCCAGGTCGGAGCCGGCGTCGGGCTCGGACAGCGCGATCGCGCCGATCCACTCGCCGCGGGCGCTGCGCCGCTGCAGCTCGTCGCGGCGGGCGGCGTCGGGCACCGCCGTCCCGAGGCCCTGGGAGCGGGCCAGGATGCTGGCCGACGACATCCAGGCGCGGGCCAGCTCCTCGCTCACCATGCAGTACTCGAAGACGCCGAGACCCAGCCCGCCCTGCTCGGCGGGCACGGTGATGCCGAAGTAGCCGAGCTCGGCCAGCCGCGCCAGCAGCTCCGCCGGGATGAGGCCCTTCTGGGGGTCCAGCTCGTCGGCGACCGGCAGCACCTCGTCCATCGCGAACCGGCGTGCCTCCAGCTGCAGCTCCTCGCGCTCGGGCGTGTGCCACGGGGGCAGCAGCGCCGGCGGCGGGGGCAGCAGGAGCTCGGTCTCTTCGGTGCTGGCGCTCGACGTCATCGTCGGACGGCCCTCCTCGACGGCGGGATGATCACGTTCACCTTGGGGGCTGCAGGTGCCCCCCGCACGCCGCGGTCATCCGCGCAGGTGACCAGCCTCACCGGCGCGTATCCGGGCCAGCGCGACGTAGTGCTCGACCGCAGCCGGGTCGTCGACGGTGCCCACGTTGACCGCCTTCGCCGGGTCCACGCCCTGGAACAGCCGCTTGAGCGGCACCTCCAGCCGCTTGCCGGTGCGGGTGTGCGGCACCGCCGGGACGGCGAGGATCTCGTCGGGCACGTGCCGCGGCGAGGCCTGCTCGCGGATGACGGTCCGCAGCCGGGCGACCAGGTCCTCGTCGAGCTCGGTGCCCGGCGCGAGCTGGACGAACAGCGGCATCCAGTAGCCGCCGTCGGGCTGCTCGACGCCGAGGACGACGCAGTCCAGGACCTCCGGCACCGACTCGACGGCGGCGTAGATGTCGGCCGTGCCCATCCGCACGCCGCCGCGGTTCAGCGTGGAGTCCGAGCGGCCGGTGATGACGCAGGTGCCGCGCTCGGTGACCTCCATCCAGTCGCCGTGCCGCCACACCCCGGGCCAGGGCTCGAAGTAGGCCGCGCGGTACCGCTCGCCGCCCGGGTCGTCCCAGAAGCGCAGCGGCATCGACGGCATCGGCTCGGTGATCACCAGCTCGCCCAGCTCTCCGGACACCGGCTCGCCGTCCGGCGACCAGGCCGCGGCGGCGACGCCGAGCATCGGGCGCTGCAGCTCCCCCGCCGTCACCGGCAGCAGCGGAGAGGCGCCGATGAAGCCGGTGGCGACGTCGGTGCCGCCCGACAGGGAGCCGAGCAGCACGTCGTCCGCGACCGCGTCGTAGACCCAGCGGAAGGCCGCGGCCGGCAGGGGCGACCCGGTCGAGCCGATGCCGCGCAGCGCCGAGAGGTCGTGCTGCTCCCCCGGGCGCAGGCCCGCCTTCTCGCAGGCGGACAGGTAGCCCGCGCTCGTGCCCAGGTAGGTCATCCCCGTGCGCGCGGCGAGCGCGAACTGCGCGTCCGGTGCCGGGTACGCGGGCGCGCCGTCGTGCACCACCAGCGTGCAGCCGCTGAGCAGCGTCGACGTCGCGATGTTCCACATGATCCAGGCGGTCGAGGCGTACCAGAAGAACCGGTCACCGACACCGACGTCCATGTGCAGCTCGGCGGACTTGCGCTGCTCGAGCACCACCCCGCCGTGGCCGTGCACGATCCCCTTCGGCAGCCCCGTGGTGCCCGAGGAGTAGACGATCCAGAGCGGGTGGTCGAAGGGCGTCGGCTCGAACACCGGGTCCTGCGCGTCGGCGACGGCGTCGGCCCAGTTCAGCGCACCGGCGGGCGGCTCGTCGGGGAACAGCCGCGGCACCGAGATCGTCGTCCGGACGCTCGGCAGGGCGGCCCGCAGCTCGGCGACCACCGCGCGGCGGTCGAACGGGCGGCCGTTGAAGCGGTACCCGTCGACGGCGACGAGCACGGTGGGCTCGATCTGCGCGAACCGGTCCAGGACGGCGCGGGTGCCGAAGTCCGGCGCGCACGCCGACCACACCGCCCCGACGGCGGCGGCGCCGAGGAACGCGACGACGGCCTCGGGCACGTTGGGCAGGTAGCCGGCCACCCGGTCGCCCGGGCCGACCCCCAGCCGGCGCAGGGTCGCGGCGAAGGCGCCGACCTGCCCGCGCAGCTCCGCCCAGGAGACCTCTACCGGCTCGGTGTCCTCCGCCGTGACGACCAGCGCCGGGTGGTCGGGGGTCGCCTGCCGGAGGACCTGCTCGGCGACGTTCACTGTCGTCCCCGGGAACCACTCCGCACCCGGCATCGCGCGGCGGGTGAGCACCCGGTCGTCCGGGACGTCGGCCACGCCGGTCCACCGCGCGAGGTCCCCCCAGAACTGGTCGAGGTGCTCGACCGACCAGCGCCACAGGGCGTCGTAGTCCACCGGGTCGCCGAAGGAGAGCCCCCGGCGCTGCGCCACCTCGGCTGCGAAGGCCGCGATCCGCGAGCCGCGGATCCGCTCGGGCGAGGGCTGCCACAGGACGTCGCGCACGCCCCGACCCTGCCATCCTGACCCCGGCGTGCCCACCGGAGACTGGAGACCACCGTGCCCCCGAGCGAGCGGAACGTGCTGGGCGGCCCGCTGGAGCCGTGCGGCACCGACCCGGTCACCGGCTTCTACCGCGACGGGTGCTGCAGCACCGGGCCGGAGGACCTCGGCTCGCACACCGTGTGCGCCGTCGTCTCGGCCGAGTTCCTGGCCCTGCAGCGCGAGCTCGGCAACGACCTGTCCACGCCCCGGCCGGAGTTCGGCTTCCCGGGCCTGCGCCCCGGCGACCGCTGGTGCGTCGTCGCCGTCCGCTGGCTCCAGGCCTACCGGTCGGGCGCCGCCGCGGGCGTCGTGCTGGCCGCCACGAACGAGCGCGCGCTGGAGGTCGTGCCGCTGGAGGCGCTGCGCCGGCACGCCGTCGACGTCCCCGACGACCTCAGCGCCCTGCAGGACCCGGAATAAGCGGCCGGTCCGGCGGCGCTGGCCGGGTGCATGAGCGACCTCCTCGACGTGCCGGTGACCACCCTCCAGGGCCAGACGACGACGCTGCGGGAGCTGACCGGGGGCAACCCGGCGCTCGTGGTGAACGTGGCCAGCAAGTGCGGGCTGACCCCGCAGTACACCGCCCTGGAGGCGCTGCACGAGGAGTTCTCGCCCCGCGGCTTCACCGTCGTCGGCGTCCCCTGCAACCAGTTCATGGGCCAGGAGCCGGGCAGCGCGGAGGAGATCGCGGAGTTCTGCTCGGCCACCTACGGCGTCACCTTCCCGATGACCGAGAAGCTGGAGGTCAACGGCGAGGGCGCGCACCCGCTGTTCCAGCGGCTCACCGAGACGCCCGACGTGGACGGCAAGGCCGGTGACGTCTCGTGGAACTTCGAGAAGTGGGTCGTGTCGGGCCAGGGCGAGGTCGTCGCCCGGTTCCGCCCGATGACCACGCCGGACGCGCCCGAGGTGCGCGCCGCGGTGGAGTCGACGCTGCGCTGAGCAGCGACCGCCGGCCACGCCTACCGTCGGCCCCATGGCCGACCTCCGCTTCTGGTTCGACCCGGTCTGCCCGTTCGCCTGGATGACCAGCAAGTGGGTCCGCCAGGTCAGCGCCCAGCGGCGGTACGACGTCGAGTGGCGGTTCATCTCGCTGCGGCTGCTCAACGGGCACGTCGACTACGCGACCCACTTCCCGCCGGAGTACGAAGCCGGGCACACCTCCGGGCTGCGCCTGCTGCGCGTCGCGGCGCGTGCCCGTGCCGAGCACGGCCACGAGGCGGTCGACCGGCTCTACGCCACCCTCGGTGCGCACGTGTTCGAGGTGCCGGCCGGCCGGGGTGACGCCGCGCGCCGGGGCACCCGCGAGTTCCTCGACCCGGCGCTGGCCGAGGCCGGGCTCCCGGCCGGGCTGGCGACGGCCCTGGACGACGGGTCCTGGGACGCGCAGATCCAGGACGAGACCGACGAGGCGCTGGCCCTGACCGGCAAGGACGTGGGGACGCCGATCCTGCACTTCCGCCCGCCCGAGGGCGTGGCGTTCTTCGGGCCCGTGATCAGCCGGCTGCCCGCCGACGAGGACGCCGTCGCGCTGTGGGACCACGTCGTGGCGCTCGCCTCGTTCCCGGGCTTCGCGGAGCTCAAGCGCAGCCTGCGGGAGCGGCCCCAGCTGCCCTCCTTCGGCGTGCGGACGGACGAGGCGGGCCGGCAGGAGGACTGGCACGGCGGCAGTCGCCGGCTGAAGCGGTAGCGCTCCGGCTCTCCGGGCACGGGCCTTCCCCGGCGACCGCGGCTAAGGTAAGCCTCAGCTATCCGTCGCCGTAAGCCAGGAGCTGCTCGTGACCACCACGGCCGACGCTCCCGCGCGGAGCGGCGCGCCCGTCCGGGCGCCCCTCGGCCGGGCGCGCACCGGACGGCTGGTCGTCCTGCTCGCACTGGTCGCACTGGTCCTCGTCGCGGCGCTGGCCAGCATCGCCGTCGGCACGCGGTCGCTCGCGCCCGGCGAGGTGTGGCGGGCGCTGTTCGACAGCGACCCCACCGACGAGGCCGCGGTCATCGTCCAGCAGCTGCGGGTGCCGCGCACCGTGCTCGGGCTGATGGTCGGCGCCGCACTCGGCATGTCCGGCGCGCTCATGCAGGGCCACACCCGCAACCCGCTCGGCGACCCCGGCCTGCTCGGCGTGACCGCGGGCGCCTCGCTGGCCGTCGTGGTCGCCATCGCCTACCTGGGCGTGACCACGGCCTCGGGGTACGTGTGGTTCGCCTTCGCCGGCGCGCTGGCCGGCACGGTGCTGGTCTACGCCGTCGGCGCGGCCGGGCGCGGCGGGGCGACGCCGGTGACCCTGGCCCTGGCCGGCGCGGCGCTCTCGGCGCTGCTCTACGCGATGGTCCGCGCGATCGTGGTCAGCGACTCGGCGACGCTGGACTCCTTCCGCTTCTGGCAGGTCGGTGCGCTGGCCGGCCGGGGCTCGGAGGTCGCCTGGCAGGTGGCCCCGTTCATCGCCGTCGGCGCCGTCCTGGCGCTGGCCAACTCGCCGGCCCTCGACCTGCTGGGCCTGGGCGAGGACGTCGCCCGCGGGCTGGGCCAGCGCATCTGGCTGGCCCGCGCCGTCGGGCTGGCGGCCATCACGCTGCTGTGCGGCGCCGCGACCGCCGCCTGCGGGCCGATCGCCTTCGTCGGCCTGGTCGTGCCGCACGTGGTCCGCGGCCTGACCGGACCCGACCACCGCTGGCTGGTGCCCTGCTCCGGCCTGCTGGGCGCGGCGCTGCTGCTCGGCGCGGACGTGCTGGGCCGCGTGCTGGCCCGCCCCGGCGAGCTCCAGGTCGGCATCGTGCTCGCGCTGGTCGGCGCCCCGTTCTTCATCGCCCTCGTGCGCCGTCGCCGGACGATGGCCCTGTGAGCGCGGTCCTGGAGCGCCCGGTCAGCGGGCCGCGCGGCCGGACGGCGCTGCGCGTCGGGCCCGTGTCGATGGTGGTGCGCTGGCGGCAGGTGGCCGTGCCGCTGGTCGCGCGGGTGGTCCTCGTGCTGGTCTCGGCGCTGAGCATCGGCCGCGGCGACTACCCGATCGGCATCCCCGACGTCCTGCGCACGCTGGCCGGGCTCACCGAGGGCCCGCAGAACTTCATCGTGCTGCAGCTGCGCGCGCCCCGGGTGATCGTCGGACTGCTGGTCGGGCTGGCCCTCGGCGTCGCCGGCGCGCTGTTCCAGACCTTCGCCCGCAACCCGCTGGCCTCCCCCGACACCCTCGGCATCACGGTGGGTGCCTCGGTGGGAGCGGTGGCCGCACTGGTGCTCACCGGCGGCAGCTCGGTCGGCGCGCTGCTCGGCGGCTTCGGCGTCCAGCTGGCCGCGCTCGCCGGCGCCCTGGTCACCGGGCTGCTGCTGTTCGTCCTGGCCTGGCGCGCCGGTGTCGACGGCTACCGGCTGGTGCTCGTCGGCATCGCGCTGTGGGCGGTGGGCGGCGCGCTGGTCGACTGGCTGCTCACCAACGCCCAGATCTACGACGCCGCCGCGGCCTACGTCTGGATCACCGGCTCGCTCAACGCCCGCACCTGGGACCAGGCCGTGCCCCTCGCGCTGGCCCTCGCCGTCCTCGTGCCCCTGGCGCTGGCCACCGGCCGGGCGCTGACCGTCCTGCAGTTCGGCGACGACACCGCCCGCGGGCTGGGCGTCCGGCTACCGCGGGCGCAGACCGCCGTGGTGCTGCTGGCCGTCGCGCTCACCGCCGCCGCCGTCTCCGCCGCCGGGCCCATCACCTTCGTCGCGCTCGTCGTGCCCCAGGTCGCCGTCCGGCTCACCGGCGGATCCCGGCCGCCGCTGCTGGCCTCGGGCCTGCTCGGCGCCGTGCTGGTCGTGACCGCCGACCTGGTCACCCGCACCGTGCTCCCCGAGGCGCTGCCCGTCGGGATCCTCACCGCCGTCATCGGCGCGCCCTACCTGCTCTGGCTCCTGATCCGCGGAAGGCGGCAGTTCACATGAGGTCGACGCCGTGACCGGGCTGCTGCACCCCACCGCCTCCTCCCGCGACGACGCCGTCGGCCCGGTGCGGCTGGCCGCGGAGCGCGTCCGGCTGGCCTACGACGACCACGTCGTCGTGCACGACCTGGACCTGGAGCTGACCGACGGCTCGTTCACCGCCGTCGTCGGGCCGAACGGCTGCGGCAAGTCCACGCTGCTGCGCGCGCTGGGCCGGCTGCTGCGCCCGACCGGCGGCCAGGTGCTGCTCGACGGACGCGCCATCGCCCGGACGCCCACCCGCGAGGTCGCCAAGGTGCTCGGCCTGCTGCCCCAGACGCCGATCGCGCCCGAGGGGCTCACCGTGGCCGACCTGGTCGCCCGCGGCCGCCACCCGCACCAGAGCTGGGTCCGGCAGTGGTCCCGGGACGACGAGGCGGTCGTCGCCGAGGCGCTGGAGTGGACCGACATGGCCGAGCTCGCGGCCCGCCCGGTCGACGCGCTCTCCGGCGGCCAGCGCCAGCGCGCCTGGATCTCGATGGCGCTGGCCCAGGGCACCGACCTGCTGCTCCTCGACGAGCCGACCACCTACCTCGACCTCGCCCACCAGATCGACGTGCTCGAGCTGGTGGGCCGGCTGCACGCGGAGCGGGGGCGCACCGTCGCCGTCGTCCTCCACGACCTGAACCTGGCCGCCCGCTACGCGCAGCGGCTCGTGGCCATGAAGGACGGCGTCCTCGTCGCCTCGGGCACCCCGGCCGAGGTGCTCACCGAGCAGCTGCTCGCCGACGTCTTCGACCTCGAGGCCCGCATCGTGCCCGACCCGGTGACCGGGACGCCGATGGTCGTGCCGGTCCGCCGCCTCCGCTGACGCCCGTGTCCGCGGACCCCGATGCGGTGTCAACTTAGGGCAGGCTAACCTTCCCGGCGACCGTGATCCGTGAGCCGAGGAGATCCCGTTGCACCGCACCTCCCGCCGCCTGACCGGCGGCCTGCTGGCCCTCGCCGTCGTCGGGCTGAGCGCCTGCTCCAGCGACGACGACGGCGGCACGGACGCCGCCGCCTCCGGTGAGGGCTGGTCCTTCACCGACGACCTGGGCAACACCGTCGAGCTGGACGAGGCACCCGACCGCGTCGCCGGCATCAACGACGTCGTGTCCTCGCTGTGGAACTACGGCGTCGCGCCGGTCGCCACCTTCGGCCAGACCTCCACCGCCGACGACGTCGCCTTCGAGGGCCGTGACCTCTCAGACGTGGAGATCCTCGGCGAGAGCTACGGCGAGATCGACCTCGAGCAGCTCGCCGCGGCGGCGCCCGACGTCGTCGTCACCACGGTCTACCCGACCGACTCCGCGGGCACCCTCGACGAGAGCCAGCCCCTCTACGGCTTCGAGTCGCTGGAGCAGCAGGAGCAGGTCGGCCGGATCGCGCCGATCATCGCCATCGCCTGGACGGGCTCGGCCGCCGACGTCATCGACCGCACCGCGGAGCTGGCCGAGGCCCTGGGCGCGGACATGGACGGCGAGGAGGTCACCGCCGCCCGCGAGGACTTCGAGGCCGCCGGCGAGGCGCTGACCGAGGCCGCCGCGAGCGGGCTCACGGTCCTGCCCGTGGCCGCCTACGCCGACGAGGGCTTCTACATGGCCAAGGCGCCCGACGAGCCGTCGCTGCGCATGTACAGCGAGCTCGGCGTCCGGTTCGTCGACCCGGGCGGCGACGAGTACTACTGGCAGACCGCGAGCTGGGAGGACGTGCCGCAGTACCCGAGCGACCTCATCCTGTACTCGCTGCGCGGCGCCCTGCCGCCGGAGCAGATGGCCGAGCAGCCCACGTACGACCTGCTCCCGGCGGCGCGGGCCGGCCAGGTGCACCCGTGGAAGTACATCGGGATGGACTACGCCGCCCAGGCCGCCTACATGGAGGAGCTGGCCGGCTGGCTGGGCGAGGCCCGGGACGTCACGCCCTGACCCCGCCGGGGGGGGGGGGGGGGGGGGGGGGGGGGGGGGGGGGGGGGGGGGGGGGGGGGGGGGGGGGGGGGGGGGGGGGGGGGGGGGGGGGGGGGGGGGGGGG